>JBBQGK010000004.1:0-71495 GCA_038322885.1 Bacteriovoracales bacterium | reverse complement strand
CGATGCTTTTTCTCTCATGAGGGAAAGACCTTACTAAATTTTCAATGAATGCATCTTTCCCTCCCTTGGCGGTGTAAACCTCACCTGGAAAATGAAATTCATCATAATGCTCTGGCAACTTGGCCCATTTAAGCTTTCCTCCAGAGACGTAATCAAAAAGAAGACGCAGTGGATGTCCTTCACGGTGCACGTCCCCGATGTAATGCAGCCCCGTATCCCATTCAAAACCTTTCTTTTGATAAGTGTGAGTGAAGCCACCAGCGATGTAATGTTTTTCTAAAACTAAAACTTTTTTGCCCGTTTTGGCCTGTATGTTGGCGAGTGTGAGACCACTGATTCCGGAGCCAATGATCACAAGATCAAAAGTTGCCTCAGCAAGATCGTCGGAAAATTTTTGCCCGATCATTTGAAAGGATTAATAATCATAAGTTCTAGACCTTGTTGCTTTGGTCCACTCAAAATACGTTCAAATATTTGTGAGTCATCATATACGCCACAAAAATTCTCGGCGCGTACACCACTTGCGATCACGAGGTTTGTGAGCTTAGTTCTCTTGACGTCCGCCCCTGAATTTAATTTCTCAAACTCATACCAACCTTTTCCTTGAGTCGGAAGATCAATATATTTTGAAGCCGAAGTCGTAAGTAGAACAAGGTGCTCTGAACTTTTTGCAGTCAGATCCTGGGCCATACCAAAAGTTCGCTCGAGGTCTTCAAGGATCCTTTTTGCACCGGCAAAATCTTTTTTCTCAAGGGCTGCTAGATAGGTAAAGTCGCGGATGATGAAAAGGTTTCGATAAGATGAGTTGGTAAAAGTTGGGTAGATTGCTTTGAAGTCTTCGAAAATTGTTGAAGTACAAAGCTTGGGTCCGCAAGATCGATCATAATAAAACTGATTCGGAGAGAATGGAATTTTTTCGGCTGAGGAATAAGTTTCGGAATTTTTTGGTGCGGCTTTTTTTAACCAGTAATGAAGATTGCTTAAAAATACGAGCCCTTTTTCTCCGCACCTATTGAAACTCACTAAACTCTGCTGATCCGTTGCTCCGACTTCCAAAACTCCTGTATTGTAATTATTATTTCCAGTGAGATAACTCCAAATCGGGCGAATCTCCACATCTTCACAAGTCTGTTTTATATTCTTTTTTCCCGTCATTTGAGAAAGAAAACCAGCCTCTGCAGTTGGCCGCAAATCATAAAGATTATAGCTCCAGCTTTTTCCCATACAGCCCATATTTTCAAAAGAAGTTTTTGATTCAGCACTTCTATCAAAGCGAATCATCGCCAGATGCTCTTCTTCCAGGCCCGCGATCTGAAACCAGATAATTTTTGTAGGAAGAACACCGAACTGGTGTTTTTTCATGTTCAAACTCGTCACCTGTGCACACGAGACGAATAAAAGAAGTGCGAGCCATTTCATCGAGTCCTACCTTCTACCAAAGCTGAGATTCCAAAAGTATGCTCGAAAAGGAAAAAATAGAATACGGCAAAATACAAAAAGCACTGGCTCAACACAATGACCCACGAATTTCCAGGTAAGCGACACAGGTACGTGACCAGAAGGAAAAAAATCATTTTCATGAATAGGCGTTTTTGATAGCGAGCTTTTCCAACTGAAACACTCAGGAAAATTCCCCCTGCAACAATTGAAGCCGCTGCGAAGATATCGGCCTTCGAGGGGAAAAAAGAAAAGCATACAAGACCCGCCATCAAGGGAATTCGAGAAATAACCTTTTGCTGAATAAATGTAAGCTTATGACTCAAGAGCATTGCTTGAAAAAGAATTCCCAGACTTCCGCATACCAAAGGCAAGGCCCGCCATTTCATCAGCTCCATAGGACCAATCACACTAAATTCAGCCAAACTATCCATCACAAAAAAAGCAGAAGCGCAGAGTGAAATGATGTACGCCGTGAAACGAGCTGGGTGGTTTGGTAATCCAAACTGAGTGATGAGTTTTAAAAAAAGCACAGATGAATAAAGGGCCAGGCCCGCGTTCACCAAGATGAGGAAAGAACTATGCATCAACCGTCCAGTGGATATAAAATATGGTTCTATTATCGTAAGTATTTTTTCAAATGCTACGCCGTAGGTCAAGGGAGGACTGATGGAGATGAATATGGAAGCTACACGGGAAGTCATGTGGATGGTTCCTGTCTGGATGAAGCTCTCGATGTATGTATGTGTGGCACTTGCGACGGCCGTTTTTGTTCAAGGACTCATTCAAAAATATAAGTTCGTCACAAACGGAAAATCTCCCAAAGAACTTCTTCCGAAAAAATTAAACTTTGAGAATTTTGGCCGAACTATTTTCTTTCAAGGAAAAGTTCGTCGCGATCAGTACGTAGGTATTTTTCACTCGATGATTTTCTACGGCTTTATGGTTTTATGGATTGCCACGGAAGTGGTTGCGATTCACGCTGATACGCCGTTCAAGATTTATCATGGCACAACCTACATCGTGATTTCTTTTCTTGCTGATATCGCCGGGATCATGGTTCTTTTGGGTCTGGGTCTCGCCTACTATCGACGTTACGTGAAGACACCAGCCTATCTTTCTGCCACTCGTCCGAAACAAGAAAAGTTCATGTACGGAATGCTCATTTCGCTGGTCGTGATTGGTTACTTCTTAGAAGCGATCCGTATCAGCGTGATGAATATGCCTCACTCAGAGAGTTTGTGGTCTCCAGTGGGTTACGGGCTCGCAAACCTTCTGCAATTGACTGGTGCAGGGAATGGTTACGGTCCCATTTTCCTCGCTCGTGCTTATATGGTTCTTTGGTTTTTACACATGGTTAATACGATGGTCTTTATCGGCAGTATTACTCACTCAAAATTTTTCCACATTCTCCTTTTACCTCTCAGCGCGCTCATCACTCCGTACCGCCGAGGAGGAGTTTTAAATCCAATGGATTTTAACAATGAATCTGCTGAAACATTTGGTCTTGGGAAAACTGCTGAGCTCACCATGAAAGAGCGGCTTGATACGCTGTCTTGCGTGGAATGCGGACGATGCACGCAAGTTTGTCCGGCAAATCTCGCAGACAAACCTCTCGATCCCAAACTCATCATCACAAAGTTGCGCGACACTCTCGGAGTTCACCAAGGTGACTCAAAAGTTAAGGGCGAAGATATTAATCTCTGGGATCCTGCTGCCATCTATGCATCCAATGAGCTTGATTCATGTACGACCTGTGGGGCGTGTATGGAAGAGTGTCCAGCGAACATCGAACACGTCCAAATCATCATGGATCTTAAGCGCTACAAGGTGATGACTTTGGGAGATATTCCTCCGGCGGCCGCGGATGCAACTAACAAAGTTAAGAAGAACGGAAACCCTTGGGGAATTGCGCAGGAAGATCGCTTTAACTGGGCCCAGGGAATGGACGTTCCGGTGATTGAGGCCGGAAAAAAAGTTGATTACCTTTACTACGTTGGTTGTGCTGGTTCATACGATGGCTCAAATCAAAAAGTTGTGAAAGATACAATTAATCTCATGAAGAAAGCGGGAGTTTCCTTTGCGGTCATGGGTAAAACAGAAAAATGTAACGGAGATCCCGTTCGTCGTTTCGGAGACGAGTATTCGTTTTACGAGATCGCGATTGAAAACATCGCGAATATGAGACAATACACTTTTGATAAGGTCGTGACTCATTGTCCACACTGTTTGCATACGATCGGAAAAGAGTATGCAAAATTTGAAAATGGAACTTTTGAAACAGTTCACCACACAGAACTTCTCTCTGAACTTTTACGTTCTGGAAAATTAAAAGCGCTGAAAGAAGTCGCTGGCGAACTTACTTTCCACGATCCATGTTACCTTGGACGTCATCACGGCGAGTACAATGCCCCTCGTGATATTTTAACCAGCATCCCAGGGGTAAAACTCAAAGAAATGGTGAAAAACAAAGACAAGGCAACGTGCTGTGGAATGGGCGGCGGGAACATGTGGTACGAACTTCCGGAAGGCCATCATTTGGCGGAGAATCGTCTCAATGAGATCGGCGAAACGAATGCTCCAAAACTTGCAACATCGTGCTCATTCTGTATGATTAACTTCAACTCATCGAAAGGTTCAGTTAAAAAAACCGAGGAACTCCAGGTTGAAGATGTGGCCTCAATTCTCGCTAAATCTGTTCTCTAAGAAAATTATCGGCACGATCCTTTTAGGGTCGTGCTTTTTTTCCCATTCTTTTGCTCAGGTCCCAGTTTCACCACCTGCTAAACTAACTCCCATTCAAGACAATGCCATCCAGACCCCAGCGTCTGTAGAATATCCAGGCCTCATACAGACTTTTGAGAAAATTATTCAAGTCGACGCAGATAAGTTCAATAATCGTTCTAAAGATCTCGTGAAAAATGGGCGCACCTTTACGACGTCGACCAGTGTAACGGGCCTTGACCTTGAACCAGACTTTTTAAACTCTATTATTCTTCACTCCGATTCAAGCTACATCAAGCTCGCGAGTATGGATAAGTGCCGCTTCTATGATTCCATCATCACAGATCTTCTAAAAAGTGCTGAGGGCAAAATTCAAAACGTGCTCGTGACTTATGTGGATGGTAAAGGGAAGCGCCAGTCCTCTATTATGGCCCGAAAAGATTTTTTAACGAATGTTGTGAACCTCGATTGTCCTTTAACCAGAACTCTCATCGATCAGTTTCAATTAAAAAATCTGGACAAGACTCTTAAAGATGTTAGCTTCGACATCCCAAGTGGCCGCGAACAATGCCAAACTGTTCACTTAAATTGGCTAGGAAGTCCTAAAACTCCCTACCTCTGTCAGATCCACGAATACTTGGATCAGGCAAAGAAGGGACTCGGAGACCCGGCGGATCTTTCTCAAAGAAAAGCTGTTGCTTCCGTTATCGATAAGAAACTCTCTCAGATGCAAAGAGATTATCTTGATAACATCTGCAAGCATCTTGATGACGAAGAACTTTTCTGTGCGGAATTTTTAAATGTCTCGATGTGGACCAAAATTGCCGGCGGCTTGGAAGATCGCATCTACGCACAAGGCATCTGCTCGTTTGTATCCGGTACAGTTGAACCCTCGGATGCTCAGTTACGACAGTGCCTGGCCCGCATGAAAAAAGAGACTGACCTTTGTCTCTATCAATCTTCAAAGAATCGAGGACTCTCGCCCCAGATGAACTGCGAAACTCTCTCGCTTGCTCTGAACTATTCGACCATGAGATCAGATTACCTTGACTGCCCATCTCAGTCTGATCAACTCGGGGTGACCAATCTTTCTCGCATCCTTCTCAATATTACCAAAGGTAGTGTGAAGGAATTTCAGGGCCCATGCTCGAACATTTCAACCGGTGAAGTTTTTGATTTCAATGAAAAGTTTGATAACGATGAATCCTGGAAACTGCAGGCCTGTTATGATGATCCATTAAATGAAAAAGAAGTCTGCTCAAAAATTTTCTTTGGTTCTTATCATAACTCCCCCCATTCATACCCAGTCGTCGTGGCCTCAGCTCTCAGGCAGATGCGCGGTGCTGAGCAAGGCATAACTTGCAAGATGGTCGACTCTCGCGAGTTCAGTCCACTTAAGATGGAATATAAATCTGGGTGCGTGATTATCTATGAGGCGAACAAATGTTTTGTTTCCCAATGTAAGCACAAGATCCTTTATAATGACCGCCCGATTGATTTTATAAAAATTAAAAATCATGTGACTCTGGATTATTTTCCGACTTCTGTTCAAGGTGAGAGATTTTCGCAGCAGTATCTTCTCACTCATGATTTCAAGCGCACCGGCAAGGCACTCTCTAATCTCACTAACGTCATTAACTTTTTCAAGCGAAGCCGTAGTGGTCTGATCCACGGCACGGGCTGCATGGAAGAACTCCTTCCGACGTTCATGAAGTCTCAGTCCTTCGGCCAATGTACTCCAGTGCCTTTCATCATAGATGGACTCATCCGTGAGAATGATAACGTCGCTCTTGTTACTCGCACTGCTCTCGATTCGCTTCAGGCCCCGCGCTTAGTCAGTTGGAGTAACGTCTTCTCTGCGGTCCGCACCTATCAGCGCTACCACCCTTTAAGACTATGGACACTCTATGGTTTGGATTAGTTTTTTACTGGGCCTTATTACTGCTGTGAGTGCTGCTGAACTTCCTAAGTTCTTAACGAAGCACTCTATCGATTCCATCCGCTACATTACGATGGATGGTCGATACGCCTACGTGAAAAAAAGTCCCGGAGTCTTAGGAATGGTTTCAAGTTTTCGGAGTGTCGATTTTCTTTCTTCGGCTGCAACAAGTGACTTCACGGTACGAGGATCGCGCACAAAAAAGCGCCTCGTGATAGAAGTCATCCCTAATGTTCACGGGGAATATGATCTCTACAAGAAAAATAAGATCATGACTCTTGAGATTGGAAATACAGTCGCTAAAGAAATTGGATTAGGAGTTAATGCCAAACTCCATCTCGTCGATGAATGGATCTCTTTTTATAACCCTATTGATAAAGAATTATCGATTAAAAACATCATCACGGAAAAGACCTATCTCATCACTCTCCAAGCGAAGATGAATCCCTATTTCCGTCCCGAAGTTGAGATGGTGACTTCAGATACCATCCTTTATACCGATCTTAATGAGCAGGGTTACACAGCCCTTATGAGCTACAACCTTCTCACTCAAAAGAGCTCTATCATCTACCGTGCCTCGCAAACGGCAACACGAATGGAGCTCTGCTCAAGCTCGGCCGCCATCGGAGTCGGAGAATTTCCATACGAGGGCGTTGAGCGAGGAAGTAAGATCATGCAGATCTCACAGCCCAATGGTTCTAATCTCGCGGGACTTACGACCATCTACACGTCTCAAGACCAGGACTTAGGCAACATGATCTGCACGACAAAGGGCTACTACTTTGTAAAAACGATGGGCGTAGAAAGAAAACTCCAGGTCAAAAATACTGAAGCCGTTTTTGTAGACCTCGCTGGAAAAGTTGAGGCCAAGACTTCACTGAAGCACGTGAACCAGCTGATCGAAATGGATGGAAGAATCTTAGTACCTGATCGTGGGGACTACTATGTGCTCGAAGGAAGATCTAATTTAAGTGATGATATTCTAAAAGTTGTGCCTCCAAAAAATGAGGAGTTACCACTTGAACTATAGATCGATCCTTCTTACCACTCTTATTTTTTCTCAAGGTGCATTTGCCTTTGATAAAGATTTTAAAACGGTGAATGATCGAGTTCCTCTCGAGTTCAATTACCTCTTTGATTCTTTGAAGCTCATGATCAAGACTCCTTCGGAAAAAATCCGGATGGTAGGACTCTGTCAGGACATCGATACGAATCTTGGCTTTCTCGCTAAAGAGCATATTTTTCTTTTGATGAAATCAGAAGTCATTAAAGATGTGCTCGAACACCGTTTCACCACCGTCAGACAATTTGATATTTCTACTCTCATGATCGATCGCCTAGAGAATCAATTAGTCACTAAGCAAAAGTACCTGACTCCCTTTTCTCTCTGGATCTGGCGCTCCATGATGGCCGAGCTTCGCCACCGCCGGGACATGGGCCTCATCACAAATAAGCCCTTCACAATTGCTTCTTTTGAAGGAGAAAAACGCAAAGAGGCCGAGCGCTTCCGGCGCTACATCGATTATCTTCTTCCATGGATTGATAAGATGGACGCCCTCGATGCGGATCAGTTTAATCAACTCTCTAAAGAAGTTTCATGGATCATCCTACGCCGCTTAAATGATCGATCGATTCTCTTAAAACGCTATTCTTCAACCGCCACCGGTGATACCAAGATCACGATCTTCAACATTCCTGATCGCCTGACTAATCTTCATCCCGAAGACATTAAGCGCATGCAGAAAAACGATGAAGAACCAATGACTCTTAAGGAAGAAGGAATGCTCGAAAAAGATCAGGCGGCCACAGAGGTTGAGGCGATTACGCCGACAGATATGAGTACAGTAAGTGATGATGTAGCCAAAGAGTTAGAGAAGAAACAAGTTCCAGTACCTAAGTAGATTCAATCTTTTTTGAGTCCGATCTTTTTTCTTTTTGTATCTAATTTGGGATAAACGACATCCTCTAAATTTTCCATTCGTTCAAAAACTATTTTAAAAACTTTATTCGTTCCTGATTTCAATTCATTGATCTGTTTCATGATTTCCTTTTCAAGAACTAGAGCTTTTCTAAGTTTGGTGAAAGTACGGATGATAGAAATATTGACCTCGATTGCCTGCTCACTTCTTAGTACAGAGGAGAGCATCGCTACACCGTATTCAGTGAAAAGAAGTGGGCTAACCCAATTGTGATTCCAGTACGTTGGCTCATTTGAGGTCACAAATTGTGACCTCGAATCGTTTAACTCCTTATTATCTGGAACAAACGCAAAATCTTCAGGAAAACGATTCATATTCCGTTTCACGGCCTGCTTTAAAACTTTTGTTTCAACTCCATAGAGTTCAGCCAAATCTGAATCGAGCATGACCTTTTGATGGCGTATGAAATAAATTTTTTGTTCTATAAGGGATTCTTTCATTGAGACGGTATAAAGCCAAAATGGGTCTTGGAATTAACCAAGACCCATTTGATGAATAAGAAAATATAAACGTAATGACTACTTCGACCCAGCACCTTTTCCATACGCTAAACTCGACGGAAGAAGATTGAGATTAAAGATCTCATTCACAACATCAAATTTTACAAAGTTTTTACTACCTTGCTCAGAAGGAATCGCGTAGTTATTACTCGCCGTCACGGCGCCTGCGACTTTGCTTAGAATTACTGCATTCGCAATGTTGTTTCTAACAGTGATATTTTTTGCTGACACCCCAGCCTTCGAATCGGTCACTCTAATCCAAAAATTTCTAGGCTTTATTTTATAGGTCGACATGACAGTGTTATTTTCGATGATACCGTCTCGTCCCCAGTACATGGCGATTCCGTGGTAGGCGCTCGCTAGTAATGTGTTTCCTTTGATCAAAAAGTTTGTGTAGAGGCCATCAAAGACACTAATTCCTTGGTAGCTAGATTGAAAACGACGATTCGAATTCGTGGTTTCCTGAAACGAATTGTTGAGGACCTTTACGTTCGAGAACTCGATTCCTAAGGGGTAAGCAAATCCTTGGATAAAGTCGTCGTGATTACTATCACCGTCAGCAATCGAGACGTAACCATCAGAAGCATTATTATTTGAGATGGTGATGTTCGACCCAATTGGACGCATGAAATCTCCTGACAGGTTCTTCAACGTATTTTCGTGAATCAAAACATTAACCGCTGATTCACTAGAAATTTTTGCACGCGTGCTGGCCGTGATCCCGAAGCGCAAGTTCATCAAGAGATTTTTTGTAATAGACACACACTTCGAATTATCTGAAGCAACCCCACTATGAATGGCGAGCCAATCTCTTACCTCCCAACGCGAGGAATCAGCTCCTCCAAAAACTTTGTTATCATAAAACACGACGTTGTTTGCTCCACCAAAAGTCACTGCCCCGCCAGAGACACTTACTTTTGTGAAAGCGATGCGACCAATATCTCTCACATCAATTTGTGTGAATAATGCACCAGAACCTTCAATAAGGATCCACTGCTTATTATCAACGAGACTGGGATTAGTGTATTTAGAGGTAAGGAATTTTCCCTGCGGCCCTTTAAGAATAATGTGATCTCCAGGCTGAATAAGTTTTTTTGTGAAATAGCTCTGCAAAGTGTCACCCTTACTCGCGTCCAGAGTAATCGTTCTAGAATACGTTTTAGCGGGCAACTCACATCCTGGGTAGACCGTCGATATGGATGAGGTTTGGGTACCAGGCTGTGTACTGAGAGTTTGTGCAGATGAAGCCTTGAATGAGAGGACCAGGAGTGCCGAAGCTACGTACAATTTTTTCACATTCCCTCCGATATTTTGGAATGATTCACTGTAAGACCCCCTTAAATTAACACCTACGAAAGAATCATCCTTTTTAACCTTCTTTTTAGTTTCAAGTTCTTGAGAAGATACTGAGATATCCCAGGACTAAAATAAAGCCAGAATTTGTTGGCAAAATTCACCAAAATCCGCCGTGCAGCATCGACGACATTGCTTATCATTTCAAGTAGGATTTTGTTCTTAAAGCCCCATTCCAAAGGACCCCAATGGCGCTCTCAAAAGCACCGTATAAAGGCACGCGCGATTTTTTTCCAGCAGACATGCGATTGAGGAATTTTATTTTCCATATCATGTCGGTGGTCTC
Source organism: Bacteriovoracales bacterium (assembly GCA_038322885.1). Classification (GTDB taxonomy): domain Bacteria; phylum Bdellovibrionota; class Bacteriovoracia; order Bacteriovoracales; family Bacteriovoracaceae; genus Peredibacter. The sequence goes on along the minus strand of JBBQGK010000004.1, from coordinate 61,277 downwards.
TGAAAAATTCGCCTACGAACCGTATGATGGTCCTATTTTAGAAGAGGTCGAACTTTATAAAGCGAAGTCTGGCGAAGAGCTCATTAATGATCAGATTTATTCTTTCACGGATCGAGGGGACCGCTTCGTGGCGATTCGTCCTGAGATGACTCCGACCGTGGCGAGAATGGTGGCTCAGATTCATCGCGAGGTCTCAAAGCCCCTTCGTTGGTACTCGATTCCCAATCTCATGCGCTATGAGAAACCACAGAAAGGGCGCTTGCGTGAATTTTACCAGTACAACGCTGACATCTTTGGTGCGGGAGTCTTTGGAGATCTCGAGATTATCCAACTCTCAGTTGAAATCATGCGTGCCTTCGGTGCAACGAAGGAGCAGTTTGAAATTCATGTGAACGATCGCAGAATCGTTGATTTTGTTTTCAATCACCTGATCAAGCTCTCCCCTGAAGCAAATAAAAAACTCTATAAGCTTGTAGACCGTAAAAATAAAATGCCCGCGGAAAAATTTGAGATGGAAGTAAATACCATTACTCAAAATGAGCTAGCTTCGCAGATCTTCAATGATTATGTAGATTCAATCGATATCAAGGGCCTTGAAACGTTTATCAAGAAGCACTTGAACCTGGCAGAAAAAGTTGATTTTCTTCTAGATGAACCTGCCAGTGCTCACCACGAGGTTGTCTCATTATCTATTAAGCCCCTCTTTGATCTCTTCAAGAAAATTAAAAGTGCCGGGATCGACGAGTTTGTGACTTTCGATCCGTCGATTGTTCGTGGTCTTGATTACTATACAGGTATGGTGTTTGAAATTTTCGATAAGCACCCGGATAACAATCGTGCCATTGCGGGTGGTGGATCATACGCGAATCTCCTGCAAATTTTTAATGAGCCTGCTCTTGAAGGTGTGGGTATTGGACTGGGTGAAGTGCCCCTTATGGAATTTCTTAAATCCCACAAACTCATGCCCGATTTTTCAAAACCAGAATTCGATGTGATCGTAGGTTACTTAACAGCTGATGGTGAAAAAATGGCCTTTGATGTGAGCCGTAACCTTCGAGCTCATGGTCTCAAAGTTGAAACCTACTTTGGTGAAGTGAAACCAAAAAAACTTTTCTCTCAAACTGAGCGCAAAAATTTCTCCGCTGTCATAGTGATCGGTGAAAACGAAGTTTTAAATGCGGAAGTACAAGTAAAGCATCTTAAAACCCAAAAACAAGAAAACATCAAAATTAGTGACACAAATAAAATGGTGAGTCTCATTAAAGGAATGGCCTAATGGAAATTGAAAATGATCTTCCAAAAACTTTTGACCCTGTTGCCTCTCAAGATAAGTGGTACGACGTCTGGATGAAAAACCAAAGCTTCAAGCCTCGCGCAGGTAAGCAAAAGAAAACGTTCACCGTTCTGATGCCACCACCGAACGTAACGGGCAAGCTCCACATGGGCCACGCCCTCGATGCGACAACTCAGGATGCACTCATTCGCTTTAAGCGCATGAAAGGCTTTGAGACACTTTGGATTCCTGGAACCGATCATGCCGGAATTTCAACTCAAGCGGTGGTGGAGAAACTGATCTGGAAAGAAGAAAAGAAAAATCGCCACGATCTAGGCCGCGAAGAATTCATGAAACGCATCTGGCACTGGAAAGAGCAGTACGGTTCCGAGATTGTGAATCAGCAAAAGAAAATGGGTGTTTCGTGTGACTGGGATTATTCGACCTTCACTCTCGATCCCATTCCTAACATGGCGGTAAAAAAGTTCTTCGTGATGCTTTTTAACGAGGGTCTGATTTATCAGTCAGACTATATCGTGAACTGGGATCCTATCCTTCAGTCAGCGATCTCTGACGCTGAAGTTGAGCACAAAGATGTTAAAGGTTTCTTTTATTCCATCAAATATAAAGTTAAAGAACTTCCTGATACTGAGCTTGTGATCGCAACAACTCGTCCAGAAACCATGTATGGCGATACTGCCGTTGCCGTGAACTCTGACGATGAAAGATTTAAGCACTTGATCGGCATGACAGCGATCATCCCCATTTCAAACCGCGAAGTTCCGATCATAGGTGACGTTCATGTTGATATTGAAAAAGGTACTGGTTGTCTCAAAGTAACTCCTGGACACGACTTTAACGATTTTGAAATTGGTAAACGCCACAACCTTCCGATCATAACCATCCTTAATAAAGATGGAACTTTCAATAGACTCGCTCCCGAAATTGAAGGCATGAAGCCCAAAGAAGCACGAGCTAAAATCGAGCAACTCTTAACCGAGCTCGATGCCCTCGTTGAGAAAAAAGAGCACATGAATTCCGTGGGCCACGGCCAGCGCTCGGATGAAATCGTTGAACCCATGGTTTCAAAACAATGGTTCATGAACACCCAGTCCATGTCAGAGACTGCGGTTCGCTCGGTCGAAAATGGTGATATGACCTTTTTCCCAAAAGGCTGGGAAAATACATATTTCTCATGGCTGAGGAATCCAAAAGACTGGTGTATCTCTCGCCAACTCTGGTGGGGACATCAGATCCCTGTTTATTACTGTCGTAAGTGTGATGCAAAATGGGCCGCTGAAGTTGATCCTCATGAATGCATCGAATGCAAAGATAAAGATTTTTTCCAAGATCCTGATGTTCTTGATACCTGGTTCTCCTCAGGACTCTGGCCCCTCTCCACTCTGGGATGGCCTGATAAAGAGGCGATGAAAGAAAAAGGATTTGATAAATTCTATCCCAACACAACTTTGATCACAGGCTTTGATATCATTTTCTTCTGGGTTGCCCGTATGATGATGATGGGAATCAAGGCAACGGGACAATCTCCATTCGCTCACACTTATATCCACGCCATCGTTCGCGATAAGCAGGGACGAAAGATGAGTAAGTCTCTCGGTAACGGCATTGATCCTCTCGACATGGTGGGACAATACGGAGCCGATGCGATGAGATTCACCCTCGCCGCAGGCTCTGGTTACAACCGTGACCTCAATCTTGATCCAGAAAGAATCGAAGGCTATAGAAATTTCGTTAACAAACTTTGGAATGCGTTCCGGTTTGTGTATCCATTCCTGGATAAGGCCCAGGATGAATTGCCGGTCAAATCAGAGTGGCACTTGCACGACAAGTGGATTTTGGCAGAACTCAACACAGTTGCTGAATCTATGAATAAATCCATGGATACTTACCGCTTCGATGATGCGTGCTCAGAGATCTATGCCTTCGTGTACGATAAGTTTTGTTCGTGGTACATTGAACTCTCGAAAAACATTCTTTACGGCGAAGACGAGCTCGAGAAAGTTAAACGCGCGACCATGCTGCGTTTCTGCTTTAAGAAAATTGTGACTCTCCTCCATCCGATCACTCCGTTTATCACTGAAGAAATCTGGTCTTACCTCGAAGATGGAAAATCGCTTTTGATTGGACAAGAGTACGTGGAGTTTGACGCAAAACTTGAAAACAAAACAGTTCAAGAGATGATGAATAAATTCATCGACGTCACGACTGGAATTCGAAACGTTCGCTCAGCAGTGAATTTGAAGCCAAAAGATGAAATTGATGTTCGCCTCTTCACTGATGACAAGAACCTCGCCAAATTCATCTACGACTCTCGCCATTTCCTCAAGGATCTCGCCAACGTTAAGTCTGGCAAGATTCAGGACAAGAACAAAGATCGTCCAAAGAAGTCGGCGACATTTGCGTCTGATCATACGGAAATTTTTATTCCGCTCGAGGGGCTTATCGATATCAATGATCAAATCAACCGGATCAAAAAAGATATCGAGAAGACCAAGGGAGAACAATCCAAGGTTGAAGCGAAGCTCAATAACCAGAATTTCATGAATAATGCTCCGGAAGAAGTCCGGGCCGAGGTCAGAGAGAAAGCGAGCTCGTTTCATGCCAAGCTCACTTCTCTGAATGGAATCTTAGAAAGTTTTCTTTAAGTAGGACGAGAAGATGAGTCTAACTATTCGTTAGATTCATCTTCCATAATAATTTCTTGGTTAGAGAAAACGGCGAGAGACTGACCTTTTGAAAGTGTGACCTTGCCAAATTCAATGGCCGATTCTTCACTCTTCTTCGCAATCTTCGTCGTGTGCTGGATAATCTTCCCAGATTCTTTTTCATAAACAACAAGTGAAATGATCGTATCAACCAAGGGTGAAGAAACTTTTATCGTAAGGTTTCCCTCTTTATTTGAATGAGACTTCTCCACCACTTTCGGGAACATTTGCGGAGTCGTCTTCTTGGTGTAGTGGTACATATCCATCTCACCGATCGCCTTAAGCTTCAAGGTTGGCCCACAGATCCGGTTCACGAGCTTCATCGGGAACTGATAGCTACTTCCGTTACCTTTTATCGAGAGGCAACTTGTCTGACAATAAAACGTGTTGCGAACCATACTCTCAAAATCAGGAATTTTTCCTCTCACCGTCATGAAGTTGAAATCAATTGTTCCTCCCATCGCTGAAAGCTTCACTCTTCCCTCTGTGCGTAGGTTGTTTCCATCCAAAAATCCCTTCATCGTGAAGACCTTACTCGGTTCAGGCGATACAAGCATATCTCCTTCTCGAGGGAAAGCGGCAACGACGTAGAGAAGAAACGATCCATCTTTCTCATTAAAGCCAAAAGGTTTTGCGAGGAAACCCTGACCATCAAGGGCCGCAGGTGTGTAAGTATCTAGGGCCTGAGGCTGCTGGAGGTACATAGCACGGATTCCGAGTGCGCCCTCAGTTAAGAATCGACGGTCAAAACTTGTGTTGTCTACAGTAGTAAACTTGAGCGACGTTGAAAATTTTCGATGTCCAAAAAAAGCAAGGCGATCCTTAAACCAGTTTGTCTGGTGATAGTGGGATCCAGTTACTTCCATTTTGTATTCTTGATTCGGCTTAAATGCCTCAAGCGGCAAGATGTTGAGAATCTGTCCGTCGGAGGAAGTCTCTACTCGTAAGTCCACATGGGGAGTTATCCTCACCTTCACACTCGTGGTGCTAATCGCACGGTCGATTTCCCAGACGCCCTCTTTCAAAGATACGAGTTGCAACTTAAGCATCTCGGTTAATCCAATTTTTGCTTTCGGAGTCTGTTCGAATTTTCCCTGAGAGTTAAAATAAATAAGAGTCGATTCATCAGCCACTAAGCTATGACCAAAATCCGGACTGTCATTTTTATCACCAAATTCACACTTATCATCACTCTTGTGTTGCAAACAATATTCATAAGGAATCTGGTGAACAATACCGCGGTAAGAACCGTTAATGATCATTCCGTTTGAGTTAAGTGAAACCGAAGCATCAAGATTACTTTTCTGGAGAACATCACTTGTTTTATAAGACCAGATTCTTTCTCCCGTCATAAGATCTAAGGCATAAAGCTTTCCATTTTTGGCGCCAAACAATACGACGTTATCAGACGTGATCATCGGCGAAGAGGCCACCGGCGAATAAGTCATGAAGCGCCAATTAAGTTTCCCAGTCTCAGCAGAGACATTATAAAACCCACCTTCAAGTGAACCAAAAACGATATTTCCTGATTTGAGAGCGGCCGAAGAATAAAGCTCTCCATGCGCACCAGCGTATTCCCAGTTCTTCACGAGTTTTTGATCAACGAGTTTGTAGCTATAAAAAATAAAATTCGAGGCCCCGAAATAAATATTTCCCTGTTCATCAATTGTAGGGGAACTTTTTACGTCGTAACCAATTTTTACCTGATCAATCACCGCTCCAGTTTCAGGATTCAAGACATAAAGATGTCCATCCAAAGATCCAAAGGCCATCCACTCGCCCTTCGGATCAAAAGCAGGTGAAGACCAAATCATCATATTGGTTTTAAAATTCCAGAGCTCTTTACCATTGAGATCAACGGCGTACATGTAGCCATTGTCATTTCCTGCGTAGATGACTCCGTTCGGACCAAGCTGAACGTTTCCTTCGAAGGAATTCACCGTCGATCCTTCCTGGTGACCTTCATCACTTGTTCCGTGGGCCTTGAAGTCCCAAACTTGTTCACCGGTATCACGATTGAGTGCATGCAGGAATCCGTCTCCGCCTGGAACGACAACAAGATTATTTGGAGCAAGGACCGCGGCACTATCAATTAGTGAATCAGCTCGATCATAGATCTGATATTTCCAACGTAATTTTCCTTGAGAGTTAAAACTGTAAACAAATTTATTCGTTGATCCAACGTAAGCATTATCCTGGTCATCTACCACAGCTGTTCCCCAGAAGAGTCCACCGGCCTCGAAAGCTGAAACCTTTCGGTACACAGAATCTTCCACAAGCTTCTTAACCGCAAGCGAATGAACGGCCCGATTTTGAAATCCATTTCTGAATGATCTCCACGCACCTTTCACTGGGCTTGGCATCGCAGAAGGAATCCTTTTTACACTCACCTGCTCCTTGGTAGAAGACTTATAAGTGCAGCCAGAGAGAAGAATCAAAAAAAGAAGACTAAATTTCATATTTTCTCCAAAGGGATAATAGTCCACTCTAGTTTATAGAAAATTTGGATAGATAAAAGAGGAGGAAATTCAGGGCCCACAAGAGTACCGTAGAATTTTTATAAGGTTTCTTAAATTGCGATTTCCTTCATTGTATTAGCCCACCGAGTTTTATAAGAATCAGCTATGAAAACACTTATAATCCTTCTTTTCGTCTCGCTTTCGGCCTTTGCCCAAGATCCCCAGGCCAAACCGCCAGTCGAGACGGGCTACACTATGTGCCTTAAAGCAGCGAATATACTCAGTCGAAGCTCGGAAGGTTTGAGCTACTGCAAACGAGAGGGAACGATTGGCTACGGTCAGTGCATCGCCTCGGCAACCACCGATAACTTCTCCCAGGCCCTGAACTACTGTAACGGAGCTGGAGCGATTGGCTACGGTCTATGCATGAAAGCATCATCACCAACAAATTTCTCTTCTGGTCTCAATTACTGCAAAGCTGAAGGTTCTTTGGGATATGGACTTTGTATGCAGGGAGCAGCTTCCGTTTCAAGATTTTCTGAGGGACTCAACTATTGTAAACCAGCATCAACTGAAGGCTACGGTCACTGTATTTTGGCGGCAGCGAGTAGTGGAAACTTCTCAGCAGGACTAAATTACTGCAAGGCTGATGCAGATGCTGGTTACGGTTATTGCGTGGAGGCCATGGCAAGTAGTGGTCGCTTTTCTGAGGGATTAAACTACTGCAAAACAAATTCCAAGATTGGTTACGGACTATGTATGAAGGCGGCAGCTGATTGTGGACGAGTTTCTGATGGACTCAACTACTGCAACGTCGATGCGTCGATCGGATACGGTATGTGCCTTCAAGCATCTGTGAAGGCCGGGCGATTTACCGATGGTCTCAACGGTTGCAAGGTTGAGGGAAATCTGAGTTTTGGAAAATGTATGATAGCGGCAGCAACAAATGGCCGACTAACCGACGGACTCAATTACTGCAAAGTCGATGGTTCGGATACTTACGGTGATTGTGTAACCGCAGCTGCTCAGGCAGGTCGTTTAACTGATGGTCTCAACAACTGCAAATAAATTTTATGTTCACAAATCTATCCAAGTTCAAAAAATAAATTAAGCCGGCCTTAATCATAACCGATAAGAAGTGAAATTTCTTGTCGGAGAATCCATGCGTTTAATTTTGATCCTTCTTCTCATCATGAGTGTTTCTTGCACTCGGAAATTTCTACGCTCGCCTTCTTCTTATCATAGTAAGTTTGAAGCGTTCACGCCGGGATCGACACTGAAACTGCGCTCGCCGGTTGAACTCGCTCACAAAGTGGAGACCATTCATAAAGATGATCGTTGCGAGATTCAAAAGTACTGTAATTTTGAAATTGGAAATGACCCTTTGAGACGTCCTACGATGAGAGGCGAGTTTAAGGTTGCAGCTATTAATGAAGACGAGGACAAACTTGTTCTCCTGACTCAAGAAAATGAAAAAATTCAGCTCGATTGTGGTCTTAAATATTCGATTGAAAAAATTAGTGTCGCCAATGATCAGTACTGTGATGAACTCACAAGATCATTCACCATCTACACATTCCCTGAATTTGTTCAAACGATCATCGACGTTGAGATTACCTACGCCGACGCCTCACCAAACTAGTTATTACTACTACTGTATTTCCAGCGCTGTTCATTATTGTAGAGACGTGCATTCCCGAAGGTATACTTGAGGGTGAATTTCCCTTTGTATGAAAGAGAATCGTTTTGGTAAGCACCACTCGTGAGATTAATGAAAGAAAGTTTCCCTGCGGCAGCGGAAGGTACCGGGTTTTTATCGTAGTTCGCACTCACACCCATTCCGACACTCAGGCGACTTGAAACTTGATACGAGACATCTCCTTTAAGAGAAGCACCATACAATTGCTTTTCACGAAAGTTAGAAGCATAAACAGACCCAGTCGTAGAAAGATCAAACTTTGTCCAGTGGTGGCTCGCAAGAACTTCAACGGTGTGGATCGCGAAGTTATCTTTAGTTTGAGCAAAAGATTGTGGATCAATATAGTTATTTGATTCAAGGCCTACGTGGTAGCGAACACCTAAGTTCCCATTGGTTTTTTCCGTAATAGAAGAGTGAAGTAGCCATTCCCCTCCAACTTTTAATATCGTTTGGTTCGCCGAATTTTTCAGAACCGAATCTGGCAACCCCAGATCTCTCCCATTAATATCAGTGCTCACATCCGTTCGCTCTGCACGAATGGCGATGTCCCAATGATTCGTAAGACTACGAACAATACCGAATCCTTCGTTGAAGGTGAAGACCTTCACGTTAAGTGCGTAGGTGAATGCTGTGGCCTCGGCTTTTTCTGTACTCGCATCGGTGAACTGCCATCCGACGACACGCCATCTCTCAGTTGAGTAGTTAGCGATGAAACCAATATCACCTTCACCGCTGCTCGAACCGGGCTGTTTTTTAAAAGATCCAGAAATACTTGGAGCAATGTAGAAAGGACTTTGTTTAGATTCGCCTGATGATTCATATTGAAGAACTGGCTTAAACGCTTCCATAAGCTTATTTAACTCTGCAAGAATTTTTTCTGATTTCTCCATGGAGCTTAAGTGATCATCTAATTGGTAGGCAATTTCGGTTTGAATTTGAGCGGCAGAGATAATGAATTTATATTCGGTTTTCGAGAGGAGTGCATTGGCAAGAGGGGTTTTTCGCAAGTTGATAGACATGAGATGAGGCCCAGCAGGAACTCTCTCGAATCCATCATTGGCAGAAAAAAATGCATCTCGGATGTCATTACACGTAACCACGTCATCTTTGAGTAAACAGTCCCAGGTGACTGGTATTTTCGTAGCTGCTTCGGCCATAGAGGCGAGGGCCAGAAGGCTTAGACCTAAGATGAATTTCATAGAGAACTCCTGTGATTCATTCGAGTATAGAGGGGAATGTTGGTAACTTAGGGGCTTAAGGAATTTTTACTGTATGAGTGTCAGGATTTTAGACAGCGGGCATCCCCAGATGTTCTAGATTATCTAAGAGGTTATGATATCCTGTATCACTAAGGCTTAAGGAATTTAACGATGTGGATTTTTGGTTCATTCTTTCGAGATTTGGGGTTCCTTTATCTACCTGGTCTATTGGGTGTTGCCTTATCTCTTTATTCGGTTGACCTAGCGGAGAGCTCCTTACTTTATGCCCTCATCGTCACGGCATTCTTTGATTCAGGCCACGTTTATACGACTGTCTGGAGGACTTATTTTCATCCGGAAGAATTGCGTTCGAGCCCAACTTACTGGGTCATGCCTATTGTTTTTTTCCTTATCTTTTCAACTTGGCATTGGTTCAGTTTTCCCGGCCTCTGGAATTTCGTCGTCTATGCCACTTATTATCATCATGTAAGACAGAGCTTTGGTTTTGCTAAGTGGTATCAAAATTTAAATCATCAATCGCGTAAGGGATCTGATTATTTTCTTTATGTACTTTTCTACTTACCGTTATTAGCCTACCACTTTCGAAGTGGTGTTATAAATCAGTACTATAGTAACCAAGATTTTTTCCTATACCCCCAGCATAATTTATTTCTAACTGTCCTCGCTGTTTATGCTTGTACACTTTTCGCCTGGGCACTTTATGAATATAGACTCTGGCGTAAAGGTTTCCGAGAGTATAACCGGATCCTCTCCATCGCTCTGCCTGGACTTATTTACGGGTATTGTTTTTTCGTGGGTAGAACGGCCACTCAAGTACTGTTTCCACTTCTCATGACTCATGCAGTGGCCTACTTCGGCATCATGGGACAAAGTTTGCAAAGGACTAGGCCAAAGTTTTTTTCGTCTTTTGGTAAAGCTATCTTGATTATTTTAGGAACAGCTTTGATCTTTGGTTTTCTAGAATCTTACGTTGAAGAATTTATCATTGGCAAACGCTCTAACCAGACGATCTTGATTGGACTCTATCTCACACCACTCTTTCTTCACTACTATCATGATGCCCGTATCTGGCGAAAAAATCATCGTGAAGCAAAGATTTTGCTTGGTCATTGATTGCTCATGTAAAAGACTAATTAATTTTTTTATTTCAGCCTGAAAAATTCCATCGCCTTCACAAACACCCCTTCCATATTCATTCTCACGCGTTTTTTGATTACTCCGGTCGAAGCGATTTTATGGACGGCATTGGGATCCGTCGCACTTAAAACAGCAACGTCAGAAACAAAATAAAAAGGGGCGGTTCTCTGGGGATCATCCCGGTCATAAATGATGAGTGTGCGAGCACCAACGTAAGCCGAAAAAGCAGCGAGTGCCCCTTGATAGCAGATAACTCCACGAGCAAAGGCGAGCATCTTTGAGAGATCAATCCACTCTTTGTACTTAAAATTAACATAGGTATTTGTCGGCGGAAGAATGGCCATGAAGGTATTGAACATAGATTGGGCCTTGTCTTGATCATCCGAAGCAAAGAGGACAATTTTTTGATTTTCAAATTGAGAAATGAGATCTACCCACTCCTGATCGATCATGGCATCTCGTAGTGGGGAGAGATCGATGGCAATGTAGGGTTCGGAGTTCCAGTCTTTCAAGACCGGATCTACTTCCCTGGCTGTGACCTTCGTTCTTGGATCAGACTCCATGCCCGTATGAACTGAGTATAGAGAAAGAAAGCTCTCACATAGGTGATGGCCCACGGGCCTTGGCGTTTTCTGATTTAGGACCAACGTTTTCCAACCGTCAGAAAAACCTAGACGCTGTTTGGCCCTAAGGCCAAGTCCCAGGCAAGCATCGGGAAAAGAATTTGTGAGACTCACAAAAAGATCTACATTATAGATGTGCGAGGTTACGCAATAGCGATGAACGTCAAAGATGGAGCTGATCTCATCTTCATCGAACTCGTGATAATAAGCCTTAAAAGGCAGAAGATTCAAAACTTCGATATTTATCTTTGGGGTGATAAAATGAATTTCTGCCTTCGGATGAAATGCTCTGAGCGCATGCAAAAAAGGGAACGTGAGAATGCGCTCTTGAAGATCAAAAGGAAGCTTGATCGCAATAACTTTGACGTTATTTACAATGAGATTTTGTTCTGTCGTTGTAGCCATAGTACCGTGTAGTAGCTCGTTGCCAAGGCTGGCACGAGGGTGTTAACGAGAGGAATACTCACCAACATTAGGAATGCAAAACCAGACATTGTGTAGGGGATAATATTTTTCATGGTGTCGGCAAGACACTGTCCGAAATGTACATCATTGCGTGACCAGGAATAATCCACAAATTGAATTGATAAAAGGATCGAGAGAATAATAAGTCCAACGGGATAAAAAAGTGGAAAGAGATTCAAAACAAAAGCGATCCCCGCCATCAAGACCACAAAAATCAATTTTTTTAATTCATTTTTAAAAGTCTTACCAAGTCCTGCCGTGATTTCTTTAAATGTACGACTTTTATCATCACTCACTTTTTTACCACAAAGACGATCTTCAATCCGCGAGCTTAGCATGCTATTAAATGGTGCCGCAATAATTCCAACCACAATGATAAAGGTCCAACTCATCAAAAAGAAAATGAATATAATCAGAATTCCCGTCAAGACTTTCGCCAAAATGGTCGCCTGATCTGCAGTATAGATGTACCCGCGAAACATTGACGTAAATCGATCTGAGTTTCGATAGATAAAAACAATCGTGAAGAGATAAACAGCGAGGGCCATGATTGTTGGAACAATCGCGAGCAAAAGATTGATCGGATCTTTAAAGATCAAACCCAAGGAAGTAGAAAAAGATTTTGGCATCCCGAACATTATAACCTCTTTAAGAAATCATTCCCGCAAAACTAAAACACCACCGCGATCATCTCGCAAAACAGATACTAGCACAAATGCAGATGCATCTGGCCCTTTAATGAATTCGACATCCTCATTAGCTTCCGATTTCGGCTTGTTCAGCTCACCACTTGTGGCAAACCACGCCACATCGTATTTTTCACTACGGCTTGAGCGACTTCCATCAACTTCTTCATAATCATAACTCTCTTCATCATTTGTAGATAAATAAATTTTTGAATTTTGAACTGGTACTCCAGTGTAGGCGTGGCCATTCAGTAAAACGGAAGCTGTTGCGGGGTTAGAGTTGAGTGTTCCTCGGTTCGTTACATTAATACGCTTAAAAAATTTCTGAATCTTACCATCCACGTTGAACTCAAAAATTGTGATATACGCCACACCATTAAAGCTTTCCCGACTCGAGCGACTCGTGAGAACAAACGCAGGAACATTGACGTTGAGGATCGCTGTATTTAGCCCCGTAAAAGAATGAGTGGAAGGATCTCCCACAGATGTATTAATAGTGTAGGTAGAGCTTTGCTTAGTTGAATCATAATCACAAGTCACAGGCGCCCCACTACCAATACCAGGATCAATACAAGAGACAGTTGTTCCTGTGATGGTCCTCCCTCCTCCGTTTACATCCGATACGTAGAGCTGCAGATGAACGGTCCCCCCAGCACTAGAAACTTCGGGTGTATCAGCGATAATCGCGAGGACTCGAAAATCTTTAAGCTGCTCAACCTTTCTAAACTTATCTTTCGAGCAAGATAAAATAACGAGAAGGAAAAAAAAGTTTACGAGTTTCATTTAAAATTCTCCCTTCACACCAACGGTCGGTAAGATCGGAAGTCCTGAGATTTTTTTATTCTGTGTGTAGTCATAAGAGTATTGGATATTCTGTGAGTTCTTCGTGTTGAAAAGATTCTGCACATCGAGGTAGTAGGTAAGAATCCATTGATCATAGATCACCTTGCGATCGATTCTGATATCAAACTGCCTAAAGGCATCAAAGCGCTGAGAATAAATTGATCCACGCTGAGGAATATAAACATCATTATCGCTGTCAAAAGTCGCCCCTATAATAGGCGTGTAAGGATTCCCAGTCACAAAACGGAAGCGCCCAGAGAAAGTCCAGCGCTCTTTATTCAAAGTACCGATGAGGTTTAAGTTATGAGTCTGATCGTATTCCGATGACCTTGTCCCGTAGCCTGGAATGCGACGTTTACTATCAAGATAAGTATAAACAAGCTGCCCGCTCCAATCATCCTGGCGATACTTCGCTTGAATCTCTCCTCCCAGAATAGAACCCGTGCCGTTATTGTTATAATTTTTACGAATATCTGGGATCACGACGTCTTTAAGTTCTTTGAAAAAATAGTTGTTGGTAAATTCAAGTCCATTGGTACTTCCGTTCCGGAAGTCTTTGGTAAAACCCGTCGTATAGTGGACCGCATACGGTGAGCGAATATTTCTATTTCCATATTCCCTCGACACTTCAGCCGGTTGAGGTGGCTGAGCATAAAGGCCCCAACTTCCTCGCAGTAAAAGACTCGGCTCCAACTGGTAACGAAGTTGGAATCGTGGCTGAAGCATGGTGGTCGAATTAATAGAAAAATGATCAACACGAAAGTTCGGAAGATAAGTCCAGCGGGAGTCTGCGCTAGGCTTAACTTCTTGACGAAGATAAGCGCCAAGATCATAGGCGGTTACACTCGTATCAAAGCGGCGATTGTCACCAACCGAAAATGGATTTCCTACGCCACCGACGTTATAGGAGTTAGGAAGATTGATGCGAACATTAGTTTGATCAAACTGATTATCAAGGCCCAAGTAAGTCTTGTAGGTCTTAGACCATTCATGGGCAATCTCCGATCGCTGGGTGATGATATTCGAATTCACCTCGAGGTATCGTCCAGCGACGTTCACCAAAATAGCATCTCGTCCAATACCCAAGGAATTATCCATTTTGGTTTGAGGACCCAAATCGGTTGTTACCTGCGGAATAAATCTAAAAAATTCTGTTCGATTATAAAAGCTACCTTTTAGTCCAGGATCATTATCAAAACCTTTATTGGCGATAAGTTTTAACTCATCTCTACTCGCCACAAAAGTCGCCTTTAATTTATTCTGTTCATTGATCTGGCGATTATAGATCGAGGTAAAATCATAATACGTTGGAGCGGCCGTCAGTTCGAAATCCGCATTTTTATCCGCCACCGCTTTCAAGACTTGGCCGATGTAACTATAGCGACCGGCCACGAGAAAAGAGGACTTCTCATCAATCGGACCTTCAATCAGTCCTCCCGTGTTGAGTAAATCCACGAATGCCATACCATGGATGCGATCTTTTTTGGGATCTTTGGTGGTGAGGCCAATGATTCCTCCGATTGCTTTTGAGTACTCTGGACCGTAGCCACTCGGGAGAAGATCAACTCGCTCTACAGCCTGAGGAATGATGACACTTGAGAGTCCGCCAAAGTGAAAGATAATGGGTACACGGTGACCGTTGATGAGGTAGCCCGTATCCTGAGGAGCTGCACCCTGTACGATGATCTGGGCACTGGCCCCGTTCTGTGCAATGCCGGGAAGATTCTGGGCGGCACGAACGGGATCTCCTCCGAATGAACCGGGAGCCGTAATGAACTCTTCTTGCGTGAGTGATTGCATCTGATCGTCACGCTTATTCACTTTGCCTTTTACCGTCGTTTCGAAATTTTTATAGAATTTTTTTTCTAGATAAATCGTACGATCTTTAATGGAGTCGCAGTTCATTTTTTGTTCGAACTTGGCGTATCCAGTGACGTTAATGATAACGTCACAATCTCCTGTAGGAATCTCTGAAAAATTAAACTGCCCCTTTTCATCAGTGACACTTTTAAGTTTCATTGGCAGTAGGAAGATATTGGCATCTTTAATCGGCGTCCGGGTCCCTCTCTCTAAAAGCGAGCCAGAGAAAGCCGTGAGGCTGAGCAGAAGTGATAATAAAATAAGCATTAGTATTCGAGCTCAAAGTTAAGAGTATAGCGGATACGAACAGCCACTGATTTTCCATCTACGAGCGCAGGTCTGAACTTAAAAAGTTTCATCGCATTCAAAGCGTTCGCGCGAAAGATATCAGGCCCCTCAATCACACTCGCTTGTCTGACCACACCTTTTTCATCAATCAAAACATCCAAAGCAACCTTGCCCTCAATCTGCTTTTCTCGTGCCTCTTTGGGATAGACTGGTTTGACTTCATTTAAAACCGAGGGCATCTCTGAAACAAGATATTCTTCGGTTGGTGTGGGAAGTGAATCAGCGTCAGAATCTTTGAGTTTTTCAGAGTCTGAGGCCTTCGCAAGGGTGTTGCCCTTTTTCACGTCAATCCCGTCTGCCCCCAAGGAAGCATCGGTGAGTGAGTTTCGATTTGCACCAAAAATTTCTCTCGCCGGTACTGTTGATGGAACAGGAGTATTCATGGTTTTTAAGACGACCTTAGGTTTTTCTTTAATTTCATCAAGTTGCTGTGGGGCCTGTGGAACTTCAACAATAACCGGCACAACAAAAGTTTCATGTTTGGGATTCAATGCCAGTAAAATAAAAAGAGCTATGAAGCCCAGATGAATCAGAACTGAAGTGCGTAGAGAGGGAGAAATAGCGGTCAACGACTTCCCTCTTTTATTTTCTCTACTTGAAGAGCAAAGCGATTTAAATTATTTCGTTTTAGAAGATCGATCATACGGACCACTTCACCGTGCCTTGTATCGACATCAGCACTGATGAGGAAATTTGTCTCAGGAGCTTCTTTAGAGTAACGAGCGAGTTCAGCTTCCAGGTTTTCCGGGTTTAAAAGTTTTCCATTAAACAGAACCTGGCCTTCTTTGGTGATCGCGATTCCCACCGTGGCGGCTTTCGTGGTGAGATCCGAAGTCATCGTCTTAGGTAGATTGACCTTCATACTCTCTTTGAGCATCACAGGGGCCGTCACCATGAATATCACAAGCAGAACTAAAACCACATCCACAAAGGGAGTGATATTGATCTCGTTGATTCCTTCACCAATATCGTTGGGATCAAATCCGCGGCCCGCCATACTAACCTCGGTAAGCGATGTAGAGATCTTTTAAAACAGAATTATCTGTCAGGACTGCGCGAGACTTGCGGGAGAAGATATTAAAGCCAATCACCGCTGGAATCGCTACCACAAGTCCCATCGCCGTAAGGACCAAGGCTTCCGCCAGCGAGAACATCACTGAATTTGTCGATCCACTTCCTTGAGAGAGTTCACCGAAAGAAACAATGATTCCCAATACAGTTCCTAGAAGACCAATAAAAGGTGTGGTTGATCCGAGTGTTCCCAAAATTGGAAGACCCTTTTCCATCTCTTTTCTTTTATCCTGGGTGAAGGCATCAAAGGCGCGCTCAATTTGTTCAGTAGATTTAAAGGCACTGATCTCTTGGTAAAAAGCTGCGAACTCATGATCTGAGCTTGCGAGAGATTTTAGATCTCCAGCACGAATCTTTTGCTTGAGCGAGGAATCAGCAACTTTAATTTTTTTAAAATATGTACGGCGTTCAAGAATAATCGTGATGGACCAAATAGAGAGAGCAACCAGTAAGACAAAGATCAATCGCGCGAGCCAACTAACCATTACAATCCAGAGCATGAGAGACTCCTCATTTATTTATAATCTGTAAAACGAAACTCAAATATTTTTTTAAAATCTTCCAACTTACTTTCTGTCTCCGGAATCGCAAAGCTAAGACTCTCAAGCTCATCCCAGTTAAGCCGGGGCCTCAAGTCTGTGATAATCTTTTGATCACGGCAACGACGAAACTTTTCTTTCGCCTTGTTGTTCATCCCTTGTGCACCCACCAGATTTTGATCCCGATAGTGGATACAAGCGGCCGCCACTTGAATGACCGCCCAGTAAACATTTCTCGCAGGATCCTGCCTGTCCTCCATCCACAGATCCTCCAGTGATTCGTGACACTCCCAATATTTTTGTTCATTGAAGAGCTCAATACCCTCTCTCATCTTGTGGAGATGATCGAGAGTGAACACTAGAAGCCGCCGAGGATATTAAGACCTGAATCTACATAAAGAACTTGTCCCGTAACTCCACCCGACATGTGTGACGCCAAATAAACCGCAGCTCCTCCGCAATCTTCCGGAGTCACATTCCTCTTCATGGGAGAAATTTCTTCCACTTGAGTGAGAAGAGTTCTGAAACCAGTGATCCCTGACGCCGCGAGAGTTTTGATCGGGCCCGCAGAAATACAATTCACTTTGATTCCACGAGGTCCGAGATCATAAGCGAGGTAGCGAGTTGATGCTTCGAGGGCCGCCTTCGCAACACCCATGACGTTATAATTTTTAATAACTTTCTGTGATCCGTAGTAAGTCATGCTGATGATCGATCCGTTATCATTCATGAGTGGTGCTAAGGCATCGGTCATTCCCACTAGTGAGAAAGCAGAAATATCACAGGCCATGGCAAAGCCCTTGCGACTTGTGTGCATAAAGGGACGTGAAAGATCTTCTTTGTCAGCAAACGCCAAAGAGTGAACGAGAATATCGAACTTGCCCCAGTTTTTTTCTACCGTCTCTTTCATGGTGGCGTAGTGATCGTCGTTAGTCACATCCATCAAAAAGGTAAAGTCCGCACCGATTTCAGCTGCCAAGGGTTCCACGCGCTTTTTGATCGCATCATTCATGTACGACAAAGCAATCGATGCTCCGGCTTCCTTGAATGCTTTCGTAATTCCCCAAGCAATTGAGCGGTCGTTAGCAAGCCCAAGAATAAGAGCTTTTTTTCCTTCGAGAAGTTTCATCGATATCCTCACTTTTTAAGTGAGAGTACTCTAACGAAGGAGATGGGTTGATTCAAGGATTTGCGTTGGGTCAACGAGAAGACTGGTTTTGAAATTGATGTTTATCGACGACTAAGTGAGTAAAAGAGCGTGTGGCTTACCTAACCTCACAAGAATGCGGCAAAGGCTCACAGCCCATGGCACTCTGGATATCTGGATTGCTCAAGAAAATCTCATCTATTCTGAAAGTATCCGAACTATGAACTCCGGCTGCGCCACCACCAGTTTTCATCGATTTTATCTGAGGCTTACAAATTGTTTGAACCGCTTCAAAGAAAAACGCCTGGCGCTCGAGCTCATTTTGAAAAGGGTGATCTTTTAAATACTTTCCTACAACCCGAGCTGACCAAATATCTGCCGAGTCCTCTGACGCCGATGTCGTATTAAGGGCACATTCTTCACGAGAAGGAAGGATGTCGGTCTCACCTTTTAATTTTTTTAAGCAGGAAACCGAACTGGCCAGAGGATAGAGCTTTGGGTCGCCTCCATTATCCAATATTTTTAAATGTCCCTGCTGGATATAGAGGTTCAAAGAATCTGCCGGAGAGATCGCCGCCTCCCCACTGGGTGTTGTGACGAGATACGGACTGCGTGTGGTGAAGTAAGGATCATAGCTCGCCGACTTGGGGAAAGTTGAAAGATTACGCTCATACATCGAACCCATCATCGTGCAGAAATCGATCGAGTGGGAAAGTTCGTGGGCCACAACTCGAATGAGATTCACTTTATCGACTTTAAGAAATCCCGGACAAATGACGAAAGAATGTGCGGCACCGTTGTATTTAGCGTTCGGACGAGAACTTCGACAAAGACCATCGGGGGCAAGCCCATTAAAGCTGACTGTATTCATGCGGTCGTAGAGGGCAAGCCGATAAGGATCTAGGTCTTCACGCCTTGATTTTCCAGCGAGGATGAGTTCAAGCAGCGAATTTTTAACTTCTTCAAATGTCTCTTGGAATTTAATTAGCTCAGGCTGAACCTGATCCTCTTGAACGGGTGGAGCAGAGAGAGTCAAATTAGGAATCGATTTTCCGTTACCAAGCTGGATAAATGGAGTTGGTGAATTTTCAAAAAGAGCACAGTTTAAAATTTGGTTTGTTTTACAAGTTGGTCTTTCGCGAGAGCGTAGAAGTTGGTCGACGGGCAATTGCGCTTCACGGACAGTGGCCTCTGGAGCTGTTGATTCGATCTCACAATTGAAGTTGGCAAAAGTTTCTGAGGTGAACAGGGAGAGGAAAATTAGATGGAAGTAAATCGCCTTACTCAACTGGCCCTATCTTTTAACTTGGAATAAGCAGCATTCAATTCTTTGGTCTTTTTTTCGGCGAGATTTTTAAACTCATCTGAGAGGCCAGCAACTTTGTCCGGATGGTTTTGTTTCAAGAGATCCCGGTAGCGTCGTTTGAGTTCTTGCTGAGTAAAACGCTGACCTGCCTGAAACTGAAACACATTTTCTTCAGGCGAGATGCCTTGGGGTTTCTCTTGCTTCGGTGAAGCTTTTTTCTTTTCCTGTTTTGGCTCTTCTTTCTTTTCTTCTTTTTTTTCTTGCCTTGTATCTTGCTTCGGAACTTCTTTTTGCGCAGACTCCAATCTCGCTTGGCTGTTCATGAATCTTTGAAATTCCTGTGGATTGTGCTGAACCTGAGTCGGTTCAAACTCACGAGAGCTTTTGAGCGAGTTTCTAAAAATGAGAAAAGGGAGTTTGATGAAGATGAAATATCCCATCACAATAAATCCAACGACAGGACCGATCTTTGTCAAAGCGATGGTTAAGGTCTTCGCCACATACACGGGGTAATCCATATGAAGACAATAATAGCATATTTAGGAGGAATCTCATTGTCCAAAGATTAGGCAAAAAGAGACTCCCCAAGACCGAAAATTGACTTTATTTTTGACGAATATTTTTCACACGAGCACCATATCCAGTCACCGTAGCAGTCACCTCTTTATAAGCACCGAAGAGGTAGCTATGAACTTTTGTGATGTACTGGGGAGCTACGATCAGATCGACTTGATTTGGGACCACAGCTTTGTACGCCGCTGCTGATTTGGTTTCTTCTTCCATGCTCGGACCAAACCATCCTGACTGGACACCTGGTGCTCCGTTGTAAGTCACTCCATCAGCAAAGTGATTTGCTGAACGAAGCCAGATAAATCCAAAGAGTCTTGCCTGATAAGCAGTTCCCTGAATTTTTTTTGACATATCCACATCGATATCGGCCGTCAGACGTCCTTCAACTTTTGCGTTGATTGAGCCCGAGTCTTGAGTTTTATTCATCGTGCTTGAACAAGAATAAAATTGAGTCAATAAGAGTGCGGTGAGAATGAATTTCATGAGAATCTCCTGATAGGTATAAGGAGATTTTAAGGCATTACCATCTGAGATGAATGAGGAAAAAAACTCCCTACGCAAAGCGCAGGGTTTTCAATTTATTTCAGATCAAAGAACTCGCGGATGTGTTTCATCGCATCACTACGGATCTCATCTTTTTCTTGGAGAATTTCATGAAAGGCCTGAGGGTAAAACACTTTCTGGCAGCTTCTTGCCTTCGCACAGAAACTATTCAAACGCTCATTCTTTACGTACTCATCGAGGCCGGACTGAAGCATGAAGATCGGAATTTTAATTCTTGGACCAAGGTTTTGGATCTTCGCCGTTGCTTTCAAAGATGTGTAAACCCAGTTCACTGTTGGACCACCAATGATGAGATAGGGAAAATCGCGAAAGAGAGACTTGTTCGTTTCAAAACGGACCTCAGAGTGAGTCACGACGTTTTTTTCAAAGGTATCCTCATCCAGTACGTAAGGTCCCTTTCCCGGGGCGTATTCATTTTGCTTTCCTGTTTTTATTAGGAACACAGAATATATTTTAGCAATGATCTCGGCATACGGCTTGGTATTGATTTTCAGCATGGGAGCGTTCAAAAAAGCTTTCTGAAACACGTTTGGATTCTGGGCCATGTAGTGAACACCAATCGGTCCCCCCATGGAGTGAGCAAGTAAAAAGAGCTGAGTATTCTTGGCCTCTTTTAATACAATCTTGTTCATAAAGAGTGCCAAGTCATTTACGTAATCCTGGAAATGAACCACGTGACCTTTTTGTGTGTCGGCGAGAATTCTATCCGACTCTCCCTGCCCCTGATGATCAAGAACAAAAATATTCACCTCTGGTGAATCCAGATCATAAACCACTTCAGCGTATTTCATCGCGGGCTCGCTTCGGCCAGGAAGAATCACGATGGTTTTAGTTGCGCTTGATTTAAGAGTGTAGTGGAAACGTATCCGCATGCCCTGAGCATTTTCAATCTCGCCCGAGGTTAGAGTTCCAAAATGAGGGTAGACCTTATCATGCCAATTCTGGATATAGTTTTCTTCCGGAATGGCGAAGGCGTTGAGAGTAAAAAGAACAAGAATATAGATGAGGTTTTTCATAGGAGAAAAGTACAAAGCATGGACCTTTAAGTCAAATCTGGATGCCACTTACAGGCCTAACCTAAGTTAACCTTAATTTGCCTCCATGTTTGTGACCTGAGACCAATTAGAATTTACAATGGGGGGCAAGTTAACAACATCCAGGAGGATTGTATGTATCTAGCACTTATGGCGATTCCGGCCTTCATCGCGGGCCTTGGCCTCTATTGTTATGCCAGTTATTCTGATGGAAAGCAGATGAAAAACGGGACACGCTTGTACTCAAATCAGGAGCCGAAGATCAAATGATTATGGAAGGCGCACAACTTCGCTGATCTTAATCTCATCGACCGGTACATTTTCGTATTCACCGATAGTGGTGACCGCTGAGTTTTCAATGGCGCGAACGATATCCATTCCACCAATGACTTTACCAAAAACCGCATAGCGCAGGTCCAGACGAACGTTATCATTTGTGTTGATGTAAAACTGAGCCGTCGCTGAATCGAAGTCTTCATTGCGGGCCATTCCAATGGTACCGGTCAGGTTACTGAGTCCATTGGTGCATTCATTTTTAATAGGATCCCGGGTAGGTTTCTCTGTCATGTCAGAAGTTACTCCCCCTCCTTGGATCACAAAATTTTTGACCACTCGGTGGAAGATTGTCCCGTTGTAAAATTCTTCATCAACATACTTTAAGAAGTTAGCTGTCGAGATGGGAGCATTCACATCGTCTAGTTCAATGGTGATGTTTCCTTTATTGGTTTTAAGGATCACATTCACATTCGCGAAGAGTGAGAAACTACTGAAGGCAAAAATGAGAATAAAAATTTTCATAGCTTAATTCTAGTTACACAACCACGAACCATCAACAACTTCTGCAATTGAGCGGTTGAAGTAGAACGTACAAGTTCTTTTTCCATAAACATCTTCAACATATGTAAATTGAATAAGAACTCTGTCACCAAGCTCACTGACTTCAGACATTTTAGTAACTCTCGGATGGAGATCTGGATTCGCTCCCACACTGTACATAACGGCATCGACTTTAGTGCGAATGAAGCGCATTTCTTCAGGAGAAACACTGGCAAAAGCGGAAGTGCAAATAATCATGACGAGAAAAAGATATTTCATATGAGGCCCCTTGTTTAGATAAGTTCTCATCATATAGATCACGGTTGGGTCCTATTCAATCCCTGTCTTTAAAAGCCTGAACTTTTGGTATGACTCGTAGTGATCTGACACCAGGGTCGGTGCTCTTCGGCCCTTGCTGGTTCGTTTCGCACCAAGGAAGCATCTGCACAAAGTCGAATTATCAACTATTTGAGATTGGCACGAATCCTGCTTTATCTATTTTGAGCTGAGGAGAAGGACACACCACACATCCCACCCTATCCCCGGAACCAGAAGTTAACCACTTTGAAGTTCCTCCCAATGCCTGTCACACACACATCCCCGTCCCATCCTCAGCTAGGTTTTTTACCTGAAAAAATTACACTTAAAGCATAAATACCCACTCCCTATTCAAATACCCTCAATAATAAGTGCATGAGAAAAATGCATACCTTATTACTCCTAGTGACACTCTTTCTTTCGAACTTAAGCCAAGCGAGCTTTGCTGAAAGAGAGCTCGAGCCGTTTATCAATTTTCTGAGATCAACTCCCGCCTTTATTACCGGCAGTGTTTACTTTAACTCTGGCTCTGTCCTTTACGAGGAAGGTTGGAGCAACGTTAAAATTGTGGCCAACGAAAAAATTGATTTCACATTTCAGGAAGATTATCTTCAGGTCACTCCAGGAGCAGGTTTTTATGTTCAATACGCAGGATTTCGCGTTTACGTAAAGTCTGTCACATGGACCCCAGCTGGACTTAAATCGGTATCTGAAATGAAGGCTGACTTTACAGGATTATCAAGTTCGACTGTGAGCCAGGGCGTCTCCGATACTCTCGAAAAAATCTTTGGACCCAAGCTAAGTGCGGCCAATGCTCTTCTTAAAAAAATTCGTGCGCAACATACTTTGGGAAGTACGTTCACCATTGCTAAAACGATTGTGGGAATCTTTACAAAAGGTTCTTATGGATCTGGCACGAATCATATTTTTATCCCTAAATACCGCGGCGATATTAATCTAAACTTCCTCCCACCGCAGGCAAAAGCGTTCAATCTTTATGGAATGAGAGTCGGTATCAAGGAGCAGGATTATTTCAAGAGTGGTTTTAAGTTCACTGGAGATACTAACGGTATCTATCCTTTCGGTGTGACAATGGATTCCCGGAGCGGAGTAGATTTTAATACTGGAAAAGAATTCAAGGCGATGATGAGACTCGTCTTAAGTTCCGTTTCTATAGATGCCCGTGGGATTAATCTTCAAATGCATCTCGGTGCGACTGAAGTTATCACGGGACTTCTTTCCTTAGCAGAATTAGCAGCAAGCACGAGGGGGCCAGTCAAACATTGTTCGGACTGTGATAAATTCGCGGAACTTCCGTCGGTTCGACTCCTCATTGAAAGAAAAGTTCGTATGGCCATCATGAGTCAGATCGATGAATTGTGGCCTCAACTCCAAAACTTAAACATCCGTCCTGAAATTTATCAAGCCTTCAAAAAACATGAAATGTGCCGAGTGACTGCTCTTAGTTGTATGCAAATTTGTTCTCGAAACGATAACAATGAGTACAGTATTAAGAGCTGTAAGCAAAGCTGTGAGAAAACTTTGAATATGTGTTTGAGTAAATAAAAAAAGACCACCCGAAAGTGGTCTTTAAGTCGGCCCATTGAGATGTAATCATTCCGGTCACAGGTTCGCTAGGCTTAAAATCATTCTAGATCATTTAAAAATATCCGTGAACAATTTCATTCTGAAATCTGACTTAAGAAATAAGAAAGTGATTCGCTTATTCTTCGCCATTACAATTAAAGTAGATGACCTGGTGATTCGCCCCGAGAGTGATCGTTGTTTGATCAAGTTCATCCATGTAAATCATCCCCTGGAGCAAAGGGGCCCCTCTGCGGCTGCGTAGAGAGAGCATCACATCTTCCGATTTACCAGTCACCATCGCTGAGAAAAGTACTTTAGAATTCTTTTTTATAAGCAGTTGATAATCAACAGGAGTGTTTTCTGGAACATTTGTCTTTCCAACTTCCTTTAAAACCATGGAGTAGTCCATATCTTGATCACGGCCTTTACAGTTAAAAGTAAAAGCAAATGCTGATGTAGAAAGAAGAGCGAATAATACGGCCGCGATGAATTTCATAAAGACTCCTTATGGGGTTAATGGAGTCCTTATAGAAAATGTTTGCTTGAAAGAGAATGAGATTAATCTAATCGCAATAATCTATTATTTAGATATATCCACTTTCAAGAGAGTATTCACTAGGTTTCCCTTCAATACGCTCTTGAAGTACTTCTCATAGAGCTCAAAGGTCTTCTTGTAGTTAATGGTAAAGGTCACATCGTGAAGATCAGTTCCAGAAAATTCTGTTTCGGATCCTAGAACTTTGAATGGGGCCTCACCAGACTTGATCTCAAAATTGGGAAATTTTCCTGCGCGAAATGGGGCGTGTTTCAGGAGGACGAGTAAGTCGCTTGTTTCTGATTTTGCGAAATGCTTAACCGTCATGGTGAGAACGGCGAAAGTGGGGATATCGTCATCAAAGGCCTGATTGTCCATCGCTTGCTGATAAATACGATAAAGCTCAGAACTCGTATGGAAAATCTTTGTCTGGTTGTAAATGCATTTTAAAGCGTGAGATCCAGCCGAGACATCGAGAATACCTTCAAGATATCCGCAATGGCGAAGGGAGACTTCTTTGAACTCATTCTGATCGATGGGAGTTGATACACAGTTCGCTTTCTTATCTTTAAAATCAGAACAAGTTATTTTAAATTCTTCCCCATAAAGACCACGCATCAGCATAAATGAATTGGCGAGAACATCACTCCAGGGAAATGTCTTCACAAGATCTGCTTTAAACTTTCCTTCCAGTTCTTTTTGCAAAACGGGCTCAGGTATTTTGAGGATATCCTCTTCGCTTTGAATCGAAACCGCGACCGTCTTAGGAACGCAGTTCACTTCAAACTTTAATTTAGCGAGAGCGTCAGGGGCAATTGATTTCAGATACTGATAACGTTCTTGCAAGACGGGACAGTTTTTCAAGGCATTTTCTTCGAGCTTTTGTGTGATATCGATGTAGGTATCGAGTGCTTTTCGACGAAGAGTTAAAAGATCTGAACGGTGAGGCATGACGTGAAGGCCGAGCTCTAAAACTTTTAAGGCGCCTGCAGAGTTTTCTCCCGCAAGTAATCTTTCCGCAGCGTATTTTGTATCCATGACGGCCTGCTGGGACAGAAACATATAGTCTTCAGAACTTTTATCTTTAATTTGAGAGAGCCTAGTTAGGGAATCAGGTATGTCGGCGAGGACTAAAAGGGGAAAGATAAGGACCAATAGGTAAAGATATTTCATATGCACTAAGGATATGAAGAAACCCGTTCGATTGCAAATAGGATGAATAGACGGGTCATCTTAAACCTCGTCTATTCATCCTTTGACTGATAGCTACATGCAAATTTCTACGCAAAATGGTCCAGCAGTCGATTCAAAGTTTACCATGACAACGGGGCCTTTAGTCTGAGCGGATAAAGAGTGATTTTTTCCAGTCACGACAGAAGGAATGGCGGTATGAATCCCATAGCCTTTTTCATTTAAAGTGATTTTCGCCTGACCAAAAATAATATTGGTTAGCTCGCCTGCGCCGTCAACGATATCTTGGTTGAGTTCGGTCACCTCTTCACCAAGCATGTTTGTCATAATTTTGAGAAAGGTTTCTTCTGGAAACGAAATCACAACGGAGCCATTAAAAGTATCCGAGATAATCCCGATGATTCCGGATATGTCACCTGAGGTCTTCGTATTGGGTGTTTTCAGAGCGATTTTACCTGGAGAAACATCAACACTGGCCTGAATTTTCAAAACATGAATCACAGCAGTTAAAAATGGATCGATAAACTGTGTATCCAGAGTTTTCTTAGGGGCAACGATGCCAATTTGGGAAAGCGCTTCTTTACTATCCTTATTGACCGTAAAGATCTGATCAACACCCTCAGCCTTAAGAGAATTCATCATGATTGGATTTAAATTTGTGAGTCTCAGAGAGCGATTCTTCGTCCTTAGAGTCATGTGAAGCTTCATAAGAGTTCGAAGCCAGTTTTTTGGAAGATATGTTTGAGACTCGCAATTAATAACTACGTGAGTGTCGGTCAATCCAAGGACTTCAGTCTCAAACTCCTTGTAGGATTCCGCGGTATAGGCAGCTGGAAGTTTCATTAAAATATAATCTTTAAATTTTTCTACAGGTATAGCACTCATATTTATGCACTCTTTCTTGCTGAACATTTTTTATAGGCGGACTCGAGTTTTGCTTTTAAAGAATCTGTCGTGAATGGTTTCACCACATATTGATCGACCCCAGATCGAATGGCCTCAGCAACTTGGTGTTGTTCAGCCTCTGCAGTCACAAGCAGAAAGGGAGTTTTTGAAACGCGTGGGTCGCTGCGAACTCTCTTTAAAAAATCGAGACCTGAACAATTCGGCATATTCCAGTCCGATACGATTAAATCAAAAGAACCAGCTTGGACTTTCTCCCAGGCCTGGTTACCGTCTGCAGCTTCATCGAAGTTGGAATATCCTAAGTCTCTCATGATTTTCTTTACAATTTTTCGCATGGTGGACATGTCGTCGACAATTAAAATTTTTGACAATGGATCAAACATATAGCTCCTTTATGCTGTTATTTTTATGGGGTGATTTTTATAAATGATAACTCCACCGTAAATCGTGGACATCATATTTTCTGTGACTCCAAAAAGAGTTTCTCCTACTCCAAGCACGAGCCCTCCTTCAGGTTTTAACTGACGTAATATAGAGGTTAGAATATTCCTTTTGATCTCGACTCTCTGATAGATCAAAACGTTACGACAAAAGATGAGATCAAAAGGGCCCGAGACAGATGAATGGAGTAGGTTGTTGTGAGCAAACCTCATCTTAGAATGAAGATATGGTTTTACTTGCCACCCCAGAGGCGTTTGGGTGAAGAACTGTTCTCTGCGCTCCGGAGAAATTCCTCTCATCAATTCGAAATCGGAATAGACTCCCATCTCGCCACGTTTCAATGCCTCGTGACTGATATCGGTCGCCATGATTTGATACGGAGGTAATTTAATTTTTTTAGAAAGCTCTTCAAGCATAATAGCGATACTGATCGCTTCTTGCCCGGTGCTCGAAGCTGCTGACCAAATGCGAAGTTCACTATCACTCTTAGTTACATGATCAGTAACATATTGTTCGATCGCCTTAAAATATACGGGATCTCGAAAAAAAGATGTTTCATTATTTGTCGCCAAGTCTACAAATTGTGATTTAATTTTTTGATCCACCAGACTTGCCGAAAAAATTTCATAAAGTTTATGAGGCCCATCGATATTTAATTTTTTACAAAATTCATCAATTCTTCCAGATAACTGGTAGAGATTAGACTCGCTATAATGAATGCCGGTTTCTTTTTCAATCAGCTGTGAAAAGAAAACTAGAATCTCATGCGACATCGTTCACCCGCATATTTGAAAAGATTGTGACACATTTCCGGGCGAGTTCAGAAGGTCTACCCATATAATCGTGAAGTCCTTCTTGTCTTACGGCACCAGGCATCCCGAAGACGACGCAAGAAGCTTCATCTTGAATCAAAACTCTGCCTCCGCGTTTTTTTATAAAGCGAGCACCATCTGCTCCGTCCCGACCCATGCCGGTCAAAACAACGGCGAGAACATCTGATCCAACTGTTTCAAAAAGTAAATCAGCTGCTGGTCTTACGAAATTTATCTGAGGGCCTTGATTGAGTTCAATTCTCGCTCCCAATGCATCCTCTTTGACAGTCATATGAAAATCACCGGGGGCGACGTAAATTTGATCTGGCATGAGTACGTCACCAACTGCTCCCTCTTTAGATTTTTTACCTGCGATTCTACCTAACTGCTCAGCCAAGCTTGTTGTAAAAACGGGAGGCATATGCTGAACAAGAAGAATAGGAACAGGAATATAAACTCCTTTGAGTTCAGAAAAAAATTCTTGAAGCGCACCAGGTCCTCCAGTAGACGAAGCGATCGCAAGAGCTCTCGGTTTAAAAGAACTAAAACTAGATTCTCGAGGTCTAGTGTCTTGGGTTTCACAAGATTTAAGAAATAGGGAGCGAATCTTTGGAACGAGCACGTCTCCGATTTTCTGTGCCGGCGTTAAGGCCGACCCATCTGCCGAGGGCTTAGTCACAAAATCCACTGCACCTAATCTCATTGCTTCTAACGTTTTCTCAGCGGCAGCTTTACTTACCGCTGAGAACATAATGACTTTTACTCTCATCGCTTTATCGGCCATCACCTTCAAGGTTGTTAGACCATCCATCACCGGCATCTCGAGATCGAGGACACAAAGATCGACTTCATTCGAATTCATGAAGATCAAAGCATTGCTTCCGTTGGAAACGGCACCCACGACACTAAAGTCTGGACAGTCTTTGAGGGCGAGATGAATCTGATTCCGGAAAAGAATCGAGTCATCAACGATGAGAATTCGGATCATTTTTTAACCTGTGCGATAAGGGTACGTAAGCGTTCAGCAAGGCTTGAAAGTACCTCAGAAGACTTGAGTGTTTGCTCACTCTTCTCTGCGCTTTGTTCCGCCGCAGATGAGACTTCCTTGATGGTGAGCGTGATGGCCTCAACACCTTTCTTCGATTCACCGATCACGCGAGACACTTCGTTTGTCGTCGCCGTTTGCTCCTCAACTGCTGCCGCAATTGCACCAGAGATTGAATTTAGTTTTTCCATCGCCTTAGAGATACCACCGATAGCATCAACAGCTATGTTCGTATCCTTCTGAATCGCACCAATTTTATTCGTAATATCTTCAGTCGCTTTCGCAGTTTGTTTTGCGAGTTCTTTGACTTCATTTGCAACGACAGCAAAACCTTTACCAGCATCTCCCGCTCTCGCAGCTTCAATCGTTGCATTTAGTGCGAGGAGATTCGTTTGCTGAGCAATAGAACTGATGACCTTAATGACGTTTCCAATTTCATGAGAACTCACACCAAGCTGCTGAATGGTCTTATTCGTGTCGATAGCATTATTGAGGGTTAATTTTGACATCTCTGCAGATTCAAATGATGATCGCGCAATTTCACGAATAGAAGCAACCATTTCTTCTGTAGAAACGGCAACTGTTTGTACTCCCATTGAGATTTGTTCAGAAGCTGCAGCGGCGTTAATTGAACTTGAAGAAGTCTTCTTTGAATTTGAGTTTAAAAGAAGCGCATTCTCTTTCAGGTCACTAGCATTTTTCGCTAATTCAATAGCAGTTTCACCGAGTGCATCAATTAATGTTTTGAGAGGAGTTATGTCCGAGGCGAATTTTACAACCTTGTAAGGCTTACCGTTTAGATCGAGGATTGGGTTATAAGTTGCATTGATCCAGACAACTTTACCACCTTTACCAATTCGCTTATACTCGCCTGAGTCGAATTGACCTCTACGTAGCTTTTCCCAAAATTCTGTGTACTCGCGGCTTGAAGTAAATTGATCTTCACAAAACATCCGGTGATGTCTATTTTTTATTTCAACGATGTCATAACCTAATGTTGAAAGAAAATTTTGATTCGCAGTAAGAATCGTACCATCCATATTGAATTCAATGACGGCTTGCGATTTCGAGACAGCATCGAGGGTCATTTGAAACTCTGTGTTTCGATTTTTAGATTCAGTGATGTCTGTCGCGAATTTTACGACTTTATATGCCTTCCCCTTTTCATCCAAAACAGGATTATAGGAAGCTTGAATCCAGATTTCTTTTCCATTTTTCGCAAAACGCTTGTACTCACCGGTGTCGAACTCGCCGCGATTTAGCTTTTCCCAGAATCGAGCATACTCAAGTGAGCTTGAAACAGACGGGTCACAGAACATGCGGTGGTGTTTTCCTTTTATTTCATCCAAACCATAGCCCAAGGTCAAAAGGAAGTTATCGTTAGCAGTGATAATTGTACCGTCGAGGTTAAACTCAATGACGGCCTGAACTTTACTAATCGCAGCTGTCATCGCTTCGAGATTTTTGAGATAAAGTTCGTCGTGGTTAACTTCTAATTTTTGAGCTGCATTTGACATTTGTATTCTCCTGTTATTTTTCATTTATGCGCATCTGCGATCTAATTCTTTTATGATGACTTCAAGGTTGATGATGGAAAGGATAGAGTCCTGTGTTTTGTAGACTCCCTGCATGAACGTTCTCATGTTCGGCGGGATTGAAAGAGGAGTGGTTTCAAATTGATGGTCGTTGACTTCAACGACATCCCCGATGTTATCCACGAGAAGAGAAATGAGGACGTCTTCAACTTTGCAGACCACCGTCATCTTTTCGAGCGATGGATCAGAACTCAGTTCAAAAAGCTCTCTGAGACCAATCGCAGTCGCAATTTGTCCTCGAAGATTTATCAAACCCTTTACGAAGGGAGGTGCCGTTCTCATCAGAGTCACCTGAAGAGGCTTAGTGACTTCTTGAACCTTCATAACATCGATGCCATAAAGCCGGCCATCAATGATGAACGTGGAAAATTGTTTTGTTTTTTGTGCACCATCGTTAGCATTTTGAGTAATAAATGTTTTCATGCTGCCTTCCTTTTACCGTTTTTCAGACATTCTTTAACAAGGAGTGGAAGGAGCTTACCTTTGGCCTTCTCGAGGTATGTCGTAAACCCAGCGGCCTTCGCCTCATCGATATCTCTCTGAGTATTTTTTGTCGTAAAGGCAATCACAGGGAGTTGATTCATCTGCGCGATACCCCGGATTTTTTTTACGAATTCATATCCGTTCATTCTTGGCATTTCGATGTCTGAAATGATGAGATCAAATTGGCATTTATAATCTGCAACTTTTCGAAGCCCCTCGACTCCGTCATCGGCGGTGATGACTTCCCAGCCTTCTTTTACAAGCTCAGCCTCAATTGCATTACGGATAGAAAGTGTATCTTCAAGAAGGAGAATGCGTGGAGAGGTTCCGGAACGAATCTCCGAAATTTTCTTTGGATTACTATGACTAAATATTTTTTCAACATCCAAAAGGACAATGATCTCTGAGGTTGTCACAATATTTCCAGCAATCAACAGATGCGCACTGATGGACTCTGCAACGGGATCTCTTGTCGACAAGACATCGATGATCTGATCAACCTCAAGACCAATAGTCGTATCATCCATTTTCGTTACGATGACCTGTGTATTTTCTTTTGCAAGCTCTGATACTGGATAACCCAGTATTTCGTTGAGGTTGACGATTTTGAGAATTCCGCCACGATAACGAACAACTCGCTGGTGACCCGATAGTTCAATCGAACTTGTTTTAAATTCTTCCATTCGACTAACAGATGCTAATGGGAGCGCGTGTTTCGCATCCGCGCCGAGCTTGATTAAAACGAATTCTTGTAATTCATTAGATCCTTCGTGCATATTATCGTATTTCTGACCAATCATTCTATCATCAAGGTGAACACCTGTTCCGAGATGCTTTTGTGCGATTCCCAAAACATCCATGATGAAAGCGACTTTACCGTCTCCAAGAACTGTGGCACCTGAGTAGATCGAAATTGATTTAAGAAATCTCGCCAGTGGCTTAACCACAATATCTGCCGTGTCGAGGATTTCATCGACAATTAAGCCAAACAGATGTTTCTCTGAATTCAGGACAACAATATTGACGGCATCTTTTTTATCTAGAACTGACTCTGATCCTAGAACGCTCTTCATATCAATAAGTGGTAGAATATTTCCACGAAGGCGATACATTTTTTGTCCCTGAACTTCCTCAATAGCAGATACCTCGACGCGAATAAGTTCAACCAGCTTGACCTGCGGAATCGCAAAGCGATCTTCACCGGAACGAACAATCATCGCAGGCACTATAGCCAGGGTAAGAGGAATTTTGAGAGTAATTTTTGTGCCAGAGCCTTCAGAGCTGGAAATATCAACCAACCCACCAATTTTTTCGATATTGCTTTTCACGACATCCATTCCCACACCACGGCCCGAAACATTTGTTACTTTTTCGGCCGTTGAAAATCCGGGAGCAAAAATGAGGGCCTGAACATCGCGGTCACTAATTTTCTCAGCTTGAGCAGGGTCCACGAGACCTTTCTCGATAGCTTTCTTAAGTAGTTTCTCACGACAAAGTCCTTTGCCGTCATCGCTGATATCAACTACCACCTGCCCACTTTCATGATAGGCCTTGATTGTAATTGTTCCTGTTTCTGATTTACCTGCTGCAAGACGGAGTTCTGGAGTTTCTATTCCATGATCACAGGCGTTTCTTACGATGTGAGTAAGCGGATCCTTGACTGATTCAATGAGCGTTTTATCGAGCTCTGTTTCAGTTCCAATAAGAACGAGATTAATTTTTTTATCAAGAGTTGATGCGAGATCACGCACCACTCTCTGAAATTTTGTTACGATGTTCCCAATAGGTTGCATGCGGGTCTTCATCGTCTCTTCTTGAAGTTCCGACGTCACAACATCTAATTTCTGACTTAAATTCTGAAATTCAAGATCATCAGTTTTGCTTGAGTACTGTAACACCTGATTTCTCACGAGAACCATTTCTCCCATGAGAGTCATTAGGCGGTCGAGGAGAGAAACTTGAACTCTGATAGTTGTATCTGCTTTTTCATTTTCAACCGAAGCTGGGGCACTCACTGGAGTAGGATTCTTCTTTTCAAGAACCACGACTGCTGGTGTTTTAATTTCCACTGTCTCGGCGACTTGTACAGGTGCTACCGACTCAGTGAAAGGCTGAAGGAGTGAAACCATAAAATTAACTTCCTTAAGAGTTTCTTCTTTACCAGTTGCAGTAAGACAAAGATTTAGAAGATCAAGACACATGAGCAGAGTGCTAACATGTGCGTTGTCCATCTTGCGGCCTTTGTTGCCTCGGATTGATTCCAGAGATGATTCCATCGCATGAAACAGCGTAGATGCTTCTACTAATCCAAAAAGTTGGCAGGCCCCTTTCACCGAGTGAACATCCCGATAAAGTGAGTCGATTAAATCTGTATCTGAAGGATTATTTTCAAGTTTTAAAAGCGCCTGAGAAATCCGATCCGTGGCTTCTTGGACTTCAGCGTGAAATTCTTCCGGTAATTCCTGTTTCTGTGCATTCACAATTTCTGCCTTTGGAGATTCTTGAACAGGACTATTAGTCTCATATGAAAACTCGTATTCTTTCTCGTTCATGATCGCCCGAGCAGCGTCGTTGCCTCTTAGAAACCAATTAATCAGGTGTTTGGGGATACTGGATGTATCCTTGGTCTGCATGAGAATATTTTCTAACTGATGAACGTGATGCTGAAGCGTGTTCCACTCCATCATTCCTGCCGCACCTTTGATGTTATGGTAAGCACGAAAAACTTCATCATAGAGCGCTTGAGACATCGTGTTGTCTTCGAGAAGATCAAATTGAAGAAGTGCTTGCTCTGCTCGGTCGAGCATTTCAAAAATTTCTGTTTTAAATTCTTCGAGTTCAGTGTTCATTTTTTAACTCCGTTATCTGGAGTTAATCATCGACCAAATTTTAAAATTAAGAAGACATCTAACACGAGTCAAAATTGCCGAAACAGCATTTTAAAACAGATGTTTACCGAGAGTCATTTAATTAAATCAATGCTTAAAAAAGTGATTATCAAGATTGTAAATTTATCTTGATTAAGAAATTCATACAATTTCCTAACAATTGTTAAATTAGTGCTAATGTTGCCCATCACTCAACTTGGAGGAAATTATGTCAAAAATTGCATTTCATACGTCATGGGACCAATGCCTAAACGATATAAAATTAAAAAAGAAAGTAGACTTAAATACTCTGTGCCCAGTTAGACATCTAAAACCGAAAGAAGAATTTCCCTTAGACGAAAAAAAGACCGGCTTTATTCTTTTGCGAAAAGGATTTCTCAAAATTATTAGGGTCAGGGGGAAATCAGAGCAAGCACTGAGGGTTGTGGAACCAGATACGCTCGTAGGATTGGGTCTTTTCCAGATCGATCATGAGACTTCATATAAACTTACGATGCTGACAAAAACAGAATTGAGTTTCTATGATAAATCTTCCTTAGATAAAGTAAAAAATGTTTCTCATTCCCTTGATCAGCTCATGATCAATTCTCTTTGTAATACGATCCATTTTCAAGATGTTCGAATTAATTCTCTCCAAAACAATTCTTCACGAGGTCGCGTGATCAGCTTGCTCAATTGCCTAGGAGGTAAACTGGGAACGACAACTGACGAAGGATTATTGATCTCGATCGATGTGGGAAGAGAAACTATGGCGCAGCTCGCGGGAACGACTGTCGTGAATCTTTCGAGATTGTTGACAGAGCTTGAGGAGGATAAGTTGATTACAAGAATTGGCAAAAAAATATTGATCCCTGATCCTAAGAAGTTCAAACTCCTTAATTAATTTTTTCCACTGAAAACTAATGACTTCGCACACGCTTGCCATTTTCTTGTGCCATAAATCGTTCTTTTTCACAGATTTTATTTAAGAAATTCGCTCATAAGTTACTGTGTTTTTGTCCTGAATAATTCTGTTGCATAATTCATTCAACCCAAAAAACTACGACTCAACTTTGAGTTCGAGGAGGCACATATGCTGAGTTCAACCTTTTCTGATTTCTGCAATTACATGGTTGAACAGGAGAATTTTTCACCGGGTATCTAGCCCCTCTCAGTCTCTATTATTAATTTTGCCTTTAGATATGGGCCGCTTCGTTTGCGGCCCTTTTCTTTTTTATAACTCATCAACTTAGTATTGAACGTATGCTCCTTTCCTTTGCTCTCGCGACCACGAGAAGATAGAGGGAACAAGGAGGCCCATATGGCTTTTGCAACAAACTACACCTCTTCTCCCGCCAATCGATTTCAAACGGATGCTCACCAAGATTCCATTACTAAGGCGAAGCTTTGGTCTGTGCCTGTGGGGAGATTTTTCTTTTCACTAATTTTTATCATCGCAGGATTTAGTCACTTCTCTCAGAACACGATTGCTTATGCTCAGTCACAGAATGTGCCAATGGCTGCGTTTTTAGTTCCCTTGTCGGGTGTGATGGCAATCATTGGTGGGGCTTCTGTTTTATTAGGTTATAAGGCGCGATTTGGAGCTCTACTACTAATACTCTTTTTGATTCCGGTTACTTTTTCGATGCATGCTTTTTGGAATATTTCTGATGCGGCGTTGATGCAGAATCAGATGGCGCATTTTATGAAAAATTTTTCGATGTTGGGAGCTTCTATGCTGATTTGCTTTTATGGATCAGGACCAAAAAGTCTTGATCGTATCAAATCACAGAGAAAAATCTGAATAGATAAGTTGAATTTCTATTCAGATTGGAATGTTGAACTTGGAGTAAAGAAAGAATTTATGAGACTTGAACCAGGAGCGATCCTTAGGTGATTCACATATCCGTTATCAGATCCATCGGCTTTAAAGGCAGGTGCAAATG
This sequence comes from Bacteriovoracales bacterium, assembly GCA_038322885.1. Lineage (GTDB taxonomy): Bacteria > Bdellovibrionota > Bacteriovoracia > Bacteriovoracales > Bacteriovoracaceae > Peredibacter. Next base: position 25,165 of record JBBQGK010000004.1, on the reverse strand, counting down.
AAGGATCGATGCGTTTAAGACAAAAAATATCAGGGGAGACAATTGTATTACCCATTGGAGAGCCTGTGTTGAGGCAAACCGGAGCTACATATGAAGAATTAAAGTAAGATGGTGCCAAGGAGTCAGAGCCAGCAGACCCACTTGGAGCTCCAGCACCACCAGGATTTAAACTAGAAAGATAGGTTTGGTTATTTGCAGTTCGGGCGACAACAATATTGGCAGCAATGTCTTTGTACATTCGTAGAAGATAAGGCTGACCTGAGGCTGTTTCGGAATTCACACCAAATGTACCTGACCCACAAAGCTTTGTTGCATAGAAGGTTGTTGGGTCACAGCTTATGGTATCAAGTGTTGAAGAACTGGATCCATTATATGCATTCGCCCCAACATACACAAAACCACTTGTTGCTTCATAGTAAGCGGACATATTCGTGTAATTATCCGAGTTAAAGATTGATTGGAGGTCGACTTGAACCTGGCAGGCTCCAGTCGCAGCGGGACATCTTAAGGCACTGAAATATCGACTTGATCCAGCACGACTCCCAAAATATACGTGAAACGGCGTTGTACCGGTATCGTGGAATATGACTGTAGATGTTTGCACATCATTCGGCGAATTCGAAGCGAATGCAGAAGCAATAAAACTATTGCCCGCATGATCTCTCCATCCGGTACCTTGAACGTACCTCAAAATATAGAGTCTCTTATAGGGACTATAATAACTTTCAAACGTCACTACGGGAAATCGGTTAGCTAATACAGTTGAATCATTGATCGCTAAATGAGGTATAAGGGGCGAAGCATTCCCGAGAGTGATGTCAGTGTAAGTCGTTGTTGAATCAGAGGCATACTTAATCGCGAGTCTCAAGTCATAGGTAGATCCATTGTAGACGCTCCAAGCAGCTACCATGTCTCCAAATGAATTCGATTTCACGACATAGCCAATTCCGGAACTATGGCGGCCATCGGCACCAAGATAAAATGGATCATTCAAAAGAAGCCGCTGGCCGGCGACAATGTTTTGATGGGAGGAACTAATTTCTGAGACACTGAGTCTCGAATTATTCAGATTAAAATCTCGATGACTTGAGTATTCGTTGTACTTAATGGTTCCCGTATCAAGATTGGTGTTGTAACGGATTATTTTTCCAACGAAGAATGCTCCATCGGCGGCCTGATTCTTTTCAATTCTCTTGTAGCTCGACTCATGTCTCGTAGGATACGAGTATGCAGAGTCACTCTCCACTTCTTCTTTTATTTCGTCCGCTCGCGAATACGACTGAATTTGAGTATTCCAACCAATGAGTGATCGTTCAGTCTTAGTTTTGCTGCCTTCGATCTTCACGGCTTGCGTCTCCATCAGTCCGACGCGATTACTACAAGAAAAATTAATCACTCGTTCAGTTCTAAATACTGAATTAATTAATCGACGGGCAATGATTTTTTTATTGAAATTAGGAATGGTACATGATGGGGGAGTGAGATCGTCATTTTTACAAAGATACGTCGGAACTTGTAATGAATTATTCGCAAGCTCGATCTGGTAAGTCTTAAAACTTCCTTTATCGTAAAAGGAAACTATTTTTGTGGCAGTATCCGTACCACAGGTAATTGATGGCCCAAAAATTCCTCCAGGCCCCCCTGGATTGAACATGGACTTTGGCTCTTTTAATAGGCCATACAGCTTTTCCTCCGTATCTTCAAAAAAGACATTCAAGGAAGAAGTTAAACTCGTGGGAGAAACTTGATCGGTTCCGATCAAATCATAAGCGTCACTATAGATGGTAGGTGAACGGGCCGGATCATTGAGGACGTATTGATTAAAAGAGAGTGAAGAAATGTTGAGAAGACATGGAACACTCTGACAACTTGGCCCTGAAAACTGCAAGGATAAAATTATTTTTCCATCCTGGTCATTACACTGATATTGGGGCGGAGTTATAGGAGATCCGGAAAGATTAACTGTTCCAATATTTGAGCAATTAGTGGGACCCGGACTGCTTGAAACCAGAAATGAACTACCATTGGTTGTGATTATACTTGACGAGGGTGAAGTGGTAATAATTGATGATGGTAATGGCAAGCAAGTCGTCGAAAGGCATTTGAACTTAGGAAATATTGACGTAAATGACGAGTAACCTTTTCTAGAATCTGAGGTCAAAAGAAAAAGATGAGGGAATCCACTTAAGGCCGAAATCTGATGATCGAAGTCGTAGGTCGAATCAATCCCCTCTCTCATGTAGTAATTCGTCATCAAGTTTCCACTGCATCCATCATTTTCATAGAGCTCAATCAAGACCGGGAAATTTTTTGTTGGAAATTTAAGAGTCGTTGGGCTCGACGAGTGCCCACCGGATAAGTTCGAGTACGGTATACATTCCGAAATGGACGAAAATGCAGGGCCTCCATTGATTGCAACATCAGCCAAACCAAATCGAATCGACTTTGGAAATTTCCCAACAAGGTCAGGCTCTAAAATATTGGTAGGGTTGCAAAATCCAAAGACTGAATCAGACGTCGTAAGGGGAGTGTATGATCCAGAAGAAGCGGCTGTATAAAAACTCCCACAGGTTCCGATATTGAATGATTTAAAATCACTTCCATAAAACGTCGGATTTCCAAAAGTTGCTGTACTACAATTTGATGGATTTAAAGTGAGGTCAACGTTTATGTCTGAGCCACTTAAGTTCTGAGAGGCACTTCCACAGGTTGCATTCGTAGTCGGGGAAGATGACCATCCCACAGCATGAAAAGTCCAAACACCATTTGGAAGTAGTATGTCGAGTCCAGAGGTGGACGCAGCCGAGTAGGAAATGTGCTTTGAAAAAACTGCACCAAGGTCATTTCTACCTGTGATGACAAGTCCACCGGGATAACCACCGTTGGCCGCTGCAAAGCTTGTTGAAATTTTAAGCTTGGAAGATGCTGGTTTTCCTCCACATGCAGTCGCAAGAATCAACAATGATAATAAGACTAAAAAGAATCGAAGCATAAACCATTCCCTCGGTTTAGTAAGAAGTCTTTAAGCATTTCGGAATTTCAGATTTTAAGAATGAGTAAATCTTTTACAGGCAAAGTTGACCTACTCACCAATGGACAAGTGGTCCTTCGAACGTACAACCCACAACGTATTTCCAATATCATCGCACACAAGTAATTCTCCACGATTTAACTCAAGAACTCCAAAGGGACGTCCGCGAACTTGAGTCTTTCCCTCGCCTGCTAAAAATCCGGTGAGAAAATCCTCTGGAGGTCCAGCTGGAAAACCTTTGGAGAAAGGAACGAAGATCACTTTGTATCCTTTTAGTGTGGACGAATATTCTGACCCATACTGAGTGATGAAAGCACCACTTCGATATTTTGGTCCAAAGGCCTTACCACGATAGAACGTGAGTCCCTTCACACCCGTCTGCGCCCCGAGTTTAAGATGAGGGACAGCTACGCGGGGAAGATTTTTAGGAACTTTCTCTTTCCATTTTGGATCAAGCGTCTTGCCCCAGTAGTAATAAGGCCATCCATAGAAATGATCCTGTTTAATAACGGTCATATAATCTTCGGGAGAATTATCACCTACATGATCGCGCTCATTCACCACGACCCACAGAGCACCGGTGTGAGGATGCCAATCCATACCTACTGGATTACGAATCCCAGAGGCGTAAATTTTTTCATTTTTTCCATCGATGTCCATCGTGAGTACGTTTGCACGTCTTTGCTCGCCGGGGAGACCATCTTCACCAACATCACTGGCCGATCCAATTCCCACAAAGAGTTTGCTCATACCCTCGCTCGAAACCAGAGATCGCATCCAGTGTTGCTTATCAGTTCCAGATGGAAGATCCGCAATTTTGTGGCCATCACCTTTGATCGAGGTCATGCCTTCCTGATAAGGCCAGCGCCATATGGAATCGGTGTTGGCAACATAAAACCAATTTCCAATAATCACCATACCAAGTGGTTGATTAAGACCGGTGAGAAATACTGAACGCAATTCTGGAATTCCATCATTATCGGTATCGCGAAGAAGGGTGATTTGATCAGCGCTATCTTTTTTTGAAGACTCAGTGACAAGAATATCACCGCCTGGAGTTTCATAGGCCCACTCTGGATTTTTTAGATTTGTAGCGAACTTGATGACCTCAAAACCTGGAGGGGCCACCGGAGCTTCGCCTTGTTTCCAAAGTTCTGGAATGGGAGTGATTACATCTTTGTGTTTCGAATTTTTAAATCCAGAGTGAGAACAGGCCAATATAAAAAGGAGTGCTAGGAACTTCATAAAGCTTCTCTAAAGCCCGAAGGCTTTGGCAAAAAAAATGGTCAAGAGGTGACCATCGATTTTCCACAAAATTCTCCGATCTTACGATGAGAATCTGAGGACTATCTATCTTATCTTGATCCAGATAGGGATGAAGACACTTTATCCTCAATTTAAGCGCAAGATGTTTAACGGCTATCCGCATTATCAAGAGCTTACTTTTTGAGCTTCCGTGGTCAACTATGATACTTTTCTTCCATGCAAAAAAAATTAGTTCCTGATTACATCGAAAAATTAGAAACCTATCAGGCCGGAAAACCAATTGATGAGCTGGCCCGGGAAAAAGGTTTAAAAAAAATCTCTAAGCTTGCGAGCAATGAAAATCCTCTAGGCCCTTCGCCGTTTGCGATTCGTGAAATGACTAATGCCCTTTGGGATGTGCATCGCTATCCGGATATGTTCGCCCATGAACTTAAAAAATCTCTTTGCGAACTTTATAAATTGAAGCCAGACAATATTATTCTGGGAAATGGTTCTGAAGGAATCATGGGCTATATCGTTCGTGCTTTTCTCCAACCCAACGAAGAAGTCGTGACTTCAGAGAATACCTTTATTGGATTTTTAATTTTAGCAAAATCTGTGGGTGCTAAGCTTGTTCAGGTTCCACGTCGGTTGGATTACAAGTACGACGTTGAGGCCATGGCAAAAAAAATCACACCGAATACAAAGATTGTCTACATCGCTAACCCTGATAACCCGACTGGAACCTACATCACGAGGGAAGAATTTGATTTTCTCATGAAGCATGTTCCTGACCACACGATTGTGATCCTGGATGAAGCGTATTTTGAATTCGCGCAAAATCATTGGGATTTTCCGGATTCAATGACCTATCGATATGACAATGTCATCACGCTGCGAACTTTCTCGAAGGCCTATGGACTTTCGGGAATCCGTTGCGGATACGGATTTGGCCATCATCATTTGATTGGAAATCTTCACAAGGTGAAACTTCCCTTCGAGCCGAGTCTTATCGCTCAGAGAGGAGCTTACGGAGCACTTACTGATTATCCTCATCTGCTTCGCACGCTTGAGAATAATAAGAAGCAGTATGAAGATCTGTTTGCCTATTTAGGAGAAAATGGATTTCATCCAATTCCTTCAGTAACAAATTTTGTAACGGTTAAAACAGGTTCAGAGGAAAAAAGTCTCTACCTTTATAATGAACTTTTGAATCACGGCGTGATTATTCGTCCCCTTCGCGCCAACCTCATGCCCGATCATGTTCGTATTTCTTTGGGTACTCCTCAAGAGATGGAACATTTCTACGAAGCGATGGATGAAGTTCTACCTCGATATGTGAAAAAATTTGGAGAGCTTAAATGAAAGTTTGCACCTACAAGCGCACGACACCTTTCGGGGAACAAAAAAGACTCGGGGTTTTTCTCGACGAAAAAACACTATTGGATGTGAATCTCGTGTGGCAAATGAAGTTTGAGCATGAGGGATTTTATGATCCAGCCGGACGCGCTCATCTTTTGGCCCCAACTTCGCTCGCGGCTTATTTGCGGCTTCACCAGGATGCTTCGATAAGTCTGTTGCAGCAAACCCTTGAGTTATACAAAGATTTTGCAAAAAAAGGTCATCTCAAAACCCTCAACGGTGGAGATCTCGCTCACAATATCCTAGATTCCAAAATTGGTTTCGGCGCGCCGTTGGACGAGATCAACATGTACCGAGATTTCTATGCCCATGAAAAACACGTCAAGATTGGTTTCGAGAAAAGAAATGAACCCGTTCCACCAGCTTGGTATGAGATCCCTGCTTACTATAAAGGCGGAACATCTGGTTTCATCGGCAACGATGAAATCATTCCTTGGCCTCACTATTCTAAACAACTCGATTACGAACTCGAACTCGGAGTCGTGATTGGTCGCGATGGAAAAAACGTTAAAGCTAAGGATATCAAGAAACATATTTTTGGATTTACGATTTTAAATGATATTTCTGCGCGCGATATTCAGAAAAAAGAAATGTCTATCAGGCTTGGGCCCGCCAAGGGTAAGGACTGGTGTTCAATCATGGGGCCCGTGATTGTGACGTTTGACGAGTTCAATTTTGAAGAACCAAATCTTCAAATGAGTGCCAAAGTGAATGGTGAGGTATGGTCTCAGGGTCAGTCTGGAGACAGCCACTACTCCTGGGGTGAGATGATTGAGCATATGGGTATGGAAGAATGGATTCGCGCCACCGACTTTCTTGGGTCTGGTACAGTTGGTACAGGGTGTGGTCTTGAACTAGATAAATGGATCACACCCGGAGATCTTCTGGAACTTGAAATTGAGAGAATTGGGAAACTAAAAAATATTGTGGGAACTCCCAACAAAGCATAGAGGATTTTATGGCCGAAAATTTTAAATCGAGTGGGATCTTTACCAAACAGGCGCATGTTCGAATTCCTGAAGGAACGTTCGAAGAAGAGCATGGCCGAAAAGGTTTTTTTGGCCGAGTGTCTCAGCTCTATCACTCTCATAAGCCCACAGGCTGGACCCACATTGTAGGAGATCTCAAGCCCCGCAATCTTCCTCCTCTTTTTGCAGAAAAAAGTCTTCAAAATAAATTTGTGAAGATGCTCTTCAATAACGATCTCGAAGTCTACTTGGGGGCACTCACAAAAAACCCGGAGAGCTTTTTTAGAAACGCTGATTCTGATGAGATGTTTTTTATCCATGAGGGTGAAGGAAAGATGGAAACCATTTACGGTCATATTCCATTCACCAAAGGTGATTACCTCATCATTCCTCGGGGAACGACGTATAAGACCTTCGTAACAAAACCATGCAAAATTTTAAAGATTGAATCAAAGTCTGAATTCGAAGAGCCTTCTCGCGGCATCTTGGGTCCCAATGCTCTCTATGATCAGACGGCGAAGTTTGTTCCAGAGGCCCAAGTCGGCTCGGAAATAATGAAAGAGTACCCTATTGATATCAAACACCGTGGCAACATCACTCGTGTGACCTATCCGTTTAATCCTCTCGATGCTGTTGGATGGAAGGGCTCCCTCTATGCCTGGAAACTTTCAATCTACGACTACTGTCCGATAAATTCTCACCGTTATCACATCCCACCATCGGGTCATACAACGTTTGTAGCGCAAAATTTTGTGATCTGCTCGTTTGTTGCTCGCCCGCTAGAACACTCTAAAGAAGAAGTTTTAAAAGTACCTTTTTTCCATTCCAATATTGATTACGATGAAATTCTTTTCTACCACCAAGGAAATTTTTTCTCGCGCGACAATATAGATGCAGGTGCGATTACTTATCATCCTCAGGGCATCAACCATGGGCCGCATCCAAAAGCCTTTAAAGCGGCCAATCATAATGAATTCACAGATGAGTTTGCAGTTATGATCGATACGAGAAATCCACTCGAGATGAGCGAGAGCTTCAAGAAGTTTGAGAATGCAGATTACTGGAAGAGCTGGTTCGAAAACTAAATTACTCGAGCTTTAGAACATCAATACCTAAGTTTACTCATCCGCTATTGTTGTAATTTTCCCTCTGTTATAAGTCTCAAAATCAGAGAAGATAAACTCATTCACTGAACAAGGAAAAATATGAAGAAGTTTCTTCTCGCCTCTCTATTGCTAGCATCAATGAGTAGTTTTGCGGCCACTCCACAATTTAACAACCTCTCAAAGTCTGATGTGGAAAAAGTGGGGAATGAGTTTGCTGTGAACTTTGCCCATACGACAGTTGCTGCACCTGAAACAGATGGCCTTTGGGGAGTCGAAGTAGGAGTAATCGGTGGCTCTACTGCATCTCCAAACCTCGCAAAAGTTGTCGACAGTTCAGGTGGGAATGGAAAAGATTTTAAAACGATCTACCATGCAGGTATCATGGCACGCGTCCATTTACCTCTTGATTTCTTTATTGAAGGAACTGTTCTTCCTAAAAGAACGATCAGTGATGTGAAAATTAATTCTAATAGTTTTGCCCTTGGTTGGAACGTTGGAAGATTCGCAGGTCTTCCTCTTGATCTTGCAATCGGTGCTAACACCTCACAAGGAAATGTTTCCTTCACTCAGGCAGCTACCACTAACGTTCCAGCGGATTCGACAATTTCGGTAAAAACGAGAACGACGAATCTCTGGGTCGGCATTAGCAAAACATTTCTTTTTTTTACTCCATATGCAAAAGTCGGGACCGCGCGCACGCAAGCTGATGTCAAAGTTGATGCCTCAAGTGGTACAATCTATAGTTACACCTCGAGCCAGAATGAGTCCGTAACTAAGAACGGAGGCTACCTGGCCTTTGGCGCAAACCTTCAATTCACGATCATCAAGCTTGGGTTTGAAGTTGCTCAAATGAATACAGTGAAGAGTGCTACTGGAAAATTATCCATCGACTTCTAATCCTTCAGGGCCCTTCCAGGGCCCTTTTTTTTTTGCTAGTATCAGCTCATGAAAACATTCAAAACTGATGGCGCCTTCACAGATAACTACAAATTCCTCATTGGCTCAATTCTTCCGAGACCCATTGCTGTGGTTTCGACTCGGAATGTGGATGGCTCACACAACTTAGCTCCTTTTTCATTTTTTACCGCCATCTCCGCTCAACCCATGATTATTGCCTTTTGCCCGATGATTAAATCCAGCACGGGCGAATTTAAAGACACTGTTAAAAACATTTTGCGCGAAAAAGAATTTGTCGTTAATTTTTGTACCGAAGATAATTATGAGAAAGTGAATCTCGCCAGCACGGAGCTACCCTATGGAGAAGATGAATTCATCTTTTCTGGTCTTACTCCCATTGATTCTCAGCTTGTGAAGGCATCGCGATTGAAAGAATCTCCTATTCAGTTTGAATGCGTCTTCAGAGACATGCTCTGCTACGGAAAGGTTCCAGGTTCAGGTTCTCTTATCACCGGAGAAGTGAAGCTGGTCCACGTTGATGAATCCATCATGCGTGACGGGAAAATCGTAACCGATTTGTTAAAAGCTGTTGGCCGTGGGGCCGGGAATGACTGGTTTAAAACCGACAGTGTCTTTCAATTAGAGAGACTGATGAAAACTCAGATTCAGCGCTGAGTCTCGCAAGTCACATCTTTCATTTCAAGCATATTATCTTCCTGCAGAACGAAAATGATCTCGGCCATCGGTGGTAAATCCTTCATCTGGATGACGAGCATCTGAACCGCCGAACTGACAATCGAACCATAGAGGCTTGGATCACTTGTGATCACATTCTTACCTTCAGAAGTTTTGATCAGACTAGAAACAGTATAAATTGAAGATTGAATCGCAAATTTTTGTGCCAGGATTGGGTGGGTCATATCTTCACCACAAATGATATGCATGCCTACCGCGGTGTCTGAAATGGTTGTATCATACTCAACCTTACAGGGAATTTTTCCGGCAAGAGATCCAGTGCAAACTCCTTTAAGAATTTGCTTGGATGGCATAGTGAGAATGTTGCATGATCCAGTGTTGCCCATTAAAACTTTCGCCTCATTACTCTTACACATTTGATCATAATGAAACTGGGCCAGGTCTGCCTTGGCAGCAAAACTCGTCAAGAGTGTCATGAGACAAAGAAGAGAGATTTTCACAAGGACTCCTTAAGGTCGATCAGAGCGCGAAGTATATGCGAAACTCATTTTGAGGGGGAAAAGTGTGAAAAAATGACTTGGTTGTTAAGTATCTAAAACTTTGAAAAAACTCACGAGGCTTAGGCCTTTATTTTAAATAGAAGCAGGCCGGGACAATTTTCTCTTTTCCCGTTTGATCGGCGCATTAACCACCGTTTAACATAGTCAAATCCCCTCTCGAAAATTAGAATTTCAGAGCATTCATAAGTCATAGAAGGAGAACTCATGGGACTGATTTTAAAGCAGATCTTTGCTTTCATTAAATTGCTAAACTCAGACACTGGCAACGTCTCAATCGCGATGGGAATGACCTGCGGGTTTATTCTCGGTATGACTCCGGTCTTATCGCTCCAGAGTTTGCTCATCTTTCTGATTCTCTTTTTCTTTCGCATTCAAATCGGTGCGGCGTTTCTGATGGCGTTTTTCTTCAAGTTCATCGCCTTCGCCCTGGACCCGGTTTTTGATGTTGTTGGGCAACAGATTCTTGAAATACATTCTCTAGAGCCATTATTTACATCTCTCTACAACATGCCACTCATTCCCTTTACTCGTTTCAATAATTCGATCGTGATGGGCTCAGCTGTCGTGACCATTATCTTGTCCCCTTTTGTCTACATCCTCAGCCAATACCTCATCATCAAATACCGCGTGACAGTTCTCGCTCGCTTCAAGCAGACCAAGGTTTGGAAAGCGGTCGAAGCGACCAAGTTTTATCAGTGGTATTACAAGTATGAACAGTACAAGTGGAACTAAGCGGAGAATTTATGACTGAACAAAAAATCGAAAAAAAAATAAAGAAGAAAGGCCCTATACGTCTTGAGGCGGTAGTTCCGGTCCTCATACTCTCTACCCTAACCTTTGTGTATTTTAGTTTCTACTTCGATCACCATCTGAAAAAGTTGGTCGAATATGTGGGAACTCAGGCAAATGGTGCCGAGGTAAACGTAGATTCTATCAACACGAGTTTCATTAAAGCCTCGTTTGTGATGAATCGTTTTCAGGTCACCAATAAAGAGTTACCTAAAGAAAATATCCTCGAAATTGGGAGCATGCACTTCCAGTACCTCTGGGACGCACTTCTACGCTTAAAATTTGTCGTGGATGATGCAAGCATTAATAATATTCAAATACACAAGCCTCGCACCAGTCCTGGACATGTCCTGCCTCCAGAGCCCGCGAAGCCATCGAAGATGAACGAGATTCAAAACGAAGTCTTGGCGCAGGTTAAAAACAAATACGGCGGCAACGTGCTAGGAAATATTGCGACTCTCCTTCAAGGTGGAGACTACAAAGAGCAAATCGAGCAGATTCGGGGAGAACTCAAGTCCGAGGCCCGCGTGAAAGAAATGATTGCGGACGTGAACACGAAAAAAGCGTTCTGGGACGGTAAGGTTAAAGAGCTCGGCGATACTTCCAAGATCAAAGAGATCGAATCAGAGATTCAAAAAATTAAAGATGAAAAGAACTTCTTAAAACAAGTTCAAGCCGTTCCTCGTTTGAATGAACTTCTAAAATCCGTCGAGAAACAATACAAGGAAGTTGAGGCGTCTTCCGGGCAATTACAAAGTGAAGTGAAGACGCTCACCCAGTATCCTCATGAGCTTCAATCGCTTGTCACAGAGGACATCGCAACACTTAAAGACCGCTTCAAAATTCCAAAGATTGATTTCAAAGACATGGCGATGCATCTCTTCGCCGGAGATTTTGCTAAATACATCGCCGACGCAAGAAAATATCAGGCACTCGCCCAGCAATACATGCCGAAGAAAAAAGAGAACAAAGAAGAAGTTGTTCCTCATAAACGCATGGAAGGAAAACTCTACCACTTCCCTGTCACCACTGGGTATCCTCTCTTCTGGCTTAAGCGAGCAGCAATAAGTTCTTCAGGAACGACCGGCTCTTACTCAGGAAATGTTTCTGGAGAACTCACCAACGTGACCAATGCTCCGAAGCAGATCATGAAGCCCATCAAGCTTGATCTCAAAGGAAATTTTCCTTCGGCGAAGATCAGTGATGTAGAAATGATTCTCACTATCGATCACACTCATGAGGCGGGTAAAGAAACTGCTCTAATTAAGGTAGGATCTTTCGAAGTCCCAGAAAAACTTTTCGTAAACGACGACAAAATGAAATTCGGTTTTCTAAACGCAAATGGATCAAGTGTTATCAAGGCCACACTTCAGGATGAAAATGTGAGCATGAGCTGGAATTCAACCCTTAAAAACCCGAAGTTCATCGTGGAGACTTCGAGTAAGCTTGCGAAAGAGATCATGGATAATGTTTTAAATGCCATTCCAGTGATTCACATCGATGGTTCAGTTTCAGGAACATTCAAAAACTTGGATATGAAAATTTCATCGAACCTTGGGGATGAACTGGGATCGGGCTTTAGCCGAGAGATCGGTCACAAAGTGGATGAAGCTCAGGCAAAACTCCGCGCCATGGTGGATGAAAAAATCAATGGACCAAAAAATCAGCTCATGGCCGCACTTAACGGAAACAATGCTAATCTTTCCCAGTTAGGAAATCTGCAAGATTTCTTTAAAAAGAATCAAGGTCGCCTACAGGAAGAGATCAACAAACTCTCCAAGGGTGGCGCAACAGACGACATCCAGGAGAAGGCGAAAAAAATCTTCAAAGGATTTAAGCTCTAAGTGAGAGGGAAAATTCTCCAGAGTACAAAAAATAGTCCTGACTTACAAATCATCAGTATCGACGACCAAGTTTATCTTCTTAGAAAAGATGAGGTCGTCGATGCTTCATTCTCCAATGGCCCTGCACTTAAGCAAGAAATCCTCGACCACATTCTTTCATTTTCTATGAAACATTCTGATTCAGTCCCAACGGTTTTAAATTTTAAGCTGTCCCATAATGATATTGTCTTGATTCATAAATCATCTCTCGAAAATGATCCTCTCTATACACATTTGTTTGAGTCCAGACATCCTTTGCAAGGGATTCCAGCGGTTGGTGGATCGGCCAAAGGAGCAGTGGTGATCTGGAAAGAACAAAAAGTTCAAGATCTTCAAGGTAAGATCCTCGTTGGTACTCACTTACCGATCAAATATTCTGAGGTCTTGAAGAGTATCTCTGGTCTCATCCTTGAAAATGGAAGCCTTCTCTCTCACATTTCAATTCTCGCACGGGAACAAAATATACCTTGCATCATCGGAGTCAAGGGAGCATCTGTTTTTCTAAAAGACAAAAAAGTTAAAATGGACGGAGACTCTGGGATGATTAAAGTTCTTTGAATTGATCGAAGATGTATTTTCGAACTGTCCCTAGGATTTTTTGCCGATTCACTTTCGTTTTATTTTCTTCTCTCATCCAGCTCATGACGACTCCCATCCGGAGAGAGAAAATCATCTCAGAAAAAGCCTTCGCATCAGGATAAGAGAATTTAAAAACTTTTTGAATCCGGGGAATCACGCGCTTTTCCTGGTAGAGGCCCTCATGATGAAGAAGTCTTTGGCTGAACTGATCAGGGAAAAGCATGGAGAGAAAATAAAACTGAAAAAAATCTGGGTATACTTCGGCCTCATTCAAAGTGATATCCAAGCTCTTTAAAAAAAACCGTGCCCATTCTTTTGGAGTCGTAGGCTCGTCATCTTTTTTGGTGAGCTCGGTCAGCTGTGGGGCCATGCAATCAATCGCATTGAGAATCATCTCTTCTTCCGAAGAACCAAAATATTTATAGATCCACGGACGTGAAACGCCGGCCGAGGTGGCAAGTTTTTGAATGTTGATTTTGCCGCGCTGAAACTTAAGTTTTTCTTTTATGATGAGGTAGCTAACAGTTCCAATTTTTTCATCTTTTGTTTGAATCATCGTTTAAGGGTGACACTTGCAATTAATCTTGTCACCCAAAGAAATTGAGCTCCGGCGGGGTTTGGGGTTTGATTAAATCAACAGGAGGGTTCATGAAGCAATCCACGACACTTATCTTTCTTTTTCTTTTGAGTTCGGCGCTAAATCCGTCAGCCGATTTTAGCTCCCCCATGCTTGGGGGTCTCTCAAAGCTCTACGGTTTTTTTCCTAAATTTAAAAAATGAGGGTACAAAAAGAAAGGGGGACCAAAGGCCCCCCGATTTATTAAATTAAAAATAAATTTTAGTAACTAAGAAGTTTTCTCAAGGCTTCTGTGACATCACTTGTCTGAGGCAAGATCACCTCTTCGAGATCCGGACAATAAGCAACGTGAACATCCTTCGAGGCCACACGCATGATCGGAGCATCCATGAACTCAAAACACTCTTCATTCACACGAGCTGCAATTTCTCCCGCATAACCTGAAGTCTTATGCTCCTCATGACAAACCAGAAGACGATGAGTTTTAGAGAGTGATTTCTTAACTGCTTCAAAATCGAAAGGAGCAATCGTACGGGCATCAAGAATCTCAACCGTCTTACCAGTTTCTTTCTCGATTTCTTTAGCTGCTTCAACCGATTTCTGAACAAGTGCTCCCCAACAAACAATCGTCGCGTCTTTTCCTTCTTTAACTACACGGGCCTTCCCAAAAGGAATCATGTACTCCTCACCCGGATCAGCAGAGCGGTTGTAACCCTGGTAATAAAGATGTTTATGTTCGAGAAAAAGAACCGGATCATCACATCGAATCGCCGTCCGAAGAAGTCCCATAGCATCCAGCGCGTTTGAAGGATAAACCACATGCACACCCGGAGTATGAGTGAAAAGAGATTCACCACTCTGAGAGTGATAAATGGCCCCTCCTCGAAGGTATCCACCAATCGGTACACGAATCACCATTGGACACTTAAAGTCTCCACCTGAGCGGTAGCGAGTCGTCATCATCTCGTTTTTGAGCTGCATGTAAGCAGTCCAGATATAATCAAAGAATTGAATCTCAACGACAGGCTTGAGTCCTCGCATCGCCATTCCGATCGCGCGGCCAATGATATTGGCCTCGGCCAGAGGCGAGTTGAAAACTTGTCCTGGTTTAGCAACTTTCTGAACTCCGTGAGTTACCTTAAACACTCCGCCCTTACCTTTCAGATCAGGGTTCTCGTATTTTTCAACCTCAGTGAAATCCGCCACGTCCTCACCGAAGACCATCATTAATGGATTTTTTTTGATTTCAGATTTCAATGTCATATTGATCGCAGTCGCTAGAGGAATATCCTCTTTGCCTGTCATCATCGCATCAGAATTAAAGTCATCAGACTTAGGATCAACATCCGGTGAATACAAATGATCCATATAGGTTGATTTAGCAGGCCACGCCACTTCCATCGCCTTTGTCATGGCCTCGCGAACTTCTTTAGAGACGAGATCAAGCGCCGACTTAGTTTCTTCTTCCGTCATCAAACCCGTCTCATTTAAAAAACGTGGGAATGAATTGAAGACGTCACGAAAAGACTCATCTGCGAGATCTTCTTTTGTGCGGTAAAAGCCGTGATCATCAGAAAGTGAGTGTGAGTATGGACGAGTCACTTCAGCGTGGACAAGACACGGGCCATTTCCAGCGCGCATGTATTTTTCTGCTTCTACCATTGTATCAAAAGATTCTATCGGACAATTTCCGTCACAAACAAAAATTTTGAGCCCAGGAAAATTTGCAAGAGCGACAGAGATAGATGCTCCTGGAGTTTGTACTCTTACAGGAACTGAAATTGCGTAACCATTATCTTCGACCATGAACATCACCGGAAGCTTGTTCACACAGGCCGTTGTGAGACCTTCCCAGAATTCACCTTGAGAAGTTGTCCCGTCTCCACAAGAAACATAAACAATCTCGTGCTCGTTATATGCCGGAGAATTTTTCAATTTCATTTTCTTTAAATGAAGTCCCGCTTCCGCAACCCCACATGCCTGAAGGAACTGAGTCCCCGTACATGATGATTTAGAAACGATGTTGAGCTTTACATTACCCCAGTGCGCAGGCATCTGTCGGCCATGCGAAGAGGTGTCACCCGTGTTTCCGTTAGCGTGACAAAGCATTTCAAAAGGAGTCACTCCAAGACCGATGCAAAGGGCACGGTCACGGTAGTAAGGAATAAAATAATCATGTTTTGGCTTAAGGACTTTCGCAGCAGCTGAAAGAATTCCTTCATGGCCTGCCCCAGAGATCTGGAAGAAGGCCTTGTTTTGTTTCTTCATCGAGATCTCTGCATCATCAACTTTGCGAGAGGTGTAGATGTTATTCAAAAACCACTGAAGGTCTTTTTTTGTGATCTTATGTTTTTTGATGAGCTCAAGTTTTTTTTCAAATCGAGCATCCGACTTTGATGATAATTTACTAGTGCCAGAATCAGTATTTGTGCGCATGGTAATCCCTTCTATAAGAATGGGGTCATCATACCTACGTTAAGAGGGAAAATCCACTGAGCGGGGGTGAGAAAGCTAATTTTCTACATGCTGAAAACGATATAAATTATCAAGATATGCACCGTGAGCGCGGACATTGATGTACATGACGATATTGTGCTGAGGGTAACTCATCGTAAACTCCCAAACTCCCTCTTTCACGTGAACTAAATCTTCGATTTCTCCAGATCCACCCGGTTCTACGATAATCTCTGGTAGTGTCGGAATCTCAATGCCCTTACCCTTAGCGTCTGCGATCAAAAGTTGAAAGCGGGCCCGGTGGCGTTTTTTATACAGCAATTTGATTTTACTCATTTTTTTATCCGCACGAGCGAGACTGAATTTGAATTGGTCCGGAATCTGCTTTCCACCAATGAAAACGTGAGTATCTTTAATTTCTTTCGAGGTATCCACTTTTAAATAATAGCGACCACAGAGCTGGCGCTCTAGTTTGAAGCTAATTTTCTTTTTTGACTGACGAATTTCGACTTCACGCTCATCAATGTCGACGTATTTACCGGCATCATTTCTCATTTGAAGATAAAAGTAATAATGAAATCCACCAGCATCGATAGTTGGTGGAAAGAGTTTAACGATACTTTTCTTCAAACTTATTTCTGAGAAAAAAAACTCCGTGTCGACGGAAGCGGGACCGCGAAGAGGTGCTTCCGCGCAGGAAACTAAAAAGATTAAAAGAAGTATAAACGAGAGAGCTTTCATACTAGAGCTTTTCGGTTAGGTGGCCCAAAACTTGACCTAAAAGCTCTCTAAGCTATCGGAATTCAGACTGTATTAATAACCCCTTAAAACTATTAATTGCGAATCGCCTTCATTCCTTCAAAGGCATCAACAACAGAGCCATAAGTGGAAAGTTCGCTGAAGAGTTCTGTCACCTGACCTCCAGGAATTTTGACCTGAAGTTTTGGGTATCGGCGAGAGGTATCGATCATCAAAGACCGTAAGGCCTCGGCGGTCATCGATGGATCATTTGAAAGTAAGAGAGCTGCAACTCCAGCAACGACGGGTGTCGCCATTGAGGTCCCAGAAAGTGAACCATATTTATTTCCAGGAAGAGTCGAGGTGATATCTACTCCGGGAGCAAAAAAATCGACCGTCTTTTTTCCATAATTCGAGAAGACAGCTGGCAGACTTGGACCTTTCTGGAAGGCAGAGGCACCGATATCAAGCCAATTTGTGAATTGAACATTTTTTAAATCAGCGCGTGTCGGGAAGCTTGGAATGAGATCATTATTTTTGCTGTCATTACCAGCAGCGTGAACCATCAAAACACCTTTGCTTTCTGCATATTTAATCGCCTCATCCACCACAGATTTACGAGGGGAATAGGCCTTACCGAAACTCATATTAATAATCTTCGCCCCGTTATCCACAGCATAGCGAATACCATTGGCGACATCTTTATCTCTCTCATCTCCGTTAGGAACAACTCTCACGGCCATGATTTTTACATTTGTCGCAACACCCTTGGATCCGATCGAATTATCTCGGCGAGCGGCGATGATTCCAGAAACGTGAGTTCCATGGTGAGCATCCGGACCAATGACATCATTGTTACCGTAAGATTTTTCATTCACATTTGTCGAGTCATCACCAACGATGTCTCGGCGGGTGTCGATGCTTTCGTTGTAATGAAAGTTCAAGCGCTGAGTATATGAATCAATGACCGATACCATGCGAGCTTCGGAGAGATTATTCGTGAGCATAGCGATGAGATCTTTTTTCGCAAGTAAGACAACGGGATCTGAACTTTCAAGGGCGCGAACAGCTTCGAGAGTTACGGTTGTTAATCCCGCAGCCTTGAGAATATCTACATCTGCTCTGAATTGTTGTAATCGTTTTGAATAACTACTCACCACTGAAGAAGCCGTATCTATCAGTCCCTTTAATTCCGTATCTAGTTTTGTAAAGTAAGCGGCCTGGATAGCAGTCAGATCCTCACCCAGTTCCTCCACTTCTCGCTTCAATTTTTTCATTCGGACGTGTTCACGAGTGAGTTCAAGGTTATCTACATTCACTTGCTGAGACAGATCCCCTTCTACCAAACGAATACCGTTTGAGAGAGAAGAATCGTCTACGATAGTCGCCATTCCCTTGGCCCCTCCAATGAAGTTCCAGCCAAAGACATCATCAATATACCCGTTTTTATCATCATCAATTCCATTATTAGGAATCTCGCCTTTATTGGTCCAAATCTTTCCCTGAAGATCTTCGTGGTTTACATCCACGCCCGAATCCACGACGGCCACAATGACTTCAGAACCTTCTGCTCCAAATTGTACATATGTCTCTTCAGTTCTTACGCCTTCAGAGCCGTCAACGGGTGAAAGGTTAAACCAATTCGAAGGAGATCCCGCCAGCGACGCCTGCATGATCGTGCCCTTAGCATCTCTTAAAACATAGACTGATTCATTCTTAGTGAAAGAATTGAGCAAGACTTCCTCTCTGGGAATGGCCGCGTTCCGAGCGTAAACCGAACTGAAGGTGAGAGGAAAGGCTAAAACCAGAAGTGCTTTCTTCGAAATCATGGGAACCATCCTTTGAGCTTGAGGAAACTATCTTATGCTCTTTTAAAATCAGATGGAATTCCTTGAATATTTTACTGGAAAAAAGAAAACCCCGCGCAGCGGGGTTTCTAAGGTCTTTAATTTAAAAAGGATTTGATTTTAACCGCAAGCACCTTCGCCAAGGCCCAGGCTGATAGCGTTCAATACTTTGCAAGTACCGGCTTTGGTATAAATGATAGCGGTGCTAAGGCACTCTTCATTCACACTTACATCCACTTGCCATTTATCTTTATCTCCGGCCTTGGTTGTACCCATGAAGTTCACTGCACCAGCGTGTGGAGTTTCTTTTTTTGTATAAGCTGACTCTGCGGCTTTCTCAATGACAGAAATGTCCTGACATGTGGCCGCATGAGATACCGAGCTTACGAGTGTGAGTGCCATGGCAAAGAATACGACTTTCATATTGATCTCCTGAAATTGAATTTTAATAAACAATGGAAAGGAGGTAACACAGGGAGAAAGCACTTGGATTGCATGGAACAACTTACGAGTAATTTTTTCTAGATTCAGATGAAAGACCCCAGATTTGAAACTGGGGTCATGATTTTAATTATGGCTTTACAGTAGCTCCGCCGAAAAAAGTTTGGTCAAAGATTTTAAGGGCAAGAAGGCGCTCAATTGTTCCAGAAGGAATTCCAGCGAGTTCCATGATCCTCTTTCCCCAATCGATAGACTGGGCCTGAGCAACCTCAGTGGAGTAAGGTTTAAAATCTGCTCCCATAGCAATCGCATTCAGCATTTTTCCTACAAAGGGAGTGACGGCCTTATTCGCCTCAATCACATCTTTATCTGACGTCGCGATTGCCTCTAAATAGGCATCAGCATTGAACTTAGGGATCGTGAAATTAAGGGCCTTCTGCAAAACTCTCCCCGGATTGTCGTCAACAAGAACGATCCTCTTAAGGTCACGAGAAAAGATGCGAAGGTCTTTGCTTGGTACCGCTGCAATGTCTAGGCGAAGTGAACTTCTCGCAAGGAGACCTCCAAATTTTCTCTTGAGCATGGGAACCTTCGCGAGGATGTAATCTCTAATTTCAGCGGCAGACTTGTCTTCTCGCGCACTAAAGAAATAAATTCTACCGATGCGACTATTTGCTGTCAGTTGATTCAACAACTCATAAATTCCGGGGCGAACGGTCACGCCCTTAGGAGCAAACATGAGTTCTCCCTTGCTTTCAGTGACGATCACATCGAGGTTCCTAACTTGAAAAGTTGTCTTCTCTGGATGCTCAGCTGAAATCTTATGCCACTGAGTAATAAGTGTTTCATCCATATCAAAGACAACCGTGAGCCCAGGTGTTTGTGAAATGATTTGTAGAGGAGCTTTTTGTGCCAATGATAAACACGGAGCTAAGTAGGCTGCTTGACGAGCACGAAAGTAGCTTTGAGATTTTGTTTCTAAGCAGTCCCTCAAAACCTTTTGAATTCCTGCGGCGCTATCGAGTGATATTTTTAAATTTTGCTGAGTAGCTTCCATATCGAGCCAGTGACCACCAAATTTATCATCTGTCTTGCTTGAGACGACAACTTGAGCAGATGCCAGTAATGGCATAGTGATAAGAATGAACGAGATGAATTTTCTCACGACGACCTCCAGATTAATTTTCTTGGGTTATAAACCAGATTTATAATCGGGAGAAATTAATTTTCAAGATGTCATCGATCAGGAAATATGATCATCGAGTAAGGCATTGAATAACTTCGATTCATTCAATGCCTCTATCTCAACAATGTAAATTTTTCAGTTGAGTTCGATCGCCGTTTTGATAGGACGCTCAACTAAGAGACCCGATGCTGTGAGCATCTCCACAATCTCAGAAGGCCTGATCCCTGATCCCTGGTTTACCTGAGTTGTGATAAACACACCCGGACGGCGACAAGGTGAAACTTCATCTATCACTTCAAGGATATTCTCTGGCAGTTTTAAATCACCCTGGTTCATAGAAACTATGAGTGGCTTGATATCCTTTTCAAAATACGCTTCATCTTTTTTAGAGAACGACTTGATCAAGATTTTCTCTTGCGAGGAAAGTTTTGAGAGAACTTCCTCCTGAGATCCTTCTTTAACTGGGATAAAATACGTGAATGAGCGAGCCGCATCCTGGATAGAAGGAGTCTTACTGTTAATCACCGTGATCTCTTTAAAGACAATTCCGGGTTCAGAGTGAAGTTGAAGCTTCTGAAGAATTTCATCGAAGTTCTTCCACTCTTCCGGCACGCGAACATCGAAGTATTCAGAAAGTGAGCTGATCCCTAGAGTGAGAGCAGGCCCAAAAGAAAGAAGTGGTCTGAGGTTGTAGCCTTCAGAGTGAAGAGTCGCCATGTCGGCGCGCTTAAATACTCGGGCCATGACTTTTTGCAAATCTAAGTGGGAGATAAAAGTAATAGGGCCCAGTTTTGAGAACTCGATCCGGTATTTGAAACCCATCGCTTGATTTCTCTTTTCTCGAAGATCGGCGATGTCTTTTTTCAAGACTTCCGGCTGAACATAAGGCGTGTCACTGATCGCGTCCATGCCTTTAAGGAAATCTCTGCGTTCTTCGACCATGCCTTTGAGGTCACAAGCGACTCCGCAGTGATAACAAACAAGTTTCTTCTTATCGATATCAAAGGTCTTCTCCAAAGTTTCAAGGTTTGAGTGGTGAACAATCATTCCATGCACTTTTCCGCACGGAGGAGAGAGGCGGTTATGAGTGGCTTTTTTCCATTCGATCTCTAGAAAGCGCTCTGTGAGCCCAACATCAATGTGATCCCACGCAAGTTTTCCATTCATCGGAATTGTACTCAGGAAGACTTTTGTATCTAGGCCCGAATCTTCAACACATTTAACCCAGAGATTATAATTGAAGGTTTCATCCCATCCATCAAACCGAGCGCCACCCTTCCAGGCATTATAAATAATGTTTGCGACTCTTCTGTCTCCGCGAGCGATGATGCCCTCGAGTGCAGAAATTTTTGAGAAATGCTTACGAAAGTTAAGGCGATATTTTTCTGCGTAATCCTTTAAAAGATTCTGTTTTCTCTCAATCTCTGGAAGCGTGATCATCGCTGCCCACTGAAACGGAGTGTGAGGCTTAGGGACAAATGAAGAGACTGAGACTGTCACTGTTGGATTTCTCACCTGGCAATCAACCGCTTTTTGTCTAGCCTTCCCAGCAGTTTCCATGATCGCGATTACATCTTCATCATCTTCAGTCGGAAGACCAATCATGAAGTAGAGCTTCATCTTAGTCCAACCGCGGGAGAAGACATCTACTGCTGTTTGTAAGAGATCAGCTTCTGTGATATTTTTATTGATGACGTCCCTCATTCTCTGCGAACCGGCTTCTGGTGCAAAGGTTAAGGATGAGTTTTTAACTTCTGCCATTTTGTCGAGAATTCGATTATCGAGCCCGTAAGCCCGAAGAGATGAAATGCCGAGAGTAGCATTTTCTTTTTGTAATTTATCTAGAAGCTCAATCACAAGAGGAGTGACAGCAGAATAATCTGCTGTTGATAGACAAGTAAGAGAGGCCTCATCAAATCCACCATTTTTTAATCCATCCATCATCATTTTCACGACGTTTTCTGGATTTCTTTCTCTGACCGGACGATAGATCATTCCGGCCTGACAAAAACGGCATCCTTCCGTGCATCCGCGAGCGAGCTCAACAGAGAAGCGGTCAAAAATCGCTGTCATGTGTGGAATAGGAGATTTTGTGGGGAAGGGATACATCGCGAGGTCTTCAACAAAGTAGCGCTGAACTCTCTCAGGCACAACTCCAAGATGTTCTGCCTTGGGACCCGTGACAACTTCCATCTGGGTCATGGAATCAATCGCCGTATCGTAAAACTTGGGAACGTAAATACCTTTCCAGCTCGCAAGATGCAAAAGGATATCATCGCGCTTCATGCCGTTAGCACGGGCTTCACCGATGAAGTGTGTGATCCGAGCAAAAAGTTTTTCGCCATCTCCGATCACTATAAAATCCATGAAGGGAGCAATCGGCTCAGGGTGAGTGGCACAAGGTCCGCCACTGATCACAAAGGGTTCATCCTCAGTTCTGTCTTTAGTCCAAATAGAGATGCCGCCCATATCAAGCATGTTCAAAATATTTGAGTAGCTCATTTCATATTGAAGAGAGAATCCGACCACATGAAAATCTTTGAGGGGTTTAAAATTCTCTAAGCTCACGAGATTTAAATTCCGCGCACGAATTTCTTTTTCCATGTCGATCCATGGAGCAAAAACACGCTCAGCAAGCATGCCTTCATGCTGATTGATTTCTTCGTAGAGAATTTTCATCCCAAGATGACTCATGCCAATTTCGTATGTATCGGCAAAACACAACGCCACTCGCGCGATCGTCTTATCCCAATCTTTTTTTATAACGAAGTGCTCGCCACCGATATAGCGTGCAGGTTTTTCAACTTTTTCTAAAAAGGATGCGTACGGATTGTGAGATGCCACGAAAGGCCCCTAGTGTTGTTAGTTTCACTCGAAGAGTGGAAGGATTAGAACCTTCGATTTAAGGATGAGATTGATTAACAAGAACGGGTGTTTTTGGGAAGATTAAAGTCTAAAATCCTGAAGAAAGAGAGAGCATGAAACGGCGGTCTTCGACCTTGCGGAAACCATCCAGAGAACGGTCAACTGCGTAAGTAGTCAGATCCAGTTGGAAGACGCGGTTTCTTACACCGATACCACCAGATCCCCAGCCATCTCCCCAACCGGCGCGGACAAAAATTCGGCGGTTAAAATCAAGCTCCATTCCTGCGGCCATACGTCGTTTGACATCAGTGTGGTAAGAGTTGTTCATGTCTTTTAAGTTAGCTTCAAGATGCAAACGAGTAATTTGTCCAATCTGGGGCGTGATCGAAAATCCTACGTCGAGAGTTTGTTTAATCGATGCTGGAAGACCACCACTGGATGGTGCTTCAAAATTATTTTGAGTAGCATTTCGAAGAACAGCAGCAAAAGTTGGAAGCATGACCACTGGAAATGTTAACTTTCCTCCAAGCGTGACTTGTAAACTTTTTCCGCCGCGATAATCGTTTCCGGTGATATCGACCTGCTGGTTAGGAGCAAAAGATTTATTGAGCTCCTGCCTTTGGAGATACACCGCAGAGACACCGAACTTAAAAACACCACCAAAGAGCCCGCCGTTTAAGGCCATGACTGGTCCCTGATCTTTCCTTTGCGCGACTTCGAAATTATTGGCGGTATCGTTGTTGATGATCCCTAAATTTCGTTGCGAATATAAATAGCCGAGGGTCAGTCCCTTAACTGTAATATTTGGAAATGTTCCAACTCGAGATTCAACAAGTTTTCCTTGATGAGTCAGGAGGCTAGAACGAAGTAGGTTTGGATCAAAAGTATCTTTATATTTTCCGGGTGCTTTCGACGCAGCTCCGGAGCCGATCACATCGAAGAGTCCCGAACTGCCTTCTGCCTGAACGTTCAAAAGATGAAACTGAGCTCCTCTGACACTTCCTAATCCCGCGGGATTATAAAAAGCTGAATAAGAGTCATCGACTTTACAGATGTACGCATTCCCCATCGCAAGCGCTCGAGCAGAGGTTACAAATTCTGGGAAAGCGTGATCTTCGAAATCTAAAGCTGCATGTGCAGAAGGAGGGCCCCAAAATAGGCCGATGATAAAGGCCAGAATGAAGGAAAAGACAAATTTCAAACTTTAACCTCGCCGGATTCTATTTTACGTAACTCTGAGAAAGGTCTCAATGAGAGGCAAAACCTCCCTTATCCGACTAAAAAGATGCGGAAAAATTAGCCCGTTTAATCTGACCGTTTTGAATTTCTTAATATGCGAACAAAAAAGCACGATGAGAAATACGAGGAAGTATGCACAACCTGATTTTGCTTTTATTCACAGTATTTTTCCTTGGCTCCTGCCAGGTCAAACAAACTAAGTCCGACGGTGGACTGGTGGCGAACAATGCTCCGGCCGTTAACGCCTTTAAATTAACGACTCCAAGTGCCGGCTATTTCAAACAGTCTGATCAGATTGATGTTAAATTAAAATTTCCCTTTAACGTAACTGTCACAGGTGCTCCATCGATTGATCTCACAATCGGGGTCGCTACTAAGAGCGCTGTTTATCTAAGTGGAGATGGAACGACTACCCTTACCTTTCGTTATACGATTGCGGCCGCTGACAATGATACGGATGGAGTCGCCATCGCAGGTCTGGTGAACCTCAATGGGGGAACTTTAAAATTCGAAGCCTCTCCTGGTGTAATCCAAGACTGTAATCTCACGTTTTCCGCCGTGACTTCAGGGGTGATCGTCGACACCACGGTCCCTGTTCAAGGTTCAGTCATCACACCATCGGCTATCTTGTACACTCTCGGA
>JBBQGK010000003.1:0-76997 GCA_038322885.1 Bacteriovoracales bacterium | reverse complement strand
TCAATAACGTCGTTTCAGAGCCGTCTCGAGAAAGTTTCTCTGGTCCTCTTCAAACGCTCCCTGGCCTTTAGGAGGTATCTATGGGTAAAAAGATTTATGTCGGTAACTTGCCTTTCTCTGCAACTAACGAAACTCTCGCTGAGATGTTCGCTAAGTACGGAGCTGTTGATTCATCTAAGATCGTAACTGATCGTGAAACAGGCCGTTCAAAAGGCTTCGGCTTTGTTGAAATGTCTGACGCTGGCGAAGCTGATTCAGCTATCGAAAAGCTTCACGGTTCTGACTACGGTGGGCGCGCGCTTACTGTTAACGAAGCTCGTCCAATGGAGCCACGCACTGGTGGATTCGGCGGCGGCGGCGGCGGTGGTGGACGCGGCGGCGATCGTGGTGGAGACCGCGGTGGACGCGGTGGATTCGGCGGCGGTGGCGGAGACCGTGGTGGCGATCGCGGTGGAAACCGTTGGTAGTACCTGCTTTCTGAAAAGAAAACAAATATTGGGGGAACTTCGGTTCCCCCTTTTTTTGCCTAATTCTTAAACGCGGTGCTCCTTTTTAATCCCTGTCAGACTTAATTTATTTTTTCCCATTCACAACCTCATAAATTTCCATGTTATTATTTTCTTAAAGCTACTCCACTGTAGCTGAACACTTTCGATCGCTCCTGAGTCTTAGAGTCCAAAACTCGATCCTCTGAAAGCGTATCTCATCGCCTCTAGGAGGGTTTATGGGTAATAAGATTTATGTCGGTAACTTGCCTTTCACAACAACCAACGATCAGTTGAACGACATGTTCGCTAAGTTTGGTAACGTGACGTCTGCAAAGATGATCATGGATCGCGACACTGGCCGATCAAAAGGTTTTGCCTTTGTTGAGATGTCATCAGATTCAGAAGCTGCAGCAGCGATTGCAAAACTTCACGGCCAGGATA
Organism: Bacteriovoracales bacterium; assembly: GCA_038322885.1. GTDB lineage: Bacteria > Bdellovibrionota > Bacteriovoracia > Bacteriovoracales > Bacteriovoracaceae > Peredibacter. Next base: position 76,068 of record JBBQGK010000003.1, on the reverse strand, counting down.
TGGGCGGAAGAAATTTGATCGTTAACGAAGCTCGTCCGATGGAGCCACGTACAGGTGGATTCGGCGGCGGTGGTGGAGGCGGCGGACGCGGTGGAGACCGTGGTGGTCGCGGCGGCGGCGGTGGTTATGGTGGTGGAGATCGCGGTGGTCGCGGAGGCGGCGGCGGCGGAGACCGTTGGTAAGATAAATATTCAATGTATTTTTAAAGAGGCCCTCGCAAGAGGGCCTTTTTATTGTTTTAATTAAGTCATGCTGACAGAGAAGCTTCTTACAAAAAAAGATCTCACCTGGATTGATGTTCAAGAACCTGAGCAAGCTGACTTCGATCGCTTGAGCCAAGAATTCAATCTGCCCTATCTTCTCGTACAAGATACTCTTCGCCCTGAGCATTTGCCGAAGTTTGAAGAAACTGAAGACGGTTTTTTTTTGATGATGAGAAGTTTTGATAAAGATGCCACCAACGAGGACATGACGGTTCAGGGACTCACGCGTAAAATCGCTTTGTTCCTAAATCCTGATCGTGTCATCACGATTCACCGGGTGGAACTCGAGTACCTGGATGCGGTGGCAGAGAAGTGCAAGAAAACAGACTTTCCCAAAACCATGCACGGACTCCTTCACCAAATTATTCTCTCCGTGATCCGAACCTACGAAACTCCTGTGTTAAGCTTGCAGGATCTCTATGATGATTTTGAAACGGACATTCTTGCTAAGCAGATGGAGAATCTCTCTACGACAAGAATTTATCAGTTCCGGCGCCAGCTCTTTATTCTAAAGCGCCTCTTGAAACAAACCAACGATGCTCTTTTCAGGATGAAAGACTATTGGGTTGATCATGAATCGATGCTTCAGGATTTACGCGAAAATATTGATCAGCTTTATTTCCAGCTCGATGAAATCTCTAACAACTTTGAGCACCTCTTTGAATTGCACATTGCTTTGAATGATCAGCGAGCTAACGAAGTGATGAAAGTCCTGACGGTATTTTCTTCGATCCTACTCCCACTGAACTTTATTGCCTCGTTTTATGGAATGAATTTTACACGCCTTCCGGGCCTTGAATCTTACGAAGCCCTCTACCTTGTTATCGGACTCATGATTCTTTCGAGCGTACTTGCCATGTGGTATTTCCGTAAGAAAGGTTGGTTCAAGAGTCCAAAAGAATAAAATGCAACGTTTACCTAAATTGATTTCGCTCCTGAAGGATTACTATATTAAATCCACTGACCCGGCTCATGACTGGCCCCATGTTGGAAGAGTGGCGATGATGGCGAAGCTCATAGCGAAGAAAGAAAACGTGAATCTGCCGATTCTTCTCGCGGCCGTTTATGCTCATGATCTTGTGAATGTTCCGAAGGATCATCCAGATCGTGAGAAGGCTTCTGAGCTTTCAGCTGAAGAGGCAAAAAAGCATCTGGTATACTGTGGATTCTCGACTGAAGAGATTGCGTTGATTTCTCAAGTCATTATCGAGCACAGTTTTTCTAAAGGACTTAAGCCTTCAAGCACGGAAGCGGCGATCCTCCAGGATGCTGATCGCCTCGATGCACTTGGGGCCATTGGCATTTTGAGATGTGCTGCGGTTAATGCCCAAATGAAATCTTCTTTTTATGATCCTCAAGATCCTCTGGCGGAGAGCCGAGAGCGAGATGATAAGCGCTATATGGTGGATCATTATTTTATCAAGCTGTTTAAGCTTCCTGAGATGATGAATACTGCTGCTGGCAAAGCTGAGGGAATCAAACGAGTCGCAACCATGCATAATTTCCTGCGTGAACTAATGAATGAGATACGCTGATGTTTGATGCAAAAATTGATTCTGAAGCACCGACTTTTTTTACAGATCTTGAAAGAGAGATCCTGGGGATTATCTCTGGAGAAAAAAACCTCATTGCTAATCTTGCCAATATTTCTTCACTCATCTATCACGCTTATCCACGTCTCAACTGGTGTGGGTTCTATCTCTGGAATGAAGAAGATAAAGAATTAGTGCTGGGGCCTTTTCAGGGCAAACCCGCCTGCATTCGAATTAAACCAGAGCGAGGAGTATGTGGGGCCGCCTATACGAAAGCTCAGACTCAGAGAGTGGATGACGTCCAAGCCTTTGCGGGTCACATCGCCTGTGACGCTGCGACTGAATCAGAGCTCGTTATACCTCTGGTGAAAAATGGAAAAGTTTGGGGAGTTTTAGATTTGGACTCTCCTCATAAAAAGAGATTCTCCGAAGTTGAAGCGCAAGAGTTCACAAGAATCATGATGAAAATTTCAAACGAGATTTTTTAAAAGCGGCCAGCGAGAAATTGCCCAGCTTCAATTGCTCCCTCGGTACAGGGAGTTCCTAAGTAATCCCCGGTAAGAAAGAGCCGATCATTTTTAGAAACATTCATGAGATATTCAGAAACTAAGTGAGCGTACCCAGTTGGAGATTGCGGAATTGCCTCCTTCCAGCTCACAACATGGTGGTGGAGCAGATCATGGAGGCCGGTCATCTCCTGAATGATTTTAAGCCCCTCTTCCTTTAGCATTTCCTCACCATAGCGAAGCCCGAATTCATAGCCTTGCTGACTTGTGAGAAGATGAATGAGTTCAGTATCTGGCGACGTGGAGGCAGGATTTTTTAAGCGCTCGAGGGTCAGAACGTTGAAAAATGGGTTTGCGATAAGCATCGTTCCGTAAGCATGAACTTTTGAGGTTCTACCTTTGAAAACGAAGGTTTGTTGAACAGAGCTGCCGTAAGTCACGGAGAGAATTTTTCTTTCCGTCTCAGAGAGACTGGGATGAAGCTTATTTGCCACACTCGCGGTCGTCGCAAAAATAATCTTATCTGCCTCATATTCACTTCGTGACGTTTTCAAACGACAAGTCTTTCCAACGACAACACTCTCGACTTCCTCATTAAGATTTACATCCAGGGTCTGAGCCATTTTTTGTGCAAGAATCGGGAGACCGGATTTGAGTCCAATCACTTTTCCTTTCCAGACAAAGTACCCAAGGTTTCGTTCGACGAGATAAGATGAAGAGATCTCGGTGCTGGCATAATTAAAACCCGAAATGATTGGCCCCAAGAGAAGATCATGCAAGTCTTTATCTAAGTTTTTAAGACACCAATCCTTCGCGTTTTCCTGATCTCTTTTTCCCCAATAAGAAATATCCTCAAGATCGATCTCACGAATCGATTTCATCTTGATTAGAACCAAAGCGAGCTTCAAAAAAGATTTAAATGAAAAAATTTTGAGCATACTCAATGGATTAACGGTAGAGATCTCGCACAAGGATTTATTCCGGTAAATACCCATGAGATCTGGACTATGGGTGATCTCACCTTCAATTTTTAGTTCCTCCAAGAGCTTATGGATGCGGACATAATTACTGGAAAGGAACTGGGCCCCTGTATCAGAAAAGAAGCCAGGGCCTTGATATCCGGCGAGTCTTCCGCCTACGTGAGGATTTTTTTCAAGCAAGCGAACACTGTACCCTTTTTTCTTTAATTCAAGGGCGCACGCAAGTCCTGAAAGACCCGCTCCGACGATCAAAAAATCTGTATAATTTTTAGACATTCCAACATCTTACTATGAAGAATTGGTCCTCGGTGAGGAAAATTTTTCAGATTTCGCTTACATTGGTCTCTATGAACGCCATAAATAAGAGACTCGAAATTCAGAAAGAACGCGCGTGGGATATTGAAAAGGATCTCCCATGGTTTCTTGGTTGCGACCTGAGATGCGACCTTGTTCCTATTGATGAGAACTTCGCTCTTCTGCCTGGAATAACAGCACGTGAGCGTCTAGTCTTGGGCCAGGGTATCGGAATTCTTGCGGCGAAGGCGATCTCAGAGCATGAGAGAGTTTTAAACCTACTTAAAGACAAATGTTGGGCGCGAACTCTTGGGGAAGCCGAAGCTTCTCAGGACCTGTATGAAATGGGTGAGCAGTTTTTTACTGAAGAGGCCAAGCACTCTCAGGCGTATGCCCGCTACGTAGAAAAATTCGCCCATGCCCATCACGTAAGTGCAGATGAACTTAATGAATATCTTCCAAAATATGATGAAAACTCATTCATCACATCAATTTATAAATTGGATGCGAAGCTCGGTGGCAAGGCCCTCTGGTGGACAGTAGCGGCGACAGAAGAAGAAAGTATTGAACTTTATAAATCACTGAATCGTCAGAAAGACCAAATTGATCCACTCTTTTATACTTTGAACCGTTTGCACTTTGAAGAAGAGGTTCGTCACTCATCATATGCTTATGACATCCTGAAATTAAAGCCTCGCTCATTTTTTGCGGGTCTTTTGCAGAGATCAGATTTTCTTGTGTCAAGAGTGCTTCAGGCGGCCTGGCTCTTCAAGCAGCTCCGCCGCTTCCGTGGAATCTCGGCCCTTGGAAAACATGATCCTTTTTTTGCGGAGCTTGGAGCGATACTGGATAAGATGAATTCTCAACCAATTCTTCGCCAGATGGTTTGTCTCTATAAGCACACGGAGCATATTTCTTTGATGCTTAATCCGCAAAAACATAAAAAAATTAAGAAAGCATTACAACTTAACCAAGTATTGAATCTGGGGGATCTATGAAAATTACTTTCGCGGAATTTCGTAAAAACAAATTCTTTTTCTTTAAGTACTTTCTCATCCAGATGCTTGTGATTGCTCCGATTGCCTTGATTCTTTTTTCGAAAGGGTATTTCTCAACGGAGCTGCACCTAGAACTTTGGCATCTTGCTATTTTGCCATTTGCTTTTGTTTTTGGCATCCAGGTTCCGGTTGTTCTTCACAATGCGGTTCATTCGAACATCAAAAATAAAACACTCAATGAAATTGCGGGCGAACTCACAGGTTTTTTTGTTCTTTTCGGCATGGCGCCTTTTCGCATCAGCCACATCCTTCATCACGCTCACGCTGACGACGAACAACTTGACCCGCATCCACCAAGAGGAAAGAGCTTTGCTCACTTCCTTGCAACAACTCAAGTAAATACCATTCGCGTGATCTCAAACTTGTACTTCAGCATTCACGGTAGAAATGCCAAGACCTACTCAATCATGGCAACTCAGATGGGATTCTATTATGTGGGACTCATGTCTCGTGCTGCCATCTGGTTTATGGTCTTGGGGCCAACGATGTTTGTTGCCTTTTACATCCCAGCATTTTTCACTAACCTCGTAGTTTTCGCTCATATTAACTTCGCTACTCACAAGACTCTTCCAAGTGGTGAGATCGTTGTGGTGAATCTTAACCATAATCTTTACTACAAGACTTTGAATGTGCTTTCGAGTGGTGCTTACTTTCATAAGAATCACCACGATCGTCCAAAGCTTTATAATCCAATGAAAATGTCGGTGGCGGTAAAAGCCGTTCCAGTCAGAGTGGAACAACAATTGAAGGCGGCACTTTAATTAAGCGGCTTTTTGAGATTCAGGCGCCGGAAGACTTAAGATTGTTTGGCCCTTATCCTCACCCTTAAAAAATCTGTGATAAAGAAAGACGGCAAGAGCGTAGAATGAAGCGGCGATGTAGAACGTCGGACCGAAAGAAAATTTCTCAATCAAAAATCCACCAAGACGAGTACTGAACGTATACACAAAATGATAACCAAATAGAATGATCGCCGAAGCAAAGAGACACTCTCTTTCGCGTACCCTTTCCATCTCAAACTGCGACGTCACTGGACTCCCCATGTTCATGAGCATTCCGCGCATAAAAAAGCATGTAAGGACGAGAGCAATATTACCGGTGAGACCCATGGCAATCATAAACGGGATGGAAAGAAAGGAAGTCGTCATGATGAATTTTAAATGAGTCGTTTTTTTCACGAGCATGGGCGATATAAAAATTCCTGCAAAGATAAAGAGCTGCAAGCTCGCGTATGAAACACCAATCATCTTGCTTGAAAAACCAAATTTATCCTTGAGATAGAGATTCAGAAAAGGAACGATGAGACCCCCACCAAAAGCAAAACAAAGCTTGGGACCCATGAGCTTGGCCATGACTCTCCATTCTCTCTCACGCAGGCCTTCAAAGATACGCCGTTTTACTCTAGGAATAGGAACGCGCTTAATCTGCATAAAGGCCAGATTAGACAAAATCACAATTGAGATAGATACAATCATGGAGAATCGAAACTGCTCAACACGGAGTAGCTCAGGATTAAACCAACGAACAATTTCTGGAAGATAACCACCGATGAGATATCCAATAAGTTGCGCGAACATATTCATCGAAGAGTTGAGCGCAAAAAGATGAGTTCGTGATTCTCGAGAAGAGTTTCTCAAGTAAAAAGGAGAAATAGAAATATTAAAAAGGGCCTGGAACATGCTCGCAAGCAAACCAAATGTAAAAAGCGCCGATTCAGAAGTGTTCACAACTTGCATGAAGTAAAATGCAGAGGCCATGACCATTCCGGTAACCACTAGATGTTTGACATGAAATTTATCGATCACGAAGGCCGCAGGAATCGCCATGAAAGAAATTCCTAGAGAGGTCGTAGAAATCAATCCACCGATTGCAGATTCTCCGTAGCCCAATTCCTTCAAATAAAGATTAAAAAGAAGGCCATAAATCGCCATACCGACACTCTGAATGGCGTTCCCAATCAGAAAGATTCGAACGTTTTTTGAGAGCTGTTGAAAATGAGAATAATAAGCACCGACCATGGATAAAATTATAGCGTCAAAATCGATCTCATAGCATCAGGCAAAATTAGACATTTACGCCTTCGACACAAAGCCCCCTAAAAATCTCTTTAGGTTCACTACTGGTTCTAAAAACTTAATCGTTTGGCATCTCAAACAACGTCGATTATGATTTTTCTCTCAACTCAAACAGTCAGGTTATAGATGAAATTTATTTTCTCCCTTCTCGTACTTTTCTCATGCGCATCTCGTGCGGATTACGTTTATATGAAAGAAACGGGTGATCAAAAAACCATTCAATGGGTAAAGGGTTTAGGGCCTTCAACGACTCAGACCTTAAACGATGTGAACCGCAATGAATGGGCCATCTATCCCGATATCTCTCCTAACGGCGAAGAGTTTATTTATATCGAAGGCCCGGGCCCTCAGGACCTTCACATCACGTGCTTTCACCCAAAGAAAAAGTCTACTCGCAGGTTTCACCCCGTCGTGAAAGGCATGGTTCTTCATCCTAAATTTTCGAAGAATGGAAAATTTATTTTCTACTCGGCTCTGAGAGCTGATGGAAAAAATACCATTTATTATTTTGACCGCGCAGAAGTCGTAAGCACCGCAGGTACAGAACAAAAAGACATCACTCTAGATAAGGCGATGGCACTCGATGCAACGGAAGAATCTTATTTCCCGAAACCATCTGCGGACGCGAGCTTTGTCGTTTATCAAAGAAACACCGGTGCCTTGAAAGAGATCGTTTTCTTTGACCGCATGGGAGGAGAAAAAACAGTCATCGCGGAAGGAATGTCTCCGGCCCTCTCTTTTGATGAACGCCTCATCGCTTTTACGTCGAAGAAATCTGGAAACTGGAATATATCAGTCTATGACCGCGAGACAAAAACCATTCAGGAAGTCACAAACGATCCAGGTGATGAGATGGCCCCGACGTTCATGACTGATAACACTGTGGTGTTTGCATCAAGCAAGTCAGGAAATTTTCGTCTCTATAAAATCACAGATGGAAAATGGTTTGCGATGATCAACGAAGACGATCACGCTGGTGACTGGAGTGCTTACTCTCCGCAATTTTCGGGAGAGGTAAAATACGAGCAAAAAGAACTCGCTCCTTATTTAGGAAATGCTCGCTCCTCATTCGGAACCGTTATGCACGAAGGGAAGCTCTACATGGCCGGAGGCCACCAAGGCCAGGAACACACCTATCCAGAAGAATCATTCACCGATGACTTTATGTCGTTTGATGTGACGACAAATACCTGGACTCGCCTTGCCCCACGTCCCGTCAAGGCCCATGGGTTTCAAATTGTGGCGAATGGAAACTACGTCTACGCTTTCGGTGGATTCACCTATGCAGCAGAATACAGTCCGAAATGGAAATCTCTGAAGAACATTGATCGCTACGATATCCGTACAAATAAGTGGGAAACAATCGGCATGCTCGCCACTCCTCGCTCATCGAACATTGCCGTGAAAGTGGGAACAAAAGTTGTTCTCGCTGCTGGCTGGGACTCAACACCGAAGCATGCTAACGATCTCGAAGGAACTTTTCTTCCCGACGTTGAGATCTTTGATCTTGAAACGGAAACTGTTGCTCCCGCCGCTTATAAACTTCCGCTCCCTCTTCGACGTGCCCTCACCGGGATCGAGCTTGATGGAAAAGTTGTGATGATCGGAGGCCTTGGTGTGGGATCGTCTCACTTTGAACTTTTAAATAAAGTCACTTCTTTTGATCCTCTCACTGGTGCCGTTCAAGAAATGAATCCTCTTCCGTTTTCCACATTCGCTCCCGCAGCTGAAGTGCAAGGCAAAGAACTTTTCGTTTTCGGTGGGATGTTTAAGACGGGCCCTGAAGAGTTTGAATATGTGGCCCACATCTACGGCATGAATCTTCAAACAAAGGTGTGGAGACACACTGGCCGCTACTTAAAAGAAACCAAAGGTTTCTCGCAAGTCTTTAAACTCGATGAGGACACTCTTGGGATTCTCGGCGGTCATCATTATTTTGAGGGATATGACTCTCCGGTGATGACGTTTGAAACATTTAAGTAGGCCTTATGAAAGCGTTTTTACTCATGATCATGATTCCCTTCACTCTCCAAGCTTCTAGTTGGGATGATTACATCGCAGAAAAGCGCCAGATCGTTTCACACGAGAGACATCTTCCGTACGAGCTAAACCACGGTCACAAAACGGCAGTGAGTGTCGTTTTAATCCACGGCATCTACTCTTCTCCGTTGTATTTTAAAAACATGGCGAACTTCTTTTATGACCGTGGCTACAACGTCATCACGGTACTTCTTCCAGGTCACTGGGAGAAAGATCTTCGCGCCATTGATCATGTTTCAAATAAACAATGGTCTCGTGAAGTAGACCGCGCATATGAGTATGCAAAAACAATAGGTGATAAAGTTATTCTTGCTGGTCATTCGCTGGGTGGTCTTTTATCAATCGAACAAGCAACAAAGCGTCCAAACGACGAAATCGCAGGCTTGTTTGTCTTCTCACCTGCTATCAAAGTATGGCCGATCGTTTTAGCGGCCTGCCGTGCCGGTGCCTGGGCCCACATTAGTGGAAATCAATTTCTTAGACATGCTAAGCCTGATGGGGTGACAGTTCCTTATTATTCTCCTCGCGGAGGCCTCCTCATTCAAAATCTCGCATCGAAAGTGGTTAGAACACCAATCAGTGTTCCTTTTTTTCTCGCCTACACCTGGAACGATATCGAAGTAGATATACCTTTTGTGCGGAAGTACTTCGCCAGACTGAAAACACCTAAGAGAGTGAAGGTTTACCCTTTTAATTCTGGAATCTCCCATGGAGATATTTCGCAAGGTCCGACTGATGTTGCAACGTTTGGAAATAAAACGAACCAGGACTTTGAGGGAATGATGGGAGAGGCTTCAAGCTTCCTGGATGAGCAGGGAATTTAGGGCCATTTTCTAAATCCTAAAAAATCTTTCATGCGTTCGAAATGTGACAAAAGCTCACGATTTATCCTAATATCTCCTTTAAGAATGTAGATTCTACCCGCTTCAGACACCCCGATTCTAAACCGGTGTATATAGTATCTAATTATTTCTGGAGGCCCTCATGAAAAGAACAATTGTTGCCCTTACCTGCCTAGTGAGCATGTCTGCCTTTGCGGGAGAAACCATCAGAGAAAAGATTCTTAATACTCATATTCAGAGTTCTCAAAATAGAAACTGCAACATCAACGTTTCCCAAACTGATTCATCGATTAAGATTGCTGTTCATGTAGGAGATGATGCTCTTGAATTCACCACTCAGGATTCTGACTCTGCCCAGGCCGTCCTAAGAGATGATTCTAGCGCCCAGGTTGTGGACGTCACTGTTCGCCGAACTGAAGATGAGAATGGTGACATCAGTGTTCAGATCCGCCGTCTCGTGATTGATGGAAGCAAGGTTGAAGTTTCTCAATTGAAGCGCGGAATCACTGGTCGCATGAATGTTCTTAAAACTTTGAGTTGTTCAATCTAAATACTTTCGATTTTTATAACCAAGAACGACATCCGCAGAGATAGCTTCCGCATAAATTTTCTGTGGGTAGGCGATCGTATTTACTCTACCTGACATAAGTGTATTTTTCATTCTCAGGGCATCTTCATAACTCTTAAATTGAATTTCTAGGCCATCAATCTCTTGCGATTCGCTGCCTAAATTTTGCAAGCGATAGAAGCGCAAGACAGAGTTATCCTTTTGATCAAAACTCACCAGGTCTACAGTGTCAGAGATGATCGCCTTTTTGATTTTCTCAATCGACGTCAGGGTTTTACCAGTTCGGGAGTAGGAATCGCGGATATCGTAAGTCTTAAGAACAATCTGGTGGGGAAGAACGTCCGCGAAGGAGCGCGCTACAAACAGAACGGAAAGAAATAAGATATAAAAAACTTTTAGCATATAACTCCGTGGGTGGAGTTATTCTAATGTCTTTGATTAGGTTGTTGGGGGTAATGGAAAAAACGTAAACTGGTGTAAAAAGTTTGGACGAACTTCAGGATCAATCAATAACGATATTGATCGTTTAAGATTCTTTGTATCTGTAAAGAATTCAGAAGGGGTTGAAAGATAAGATTGAGCATGAGATGAGCAACAAAATGATACGAGGAGATGAGTATGAAATTTGGTTTATTAGCTTTGTTTTTGGGAATCTCAATTGCGAATGCTTCTGAAATAACTGTACTTGATGTTCTTGATAGCAGCCTACCCAATTATAATTCCACCAATACAGCTATCCAAATAAACACTCTGACCAATCAGGGATACATCCGTCTCACAGCGAGCAAAGAATTCAATCATGTAAGGTGTTCAGGGACTCGGGAAGATCGTAATTGTGACCTCGAAACAGAATCTCTACAAGTTTACACAAAAGACATCGATGTAACCGGCCTAACCCTCGATGGCGACAAGCTCGTTTATCGTGGAGAAGCTGGGGCCATAGAGTGTGCTACTCTAGGTACTTCGAGAGTCTTCCATGTTCCAACTCTCTACCTTACAGGTAATTGCCAGGCAAAAGTCATGCTCAAGAAAATTGATGGGATTTCGCGGTTGCAGTTAAACTTTGTGACCAAATAAAATAAGACGGTTCCGACTGTCGTATTTTTGATCCAATTTTTTTATATTTTAATGACCTACTCTTTAGGCCAACTTAAAATCTTATCCACAGCATCTTTCGAATTCTGGCAGTGGGCCGCAATCACATTAGGTCCGCAAATCTCTCGTTGATTCTGAACAATTTCCCAATCATAAGTTTCTCTCCATTCACGGCGAAGGCTCGGATCATCAATGGTTGGGATGAGACCCGTTCCACCCCATACTTTCGTTTTCGGAATAGCTAATCCAGGGATTCGTTTTTGAAACCATTTTCGTAAAGGATCAAAGCGTCTATCTTTGATTCCAGTCCCGGCCTCAAGAATATCAAAGACTGTCGTTGTGCAATTTTGTCCAAGGGTATCGTAGCGAACATTCAGTGCATCTTTCTCACTCGCCATGAGTCCTGTTTTTAAAACTTTTGTTCCATCTTCGATTTTAAGTTCAACTTGTTTTAAAGGGTCACCATCTTTAAGATGTCCCCAGAGACGGTGATGCATCGAAATGAATCGCGTGACTTGGGTATAAGCATTTTTTTCGCCGCGGAAAATATCATACTTTTTTTTCTTATCAACCTTAGACCACTGAGCCTCGGCCGTAAGACCAATGTTATAAATCAAACGTTCTTTAGTACTTAAATCTGTCCCGGGAATTGCGTCCAGGCGCTGCTCAGGTGAAAGTTCCTGGAGATTTTTCAGGTCTTGTTCATCCGGCATCGCCGCCACGATTTCTACGGGGCTCTCTGGCTTAAGCTCGAAGCGCAAGTACGAGTGGCCACCGAGATATTTCTTCATCACAATCGGAGCGAAATAAGCAAAATGAATAAAAACGCGATTTACCGAATGATCAGGGACTCTTACGATCCAAAACTTTTCATGGTGATAGAAATTTCCAAAAACTGAATGTCCCGCCTTCGCAAACTTTGTTCCGTAAACAGTTCCGTCGAGATTAAATGCCGGGCGACGTTCATTTAAGTCGATCTCCTCAGCAAAATGATTTTCATCCAAGGGGCGAGCTTTTCTTTTTTGGTAACTGACTGAACCTTTGATGAAAATTTGTTCTGCCGTCGGTACGGAGACTTCGATATCATCAACATTGGCAATCTTGCGTTCAGGAGATGAGCAACTAAAGCTAAGGACAAAAAGAAAGATGAGAAATAGGCTTTTCATGTTGGGAGACCCCTTGTCATTCTATTTTATGATGACAAAGGGCCAGAACCTAAAAGGGTAAGATTTTCCGTTTTATACGCCTGATTTTCCGTAGTTCGAAAGCACTCGCGCAGACGGATCTTTCACATTACACCCGGGCCATTCTTTATTCGGCATCCAGAAGTCCTTGATCAAATGAGACTGCCCCTTAAAGTGCTTCTCAAAGATATTGCGATAAAGCAGTGACTCTTTTGTAAAAGGAGTGCCATACGGATATTTCTTGTGAGCTTCCGCGAGTTCTGCGTCCGACACAGTCACTTCAGCATGCTCTTTTAAGTAATCAACCATTGAGTGTCCAACCGCATCCGAGAATGCAGCTTTTTCACGCCACAGAATTTCCTCAGGAAGAAGGTTCATCCCTTCAAAAGCTTTTCGAAGAATATACTTCCCCATGCCTGTGGTGTTCATTTTAAGCTCTGGATCGATTTTCATGACACTCTCAACGAAGTCCAGGTCCCCGAACGGAACACGGGCCTCGAGCGAATGAGCGGCGATTGAGCGATCCGCGCGAAGAACGTCATACATGTAGAGTTCATCCATCCGTTTCTTCGATTCTTTCTGAAACTCCGCTGGATTTGGAGCAAAGTCAGTGTATTTATACCCAAAGAGCTCATCAGAGATTTCACCCGTTAAAACAACTTTGATATCGGTTTTTTCGTGAATGTACTTACAAACGAGATACATCCCTATCGATGCCCGAATGGTGGTGATGTCCCAAGTCTCAAGATGCCAGATAAGTTTATCCAAAACTCCGATAGTTTGTTCGCGATCAAAATAAACTTCATGCAATTTGCACTTTAAAAATTCTGCGACGATTTTGGCGTAGTGAATATCAATCGGATTATGATTCAAACCTACCGAGAAGGTGATGATCGGTTTTTTTAAAATATCTTGAGCGATCGCACACACTAAACTTGAATCGAGACCGCCTGACAGAAGAAATCCCACAGGAACATCGGCCACAAGCCGCTTACGAACTCCCTCGATGAGTTTTTCACGGATATCTTTAAGGTGCTTATCCATGTCTTTCGGAGAATAGTTCGTCACGGTGGTGAGGTCACGGTACTGAATAAATTTATCGCCGTCGTAGTAGTGGCCGGGGGGAAAAGCTTCTACTTTGTCACAGAAGTGCACAAGAGATTTAGCTTCTGATGCGAACATAATTTTTTTATCTTTTGAGTAACCATAAAACAGCGGACGAATCCCGATGGGATCTCGACCGGCCACAAGTTTTTTCTTTTCGTTATCCCAGATTACGAGAGCGAATTCAGCATCGAGGTCGTGGCACATTTTTTCAATGCCAAGCTTCCTGTACATTGGTACCAGAACTTCGCAGTCTGATTCTGACTTAAAGACATAGTCGGCGACGTAGTCGTGTTTCAAATCTTCGTAGTTATAAATTTCGCCGTTACAAATGATGATGTTCTTGTTGCTCTCATCAACAAAAGGCTGGTGACCTTTTTGGGTAGGATCCATGATCGCCAAGCGGTGAAAGCACATGCTCGATAAATTATTTTCGCTCTTAAAAATCTCCGTATCATCCGGCCCGCGGTGTCGAAGCTCATTAAAGAGAGTTTTAAAGTCAGGGAGTTTTTCAACGTCACCAGCGTAAGCGAGGAGTCCACACATGAGTCTAACTGTCCTTAAATTCGGGAATAATTTCCCGAGGGTCTATGGTAGATTACCACACGGGTTTTGTCATGTGAGATGGGAGGAGAATTTGCCTATTCAGATTTAATTAGGCCAGTTACTTTATAGTCAAAGGGAACATGAAGAATAGAGCCAGTGATTTTAAAAACATCGTTGTGTTGACTGGTGCCGGAATCTCCGCCGATTCAGGACTTGCGACTTTTCGAGATTCTAACGGGCTGTGGGAAAATCATAAAATTGAGGACGTCGCGACTCCAGAAGCCTACAACCGTAATCCGCATCTCGTCTGGAAATTCTACTCCATGAGAAGGATCCAAGCGGCCCAGGCCCATCCCAATCCTGCTCATTTTGCTCTGGTTGATTTTGCTCAAAGGCACACTGGTGCTGTCCACCTCATCACACAAAATGTGGACGGTCTGCATGAACGGGCCGACGACCGAGGAGATCTTCCACCGCTCTCCATGCATGGAACTCTCCACCGATCACGATGCACTAAATGTAGTCAGCTTTATTTTGATGATTTTGCTTATTTTGATGAGAAGGGAGATTACGCTCCCCAAGAAACAGATCTCTGCACTCTCGCGCAAAAAGCTCATCCTGATTATCTTCATCACTATGATTTAAGCTTCAAGGATTTTCTTCCCCTCTCCCCATGTTGCGGCAGTACTTTGCGGCCTCACATTGTTTGGTTTGGAGAGATGCCTCTTATGCTGGGTGAGATTCAAACGGTTTTAAGCAACGCCGATCTCTTTGTGAGCATAGGAACATCTGGGCAAGTGTATCCAGCCGCTGGCTTTCTGGAAGTGGCGAAAATGCATGGAGCAAAAACAGTTTGCCTGAATAAGGAGCACTTGCCGCAAAATCGTTATGTGGATGAATTTATCGAAGGGAGTGCGATCAATACAGTCACGGAATTTTTCCGTTAATGATGAATGTTAAATTTCGTCATTTCACCGTGAGCAAGAAAGCGGGCGCGATCACGCATCGTTTGTAAACTATCAGCTCGTCTAGCTGGTTCTTCCAAGGCGACAGACTCTCCAACAAACTCTTTGGTCCAAACGTTCAAAATTCGGATGCTCACTTTATAGGTGTTACTCGTAGGTAAGTAACCGTACTCTTCGATCGCCACAAATTGACCTTTTTTTGAAACACCCAGAGTGTTCACTCTTTGGTGCTCAGAGGCCCATGATGAAAAGGTCGTCATCAAGGTGATCAAAACGAAAACTATTGAAATCATTTTTGTATTCATGCTTTAGATAGAGCAAGGAAGGTGCCAAAAAGGGGTGCTGATTAGGGGGGGTTACAAGAGGGAAATGTCTAAACTTTTGACAACTCTCTGCTCTAAGAGATATCGCGAACATTCTCTACTAATGAAAAAAGGCTTGGGATAAGAAAAATCATATCCCAAGCCTTTTTAAAATTATTTATGCTTTTCTTGCTCCTGCAACATGACGTCTACGCGAAGAATGACTTCTATCGTCCTTGCAGATCGTATTTCTATCTGAATCATCTTGGCTATTTCTTGTTCTCTGATGAGTTACCGTGGTATCTCTTGAACTAAAATTCAAACATCTTGAACTATCAACAGGCGAGTTGTTATTAAGAAGAGTATTGTCATCTGTTGAATATTCGTAGCAAAGCATTTCATTTCCAGAGGATCTCATCCATTTAAAATCAACCGGCTTACGGATGTTTGAACACTTTGAACTATCAACCGGCGAATTATTGTCGAGAAGAGTATTATCCTCTATTGAATATTCATAACAAAGCATTTCATTTCCAGAGGATCTCATCCATTTAAAATCAATTGGCTTATGGATGCTTGAACACTTTGAAATATCAACCGGCGAATTATTGTGAAGTAAGGTATTATCCTCTGTTGAATATTCATAACAAAGCATTTCATTTCCAGAGGATCTCATCCATTTACGTGCCACAGGCTTTCGGATATCTGAGCATTTCGAGCTTTCAACCGGTGAATTATTGTGAAGTAGGGTATTATCTTCTGTTGAATATTCATAACAAAGTAAATCATTCCCGGAAGATCTCATCCATTTACGGGCCACTGGCATTTGATCAGCCAAAGCGCTGAAACTAGCAACGATCATAAGAGAGATCGATACTTTCTTTAAATATGACATAGGCATCTCCTGTTTGGTTTATTTTGATTCTGCAAGCATTATGCCAAGACCTGAGAATGTTTAATAAGACTAGAACAAGGAGTGTGTCTAAATTTTAGTAACTGTGATTAAGTTCTACACAAAAAAAGTTCACTTTCGTGAAAGTGGCTTGTTTGTGATACGGCCCGCATCCAACATTAGACAATTGGCCGCAGAGGCCGGTAAGTTCACTCAAACTATTGAGAGGTTCCCCATGCATTCTTTCGAATCCCACATTCGCAGCGTTCCTGACTTTCCGAAACCTGGAATCGTTTTTAAAGATATCACTCCCCTACTGCAGGAAAGATTTTCCGAAGTGATCGAGGCGATGTGCGAAGGAATTGATTGGTCACAAATTGATTTTGTCGTCGGGATTGAAGCGCGTGGATTTATCCTAGGGGCAGCGATGGCCCAGTTGAAAGGCAAAGGTTTTATTCCCATGAGGAAGAAAGGAAAACTGCCCCCACGAGTGATCGCAGAATCTTATAGTCTTGAATACGGCACCGATACTCTTGAAATGATTGTAAACGAGAAGCCTGGCCGTGTTGTCTTAGTCGATGATGTTCTCGCAACCGGAGGCACACTCAGAGCGGCGATGAAGCTTTGTGCGAACAATAAGTTCGACGTAAGAGCGATGTCGCTTTTGATTAACCTGACTTTTTTAAATAAGTTTAAAGAAGAAGGTCTCCCGATCCACGCCACTCTCAATTACTAAATTGTATTTTATTTCCTGAAATGATTTACACTTAAGTGATGTGGATCATTTTAGGAATAATCATTTCATTTTCGGCCCTGGCCTTCGATACCAATGAGCAAATCGCCAACGTCAAAATCTTAAAGGCCCTCCCGGGCAATATCGTTTTAATAAACCGTGGTCTTGAAGATGGGCTCACTCGCAATGATCACATCAAAATTTCAAATGACGTCACGGGCTTCAGTTCGCGCGCGATTTGTCTCAAGTCACGGGCCGCAACTTCCTACTGGCGTCTCTACCGCTTGCCTCTGGCGAGTGCTTTTTCAAAAGATTATAGTTATGTCATCGCAGGAATTTCAGATCGCGAGATTCCTTATCCGCAAGACAAGCTCCGCGACGTCGAACAGGAGATACGGGATTCTGAACAAAAAACAGGCCCAGGCAGTGATCCCTTTCAAGTCAGACGTGATCTTCCTGAAAGACTCTCAGAGAGGGATCTTTTAGAGTCTTTTGGCCCAGAAAAACGTCGCCTCCAAGTTGAACACATCCTCGATCAGGACCGTTTAGAGCGAGATCTTACGGATTATCGTTTCTCGGTCTATGCCTCTCCCTTCACTCGCCAATCGATCAATGATGCTGAAACACTTCGCTATGGTTTTAAGGGTGGAAACATTGGTTCAAAGTATCGCCTTCTCACTCAGTTTGAGCAGCAGCAAACAAAGCTCAAAGATCCCGTCACAAAAGAAAGTATCTCGACCAGAGGAACTCAAGGTCAGGTTCAGTTTGTGATTCATAAGCTTAGTAAAAATTTTTCGAGCTTGAGTTTAATCAATTATAATTCTCAGCGCTTTAGTCAGTACGCTACTCCGAAATATCACTACCAAGTAGGCCCGATCGGTTTTACGTATCATATGTATGATTCGAAGACCTGGGAGTACGTAGATCTCTCCTACATTCCGCTCTTCGATATGCGGGTCACAGAAGTTCAAAACACGACCGGCACTGGGTACAGTTCAATCAGCCAATCTGGTCTTCGTCATGGAATTCGGCTTGCGATGAAGACCAGAATTAATGAGAGAGTATCGTTTGAAAATTTACTTTGGGTCAGGCCCTATCAGAAGCTCGCAGGCCTTGGCATCGAATCAGACAACCTAAACTTAGTGGAAGACTTTAAGCTCATCTTCAATATCTCCGGAAATTTCTTTATGGATTACAATTTGATTTTCCAAAAAGATAAACTCTGGAGAACTCTCTCCGGACTTCCGGAAATCAACACGATCAATTCGATTAATCTTCGTTATGACTTCGACGTATGAGGGTCCGATACATGGCGCTCTCATTGATTTTTTTCCTCCTTTTGGCGGGAGGGTTCGTCTTTCGAGGAGAGATCAAGGGAATGTTCGTCGAGAAGAAGAAAGAGCATCCGGGCACGATCCTGACCGTTGAATATCCAGGCGGAAAAGAATCCGTAAAAAATTTTGAAGACGTTCCTCTTCGAAATCGCTTCGTCTTTTTAAAAAACGGACATGAAGTCCCGACTCGCGAAGAAGCAGAAAAAATCATTCCCATCGTAAGGGTCGACATCTTCCGAGGACCGGACGGATCAATTCTAGAGATGCATGAACAGGGGTCGCAGGGCCAATCCCTCAGGCGAACGAACTGGAAATAGCGGGTAATAGGACCCCAAACAACTCAAGTTATAAGAGAAAATGTCTTTTTCTGCCGCCGATGAATATTATTAGCGGATCCTATAGAATGTCTGTGTATGAACTTAATCTTCTTCATCTTAAGCCTTTCATTTTTTTCAAAGGCTTATGCGGAAATTAATGTTGAACGACAAGATTTTCAGTTCGAGTACGGTCTCGCATATCACAATCTCAAAGAAACTCAAAAATCAAACGGCTCCACAGGTCAACTTACTTCACCTCAATATCCGTTCTGGAATGCGGCTTACTCTATTCGCATTTCTCAAGATACTGCCCTTCGATTTTTCGGAGGAGTACAGTTTTTGCGATTCGATCAACCGAGTTTAGTTGAACTTAAGGGAGCAAAGCAGGAACTTGTTCAGTACGGTATTGAAGTCACGCGCAAACTAGGATCTTTCTTGAAACTTGGGATTTTCGGAATGAAACAAGATCATCCGCTCTACTTTGCAAAAGATCCAACCACCTTCGAGGTCATCAGAAAAAGTTTCGCTCAATCGGGACTACACGTTTCGCTAAGTCAGCGCAGACGCATTGGACTTCTTTGGAGTATCGGTGCCAAGGGGTACGTACTCTTTCCGGTCAGTGGTGGGAACGTCGCGACTGAGGCCGGTGGAGGTGGGGAAACATATGCAAAACTTGGATGGGTTGGCCCGTTAGGAACTATGTACACGATCAAAGGTTCCTATCAGATTGCCACAGCACCAAACGCCGAAGTCACCTTTGTTCACGAGGTCTTAGCGTACTCTGCCAACATTCAGTACTCATTTTAAACCAGATCGACAATTTCACGCGGACATTTTTAAAACCATCGGCAAAACATTCACTGCCAGGGTATTTCTCAGAGGAGGCCTATAATGGTTTATCGCTCTCAATCAGAGGAGAAAAAGAGAATTGCCCGTTTTAGTTAACCTCATTATTTTGATAGCACTCGCTATCCTCTCTGGATGTAACAATCCTCGAGGCAGCTCTTCTATTTCTGAAAATCATGCTCCCCTTCTTCAGCCACCAGGAAGTTTTAGTTTCAATCAAATCCGTTCTCAAAACGGGGACGTTAGTTTGACATGGAGTTTATCTGGTCGTGCCTCTAGTTATAAATTTTTGATGGGTACAAGCCCAACAGATATCTCAACGTCAGTGCCTTCATGTTCTAACTCAACAACGACATGTTTTATTACTGGGCTCAATCCTACGACGCCCTACTATTTCAACGTTATCTCAGTCAATTCTGCCGGCACAAAAAATATCACTGCGACAGGAGCAGCACTGTCGGTAGGAACCTTTGACTTCACTTCTTCAGCATTAGGCGACGGGTTTATTAACCTCGACTGGAGTGCATCGACGAATGCCGCGAATTACGATGTGATCTACGGTACAAGTTCCGGTTCATATCCGAGCAAAGTTTCAAACGTCACTCCTCCGTATGTGTTGTCGGGACTCTCCAATGGAGTGAGCTACTACGTCAGGATCGTGGCGCGAAACTCTCAGAATGGTTATGGGCTGACGGTTTCAGAAATTAATCAAACACCACTTGGGCCTCCTGATGCGCCTACCGGATTAGCTCTCTCTGGGATTCCTAATCAAGCGACTCTCTCCTGGAGTTATGTCGCTGGGGCCACGAGCTACAAGATTTTTCGGGGAACGACCTCAGGAAGTTACTCCCAGATCGCTTCGGGAATTACAAGCTCACCGTACATTGATTCCTCAATATCCAATGCGACGAACTATTACTACGTGGTCAAAGCGTTCAATAGTTTTGATTCGGTAGCATCGTCTGAAGTGTCGATCAAAACGATGGCAAATTTCTCTCTCATCTCTACGGTTACGGGTCCTGGGACCAATCAGATCACGACGACCTGGCCCGCGGTTTCAGGAGCAACAACTTACGATATATCTTATGGGACAAATCCCGTGTCTCTTACTTCTTCAGTAGCTAACGTCACTTCGCCCTACACTCTCGGATCTCTCACGGGCAACGTGACCTATTATGTAAAAGTCATTGCAAAAAATACTGTGGGAACTGGAACAAATATTGTTTCTCTTAACCAACTTTCAGCGATCCCAGTGGCCGCACTTGCGGCCCCAGCTTCGGTCACGGCCACAGCTTCACCGTCGCAAATTGTGATCAACTGGAACTCTGTCGCAGGGGCCTCGAGTTATGAAATCCTCAGGGGCACGACTTCCGGATCATACACATCCCTTGCATCTGGTCTTATAGGTACAAGCTACACCGATTCTACAACTGCCAACGGTACCGCTTACTATTATGTCGTGCGGGGCTTTAATGGTTTGAATTCTCCCAACTCTTCAGAGGTGGCCGCAAAACCTGTAGCACCGTTTACGATGAGTTCTCTGACTCCATCATCTTCTTCTGCTCTTCAAGTTACTTGGGGGGCCACAGCGGGTGCAGATGCTTTTGATGTTAGATATGGAACGACCTCTGGTTCATACTCTTCGACAGTCACAGGTGTCTCATCTCCTTACTCACTTACTGGCCTCACTCCTAATACGACCTACTATGTTGTTGTGAGCGGAAAAAATGCCGTTGGAACGGGAACGAGTTTTCTCACGGGCGAGACTTCGGCTAAAACCAAAACCACTGCTCCCTCTGGGTTTGTCGCAACAACCACTTCGGGTACAGTCTCACTTACCTGGAGCACGACAGCTGGGGCGAGCACTTATAAAATTTATCGTGGAACAGTGAGCGGGACCTACTCTCTTCTTGCCGGCGGATTAGCAGTTACGAACTACACCGATTCGACAGTCGCTGACGGCACTCCGTACTTTTATGTAGTGACGGCTGACAACGGCGCAGAGTCTGCTTACTCAACTGAAGTCACGACAAAATCCATCGCAAGTTTCTCACTCATAAGCCTCAATGCAATTTCTCCGAGCTCCATTCAGGTAACCTGGCCCGCTGTCAGCGGTGGTGATACTTTTGATGTGAAATACGGAACAACGAGCGGGACCTACACCACCACACTCACTAACAAAACATCTCCGTTTACGATCACGGGCCTTGTCGGTGCCACGAATTACTTTGTCAAAGTCGTTGCAAAAAATATTATCGGCACAGGTTCAGCATCAAACTCAAATGAACTCTCGCAAACTACTCCAGTCGGTCCACCAGTTGGTGTCCTTGCAACAGTTGGAACGAATCAAATAGCGATTAGCTGGAATGCGATGGCAGGGGCCTCGAGTTATAAAGTTTATCGATCGACCACCTCGGGCTCATATGGTGCAGCTCTTGCAACGGGCATTGTATCGACGAACTTTGTCGACACCACCGTCACCGACGGAACGCCATACTACTATGTAGTCAAAACTTTTAATGGAGCAGACTCTGCGGATTCCGCGGAAGTCACGGGCAAGTCCATCGCTCCTTTTACGTTAACTTCTGTCTCAGCACTTTCTCCGACGAGTCTCCAGGTAAATTTCCCGTCGACACTCGGCGGAGATCTCTATGACATCAGATACGGAACAGTCTCTGGAACCTATTCCACGACAGCCTCTGGAGTGACGTCGCCTTATACGATTACCGGACTCACTGCCAACACGAACTACTTCATTGTTGCGCGAGCAAGAAACATCGTCGGTACAGGTGCCTCGCAGACTACTGCTGAAGTTTCAACGAAGACTCCGCTCGTTGCTCCAACAGGACTCGCAGCAACCTCCACTCCAAGTCAAGTCGTTCTCACTTGGACCGCAGTTGCAGGAGCATCTTCATACAACATCTACCGCAGTACCACTTCGGGAGCGACAACACTTTTTGCGAGCTCAAACGTTCCTGCGTCCTACACCGATGCATCGGTTTCTAACGGAACAATTTATTATTACACTGTGACTGCTAACAATGGATCGGAGTCAGCGAAGTCTCTGGAAGTCGCGACTGAGCCAATTGCATCGCATACGATTTCTTCTCTCTCATCACCGAGTTCGACATCGATTTCAGTTAACTGGGGAGCTGTTGCAGGAGCTGCTACTTATGATGTTCTCTACGGCACGACTTCAGGAAGCTACACCGGTTCTGCTTTAGGTGTAACCTCACCTTATACAATCACTTCTCTCTCTGCGAATACCATTTACTACGTGGTGGTTCGAGCGAAGAACGCTATCGGTACTGGGACGATAAGAAATTCAACAGAGTCTTCCCAAAAAACAACGACGGCCACTCCGATAGGTCTCGTGGCCACTGCCTCTAGTGGTCAGGTGGGACTTAACTGGACAGCAACAACGGGTGCAACGTCTTATAGTGTTTACCGAGGAACTGTTTCTGGATCACTGACACTTCTTTCAAGTGGCGTGGGTTCAGCCGCCTACCTGGATACGACCGTCACAAACGGAACAACTTATTTCTATACAGTCACTGCGAGTAACGGCAGTGAGTCCGCGCAGTCTTCTGAAGTCAGTGTCCGCCCGATTGGTTCATTTGCTATTTCCGCTCTTACTTCACTGTCTGCAACAAGCCTCAGCGTGACATGGGGAGCGGCCGCTGGTGCTGCAACTTATGACGTGAGATACGGAACAACTTCCGGAGTGTACTTAGGCACAGTGACTGGAGTGACGTCCCCCTACACTCTTACCGCTTTGACTGGAAACACTCAATACTTTGTTGTTGTGAGAGCCAACAATGCAATTGGTTCAGGAGCGACCACCACGACTGCAGAGCTCAATGCCACGACGTCGACTGCTGCGCCAACTTCACTCGCTGCGAATGCAATGACAGGCCAAATTAATCTTTCGTGGGTCGTGGCCTCTGGTGCAACAAACTATCGCATTTACCGAGGAACAACTTCTGGATCTTATGCCCAGATCGCAACCGGAGTAACAGGAACAACGTATTCCGATACGACAGTTACAAATGGCACTCAATACTTTTATTCGGTGAGATCATTTAACGGAACCGAATCTGCTGATTCACTTGAAGTCACTGGAAAATCAATCGCGAGTTTTGTCGTCGGAAGTACGACTTCTCCAAACTCAACATCCATTCAGGTAAGCTGGACTTCTCCTGCTGGTGGAGACTTTTCTGACGTCCGTTATGGAACAACTTCTGGAACATACGCAACCGTTTCATCGGTCACTTCTCCCTATACGATCACGGGCCTCACACCTAACACAACTTACTACCTCGTCGTCCGCGCAAGAAATACTACGGGCCTTGGATCCTCTGTGCAAACTTCAGAGGTCACGCAGAAAACGGCCACCGTTGCACCTAGTGCACTCGCGGCTTCTGCCACACCGGGATCCGTTTCTCTCACTTGGTCGGCCGCTGCCGGGGCCACAAGTTACAACTTGTATCGCTCGACCACTTCAGGTTCTTACGGTGCTGCTCTTGCGACCGGTGTGGGTTTAACTTCTTATACGGACTCAACTGTCAGCGACGGCACAACTTATTTTTATGTGGTGAGAGCATCCAATGGATCTGAATCCGTTTCTTCAAACGAAGTCACTATCCGTCCTGTCGCAAACTTTGCCATCACTAGTGCCACGACTACAAGTACAACTTCGATTGACGTCGCCTGGCCCGCTGTCGCAGGGGCCACTTCGTATGATGTAAAATACGGAACAACGAGCGGGACCTATACTACCACAGTCGCAGGTGCGACGAGTACCTTGAGCTTAACTGGACTTTCTTCTGGATCAACTTACTACATGGTTGTGATTGCAAAAAATGCTGTGGGTTCTGGAACATCTTTTCAATCAGCTGAAGTATCGGCTCAGACTGCCTTCGGTGCTCCAGGGGGACTGGCCGTGACTGCGTCACCCGGATCTGTTGTGGCCACATGGTCGACAGTTTCAGGTGCGGCTTCTTACAAAATTTTCCGCTCGACCACTTCTGGTGTTTATGGAGCGGCCTTGGCGACGGGTCTCGTCTCTCCGACTTACACTGACTCCACTGTGAGTAACGGAACGACTTACTATTATGTCGTGCACGCCGTAACTGCTGGGGGTACTGATTCCGCAGACTCGAGTGAAGTTTCCGTGCTTCCGATTTCAACTTTTTCACTCTCGAGTGCGACTCCGGCGTCGAGTACAGGCATAGACTTAGTCTGGACAGCTGCTACGGGTGCGACTTCTTACGACGTGAAATATGGAACTTCGTCAGGAAGTTATTCAACGACACTCACCAATCAGACTTCACCCCTCTCGGTCACGGGCCTTTCTGCGAACACAGTTTACTACTTCCGAGTGCAAGCAAAAAATGCGGTTGGATCTGGAACGAGCGTTTCTTCAACTGAACTCTCTGCCAAGACTGGAACTCTCGCACCATCAGGACTGAGTGCCGTTGCCACCACCGGACAGATTGCTCTTTCATGGACGGCCACCACGGGAGCGACTAATTATAATGTTTACCGCTCGACGACCAGCGGATCTTACGGAGCAGCACTGGCGACTGCAGTCGCAGGAACAACTTACATTGATTCAACCATCGTTGATGGAACAACTTATTTTTATGTCATCAAATCAAACAACGGAATTTTGTCCGCCAATTCTAACGAAGCCACGGCCCAGTCTATTGCAAACTTTTCCATCACCTCCGTTGTCGCAGCGTCTGGCACGTCTTTAACTGTGACCTGGCCCGCTGCTACTGGTGCGACACTTTATGACGTTCGTTACGGATCATCGACGGGGTCATACACAACGACACTCTCAGGCCAAACCTCACCTTACACCATCACCGGACTTACTTCAGGTTCTACTTATTTCGTTGTTGTCCGAGCGAGAAACATTATCGGTGCTGGCTCAAGCACTCAGACTGCAGAAGTTTCTGCTATAACTCCACTCGGTGCTCCGACAGGTCTCACCGCTACAGGCACTCCAGGTTCTGTCGCCCTCGCGTGGGGAACTGTTGCAGGGGCCACAAGCTACCGCGTTTATCGTGGGACAACCTCTGGCTCTTACTCACTCTTGGCGACTGGAGTAGGCCCCACTTCTTACACAGATTCAACTCCGGCAAATGGTACGACTTACTTTTATGCCGTCACATCATTTAACGGATCTGAATCGATTTATTCAACCGAAGTTTCAAAACAAACGATCGCCAATTTTTCGATCTCGCTCGCTGGAGTATCCTCAACCTCTCTTCAAGTGACTTGGACAAATCCTGCAGGTGGATCTTTGTATGATGTCCGTTACGGAACGGCGACGGGATCTTATCCAAGTACAATCATCAATCAGACTTCTCCGGCGACGATCTCAGGCCTCACGGCAAACACAACTTATTTTTTCGTCGTCCGTGCTAAAAATTCTATAGGAACTGGAACGCTTCTCAACTCATCAGAGTCATCATTTAAAACGGCGACAGGTGCACCCACGGGCCTCACTGCTGTTGCATCACCGGGATCAGTTGGACTTAACTGGACTGCTGTGAGTGGGGCCACCTCTTATAAAGTTTATCGCTCGACGACCAGCGGATCTTACGGTGCTCCACTCGCTTCGGGAGTCGGAACAAATTCCTACACTGATAGTACGGTCAGTAATGGCACAACTTACTTCTACTCGGTTGTGGCGAGCAACGGATCTGACTCTGCGTTTTCTACAGAAGTGACTATTCTGCCCATATCTACTTTTTCTCTCACGGCCGCAAATCCAACTTCGAGCACAACCATTGATCTCACTTGGGGATCGGCGAGTGGTGCTGCAACGTATGACGTAAGATACGGAACAACGACGGGAGTCTACTTAGGAACAGTGGCCGGAGTGACATCACCCTATACCCTTTCGGGTCTCAGTGCAGGAACGAGGTATTATATTTCTATCCGTGCAAAAAATGCTGTCGGTGCTGGAACTAATTTTGATTCTAATGAACTCAACGCTCAAACTGCGGTAGGTGCTCCGGCAGGGCTCGCTGCTGTCGCTTCGCCTGGAAGTGTAGCTCTTACCTGGAGTTCGGTCTCTGGAGCGACTAACTATAATGTGTACCGTGGAACGACAACGACTGGACCGTACACGCAGATTGCATCCGCTGTTGCAGCGACAACTTACACAGACGCTACGGTCACCAATGGCACGAGCTATTTCTATGTCATCCGCTCGTTTAACGGTATTGAATCGGCGAACTCAACCGAAGTTTCCATCAGACCGATTGGGACTTTCACACTCGCGGCCGCGGTTGTAAATTCTGCTTCTCAAGTCACACTTTCTTGGGGAGCCGCTGCAGGCGCAGCTTCCTATGATGTTCGATACGGAACTTCATCCGGATCCTATTCAACCACTGTAACTGGAGTGACTTCTTCATATGCCGTGACAGGACTTTCGGCTTCGACACTTTATTATTTTATTGTCCGCGCGAATAATGCCATAGGAACCGGAACATCTCAAAACTCAAACGAGGTATCCGGTAAAACGGCAACTGCTGCGCCGACTTCTCTTGCGGGAACCACGGGAACCGGAACAGTTTCTCTCACATGGTCCACAGTTGCGGGGGCCACCAATTACAATATTTACCGAGGGACATCGACGGGAGTTTACTCACTGATCACGAGTGCTGTGGCCACTACAAATTATACTGACAATACAGTGGTGAATGGCACACTTTACTATTATGTTGTTCGCGCCTTTAACGGAACAGAATCGACAAACTCAAATGAAGCGGTACTGGGCCCGATTGGTGCATTCTCAATCTCAGGAACAGTTGCCACCAGTACCACAATCCAGGTCACCTGGGGTGCAGCGTCTGGAGCAACTGCTTATGATGTTAAGGTTGGGACTTCGACCGGAAGTTACGCTTCAACTTTCACAAACGTGACGTCACCGTACACAATCACGGGCCGCACGCAGAACACGAACTACTTTATTATCGTCACTGCCCGCAACACTTCTGGCGGATCGGTGAACTCGTCTGAAGTTTCTCAGATTACATCATTGAGTGCACCGACGGGAGTTGTTGCCACTGGTGGATCTGGTAGTGTTTCTCTTACATGGTCAGCGGTCGCCGGAGCTTCGAGCTACAAAGTTCACCGTGGTACGACTTCGGGATCTCTTAGTCTCCTTGCAAGTGGGATCGGGACTACAAGCTACGCCGACAATACTCCAGTCAATGGGACAACTTATTATTATGCAGTCATCGCTTACAATGGAGCAGACTCTTCCCTCTCATCAGAAGTTTCTAAGCAACCAATTGCAGCTCCATCAATTTCCAGTGTCACCGGAAACACGAGTACTTCAATTCAGCTTGTTTGGTCGGCCGCTGCTGGGGCCAGTACCTATGACGTGCAATACGGAACTGTAACAGGAACCTATGGAACAACTGTAACGGGAGTGACATCACCTTATTCAATCACGGGACTCTCTTCCGGAGTGACCTACTACGTTCGTCTGCGAGCTAATAATGCCGTCGGTGGTGGAACAACAGTGTTCTCAACAGAATCCTCTGGAGCACCGAACTCTCCCCCAGTTCTTTCGGCCATTGTTGATCAGGTCACCGATGTCGGCACCGCCATCGCAGTTCCGTTTACTTTATCTGACAGTAACAATGTTCTCAGCTGTGCGGGAAGCATGAGTGGCTCCTCCAGTGACACATCTGTTTTAACAAATGGAAACATTGTCTTCACTGGATCGATGCCAAATTGTATTGCAACTCTCACGCCCCAAGCTGGGATTGTCGGAACATCTTCCGTCACGATCACGGCAACTGATGGCATTACTCCTGTCTCTCGAACCTTTAACCTCACAACTCAACCGTGTACAGTGGCCAACATCCTCTGGGATATTCAGCCTACCGGAATGGTCGCAGGAAATCTTTTTGGAACAAGTCCGCGCGTGAGTCTCAGAAAAGCTGACGGCTCTCTATGCACAAGTAATCCGGCTCCAGTCGTACTTGATGTACTGGATGATTTCACGGTCCAGGCCGATGCTGCCATCACTGCTGGTGACACTGTCATTCCTTCAGGCGGATACGCTTATTTTACCAGTGCTCGAATGACCCGTGCGGGAGCAAGCTTTACTCTTTTTGCGACTCAAGGATCGGTAAGCTCTTTAGCGAGTAATGCCTTCAACGTCACCGCAACAGTGGCATCATCTATTGTATGGTCTCAGCAGCCTTTGTCGTCCCTTCGAGGGGCAACCATCATCCCGAACCCACAGCTTCGTTCAGCTGACGTTTATGGAAACTACGTTTCCACTTCATCCATCTCGGTTGTTATTTCTCTTCAGGATAATACTGAGGGAGCTACGCTCGGAGGAACACTCACAAAGACATCCACCAGTACTTACACTTTTAATAATAATACAATCAATGTCGTTGGGAATTACTTCCTGCGCGCAACCACCACTGCCTTTGGTGGTGTAACAGTCGACTCTGATTTTTTTGATGTACTTAACATCGTCAATCAAAACACGGTGGCCGTTCTCGATCTCTTGCAGATGCCGATCATTCATTCTCCAGCGTCTAACACCAGCGTCTATTACCGCCGGGCCTCGACATGGTTCGGAACGAGCTTCCATGACGGAACTCTCTCGTATGAGTTTCAGATCGTTGCTACTAATACCTCAGGTATAGCTGGAACAGTGAAATTTACAAATTCATCGACTGCAATCTCAACAGTTACTGTACCGGCCAACACGACCGTACCAACGATGTTCTCGAGTACAACGTTCACTAGTGTTCCAACGACCTCCTCCAACCTTCGCATCTATGCTATAGGGCAAGCGATCACCATAACCTCCGCCAGGATTATCGTGAAACAAACCAATTCCTCAAAAACGCAACTCCAGATTCCACTGACAATCCTTCCGTCAAATACTCAAAGTATCCTCACAACCTATGGTGCAAACTCAGCTGCTGCGACTCAGCCAAGTGCCATCAATTTTCCACCATTTTATTTTGATAAATCAAAAATAGGCAGAATCGACACCGCCTATCTTGGCTACTCCTATAAATCCGTAACTGGTGCCAGCACCTGCGTGTCCCTGTGGAACAAGGATACAAACACTCTCGTTGGGGCCGAAGCTTGTGGATCCACAACGAGTGAAGTCATGACCTATTACACTTTCACTTCTCCCACTGTACTTCCCAATGCTGCGAACCTCGAAGTTCGCGTTCGGAGTAGCGGAGTGGGGAAAGTTACGGAGTTATACAAAGCCTTCCTGATTCTGCGTCTCGTGAACATCACCGATACGATCAACACTCAGGTCATGGCCCCATCAGTTGCTTCTCTCTCAGCTACCGCCGATCAAACTGGTTACCGGGCAAAAAGCTGGGCGGGTTTTTACGGAACTGCGCTCGTGGATAGTTATGTATCCTGCCGAGGAAAAGCCAACACAAACGGTTCGGGAAGCTTCGTTCTAAAAGATCACGGTATCAACACTAGCGGAAATGCAGGTGCGACAAACATTACTGCATCCACAAATACGTTTACCTCACAATCATCACTCACAACACTTTTGGCGGGACCTCTTGCTACGACGAGCGGGAACTCGATGTTTATCAATTACACTCACTCATCGGGAAATTTCGACTCTGCTGGATGTGTCTACTGGGAAGAAGCCACGTACTGAGTAAGAATCTGAAACGAAACCATTCCATTTTTATTTAAGCACAAGGTAAGATCATCATGATTCCTGTGATTCATTTTTTATTCATAACTCCAAAATAAAATGACATTCGATGCTAATGTTCATAAAAAATTAAAATTTTAAAAGTTAAATAATTTCCAAAAAGTGAAAATAAACAAGCTTTTTGCCCTCAATTTTTGCGAGTCACGCAGCTCAAAGTATCTCTTTATTACCTTGAGGAAATTCTTTTATCTAATTTCTAGTGATCAAAAACAAGTCAGTCACTGACCAAATCTTAATCATCAAAAACTAACTTTAATCCATTTACTCATCAATCTTTTGACAATCCCATTTATAGAGTCTTTTTCAATTTTTAGAGTGTCGTAAATTCAACGGGTTCACTCAAGATTTAAAGGTAAAAAAAACATTTATTTATGTGCAAATCGGTCAGGATTTAGGTCAAGCGAAGACCTAATGTTTCCGATAAGTTAGTGCGTTTTCTCGCATGGATTTGCGAGAAGATAAAACTAGATCAAGGAAGAAATTATGTCAGGTTGATGAGAATTAATACCAACGTGTCCTCACTTCAAGCGCAACGCTCGATGAGAGAACACAACAAACATGTTGAAAGTGCTTCGGGCAAAATTGCTCAAGGCACACGTGTGCGAAATGCAAGCGATGACGCTGCTTCGCTTTCGATTGGTACAAAATTAAAAACAGAAATACGATCTAATCACCAAGCTGTACGAAACGCCAACGATGCAATCTCTGAGTTCCAGGTTGCTGAAGGCACATTAGGCGAAGTAGGCAACATGCTCACGCGCTTAAAGGAACTCTCCATTCAAGCAGCTTCTGGTCACCTGCAAAATTCAGATAGAGAAAATATTAACCTCGAATACATGTCCCTCCGCTCTGAGATTGAACGTATTTCTGCGAGCTCATCTTTCCAGGGTAACAATTTATTCCGAAACACTAATACAAGATCATTCCAAATCGGAACCAATTCTGATGCTGCCTCGACCATGAAAATCGATCAATCGAGCATGATCGTCTCTGAGTACACTCTTGGCATCGTCGACTCCTCTATACCAAACGTCGAAGAGTCTAGGATCAATCTTGAGTACCTCGACTCAGCTATCGACAAACTTGCAATGAAGAGGGCGCAATTAGGGTCTCACCAGAATCGTCTTAACTCCACCATCGCTAACCTCGACACGCGCCGATTAAATGAATCCGCTGCTCATTCTCAGACCATGGATGCAGACCTTGCTTTCGAATCATCAGAGAAAATCCGCAACGAAATTAAATCCGCTGCTGCCGCAAGTACGATCCTGCAGGCCCACGAATTCTCTGCTCACGCTCTCTTGCTTCTCAAGTAATTTTTCAAAATAAGATAAGAGAAAGATACTCGGTATTTCCCGTCTTCCCAGATATTGGTGAAATGATCGTTGAAGATATGTTCCAACCGGAATTTTTTATAAAGAGCAAAACTTCTTCCAGAATTTCCTGCCGAATATTGTCATCCTTAATGACCCCATCTTTGGGTAGCCTTTCAAGTCCTGCTTCGAACTGTGGCTTGATCAAGATGATAGCAAATCCATCTTCCTGAAGAAGGTTAGCGATCGAAGCAAGTACCTTCGTGACCGAGATAAAAGACAAATCAACCACAGCACCAGCGGCTTTTTCGGGAAGTGAATCAAGCTCACGAATGTTAGTTCCCTCCATTGAGATCACGCGCGGATCAGATCTTAATTTCGCCACTAATTGATCGCGCCCAACGTCGATAGCGTAAACTCTGCTTGCGCCATTTAAAAGGAGGATTTCAGTGAACCCACCCGTGCTAGAACCCACATCAAGCATCACTAGATTATTCACATCGATTTTAAATTCTTTTAGGGCCATCTCAAGCTTGAAAGCACCCCGACCAACATACGTGGGTGAGGAAATTGTTATGACTGCATCTTGATCGATGATCTCTCCGGCCTTACGTACAACCTTTCCAGCAACAGCAACGTCCCCCTTTTCGATCAAAGATTTTGCCTGTGAGCGGGAAGTAACGAGTCCCTTTTCTGTCATGACTTTATCGAGTCTATCTTTCAAGAGGCCACTCGCCATGAAAACAAAACTTCACGTCCCCTGAGTATGTGACCTTTTCTGAGATTTGAACTTTTTGCTCTCCGCCCTTCGTAAATAGAGTGATGTCACCCTTCCATTCAAACCAATTCAAAAGGGCCACTCCACTCGCCGTGAGACCCGTTCCGCAGGAATAGGTCTCATCTTCTACTCCACGCTCGAAGGTGCGAACATAGACAGATTGCTTTTCGTCATCGAGGATTTCTACAAAGCTCACGTTAGCACCATTCGGAAGGAGCTTGTGAGATCGATACTCTGGCGCAACTCTTCTGATATCGATTTCTTTTGCGTCTTTCACCAGGAAGACGAGATGAGGCACACCTGTATTTACAAAAAAAGATTTTTCAAAAGGGTGAAGCCCGGAAAAATCATAAAGATCATGATCTTTAATCTCCGCCATCTCGATTGCAAAACGGTCCCCCTGTTTCGAAACTTGATAACAAGCATTCATCGTCAGGATATCGTAAGCGTTTTTTTTCGGGATAATATAACTGTCAAGATAAGTCACAAGACATCGCAATCCATTGGCACACATCTCGGCTTCACCACCATCAGAGTTATAAATCCGCATGCGGGCATCTGCCCCCGGCTCCTCAGATAAAACCAACACGCCATCGGCTCCGATACCCATAGTTCGGTGACACATTTCTTCAATCAATTGCGCATTGAGAGTGAGAGGGGAACCCCTCAGGATAATAAAATCATTTCCGTTACCAGAATACTTAACAAAGGGAATGGACTTCGACATTTTCTCACTCGGTTTTTGGCTCTTTCTTACCAAAGTATTTATCTTTGAGTCTATTGAAAGTGCGGACCGTCGTGACTTGAGCTTTTCCTAAAACTTCGCCGGCCTTACCTGCCGCTTGATCGAGGGCCTGACCTGCGGATTCCAGAGTCTTTGACACGTCGATCTTAGTCCCAGTCCCGGCCGGTTTATCCTTCGTCGTCGGTTCATCGGAAGGTTTGGTGCTGGTCGTCTCTTGCGAAGTAGAAGCTTTCGGTAAAAAGGCGTCACTGAAATTTTCTTCGATCCCCTTGAACTTAGGAGCACTCCGAGTGATTGCAGGTTTTTTAAAACTCTCAAGAGAAGTTAGCTCACGAAAGAATTGAGCCATGCGAGGAATTTCAGTCTCCATTTGAATGCGAGTTTCATTACAAGCGTAATATTGATCAAAGAGCTCAGCAAAAGTCTCCTTCGGATAAATGTAATCGTAACCGTCTGGGCTCAAGACATACAAAAAATCTTTGAGGTTTGGCTCTTCACTCATGGCCGTTTTCCACTGAGCGGAATTACTTATTGTTGCCTCTCCGTAAATTGAATCAAGTGTGTGACCATGCTCGTGCAGAAAAAGATCGGTTGGACCTTGATTTGGTTCCACCAAACGGTTGATCACGATTCGAGTAGGCACTCCTTGAGGAGGGAACCCACCACCACCTGGTATTTCATCCCAGGTGCGTTTTCCTTCGACAGTCTTAACTTGAGATATTGGCCACTTCGGATCTTGAGAAACACCTCTACCGTGAATCAAAAGAACGTTACCACCAGCTTTTATAATTTCAGATCTAAAGTTTTCTGGAAAGCGCAGATAGGAACTAAAAAAACTATTCAGTTCGGCGTCCGACATGAGTTCAGGATTGAGAAGATTAATTTTGTTAGCGGAAAAATAGTTGAGAATTTCTTCATGAGACATTGGATCATATTGAGGAATGGCACACTTGATTCTCTTCGCGACAGAAAAGGCCTGTGATGAACTAAGTGCCGCGAGGAGCATAAGCGAGAATTTGAGTGAGCGCAGTTTCATAATACCTTCCTAGAGTGTCTGGATTTATTTTAGACAGGACTAAAATTGAAAGGGGGGAGTTTGAAGAAATTATGCAGTATAAAAAAATGCTCTAAATGCTCAACTTTAGGAGAAAGGGCAAGCAAATTATTGGCAAAGGCCTGACCTTAAAGTAGATTTTAGCCTCGCTCACGTGGGATTATAGCTCAACTGGTTAGAGCTCCCGGCTCATAACCGGGTGGTTACAGGTTCAAGTCCTGTTGGTCCCACCACTTTTCAACTAAGTCTTTGTTTCTCTAGAACTATGGGCCGCTGAAACTTTCTCAACCCAGCCTAACCCAGCCACTACACAATTTTTAGATGTTTTCCAAAGCGTTCTTCAGAGCCCTCGTTGTAGCTCTTGAAGCTTTCGTCAGTTAAATTATCTGTGATTTTTGCATAGTGCTCAGTCTGGCGAGTGGAGGCGTGGCCAATTAGGCGAGAAAGGCTAACGAAATCTTTGGTGAGTGAGAGGAAATCAGTGCTGAATGTGTGTCTAAGGATGTGAGTGGATCTGTGAGAGATACCAGCTCTTATGAAAGCCTTGTCGTAAAGGTACTGGATAGAACGGTAAGTAAGAGGCGTTTCTCCATCTTGACTGAAGATGAGACCATGACTTGAGGATTGATTCATTTCTTTTAAAATTAATTTTAAATGCGACGTCATTGGAACTCGGCGAGATTCACCTGTCTTAGTGAAAGGTTGAACGTAAGTCTTGGCACCTACTCCACGGCCCCAATGAACACTCTTCGCAATCAAAAGCTTTTCATCAATCATATCCACATCTGACCAATTGATCGCAGACGCCTCACCAATACGCGTTCCAGTCAGTAATTGAAAACAAGCTATGAAGAAATAAATTTTCTTTTCTTCGGTGGCTATAACTTTTAACTCTGTCAGAAAACGAATTTGCTCATCACTGGTAAGGTAACGACTTTGATTTCTCATCTTAGCGGCTTTCATCTTCTGTGAATCAATCACCGCATCCTTGATATGGCGAGGCTTCACAGGGATATTGAAAGCTTCATCTTTGTACTCTGAATAGTATTTAAGAATTTGCTTCAAAACCTTAAGCTCTTTGCCATAGGTGAAACGAGTTTGATGCTGACCAATTAGGTACTTCGGATTTTTGATCTTTAAAAACCATTGATCTATCACATGTGAAGAGATGCTACAGACTGACATTTTAGAGAAGAATTCAAGATGCTGAGTTGAATTCTTATAAGTAGTCCAAGTGGAAGGTGTCACAGCCGATTTAATATGCTCAAAGTAATTAACGACTACTTCTTCAAATAAAACTTTAGGGGCCGAGACCTTTAATCCTTCACCTGATAATCTCCATTTTCGCGCATCCTCTAATCGTTCAAAGAATTTCTCTTTTTGTCTGCCGTTCTGCTTAACCTGGGCAACAAATCTCATGCCGAATTTCGGTGAGAGATACTTTTTCTGAATCTCACACCACCGATAAAGACTTCTAATCCCCATGTAATTAGTTTTGAGAGTTATCAGGTTTCTATTTCTGAATTTGGTTGGGTCAAATTTATTTTCTGTTTTCACTGGTTCCTCCGGATTTTGCCCAGCGAACAATGTCAGATCTGATAAACCTATAGGACTTCCTGATTCTAGTGGTCGGAATTTCTCCACGGATCGCGAGCCGACGTATAGTCTTTTCGCTTACGTTAAGGAACCTCGCCACTTCGTCTATTTTCATTAGAATTTCAAAGAACGAGTCATCATAGTCGTCTATCTGGAGCGACTCAAGGCCTCCTGAAAAGTTTTCATTCATGATTACTCTCCATGCTATCAATTATTCTCTTAGCCTCTTCAATCAATTCTTCCATGGGCATTTCAGCTACGTTTAATGTGCTCTCAATAGCTTTTCTCTTAGGGAACTTGAATTCCATAAGCTTCATACAAGTGCCCATATAAAGCTCTGCAGGCATGCCTGGCTTGGTCATTTGCTCCAATATCTTTTGCAGGGGACAGAAATCAAACGCTCCAAAGACTTCAATGGCCTCAACAGTTCTTTTATTCAGAGATCCGGCGATTCTTCCGCCAGTTTTCTTTCCTTTCATATAGCCTCCATCCTATTTTCATCTACCTTAGACTCACCACTCCCGATGAAATTACGTAACTCTCCCTTGAGAACTTCATGTAATTGGTAAGAAAGTGGTCTGACCCTAAGCTGCTTTCCGATGGTCCTCTTAAAGTTTCCATCCTCGTTAAACTCAAAATAGGCGTCGTGAAAGCCTATGTGCTTCGCTCGTTCTAAGAATCTTTGACCTTTTAATGTTTTCATTTCACTAGGCAATTCAAAGAACTCTAGGTTCGCGAATGGATTCAGCTCAAGATAAGTTGAAATGTCTGAAAGCTTTGGAGTAACAACTGCTTTGCCAAAAAGACGAACTTCAATTCTTGTGCAGACCCCTTCATCTGCACCCTGAATCTTGGTAGCTGTCCTGAGAGTTTTAAGCTGATAAGCCTTGTCATAAACACATACCAAGTTAGGTTTGCGACCAAAATAAAAGCCTGTTATCTGTCCGCGCCTTCTCTGTTTTGAATTTATCTCTTCAGAGCATTGCTTATGCTTAATTCGTAAACCACCCAAGATGCTCTCAAGTGGTTCTTTCAAGTCCACGGCTAAATCCAACCTATCTACGACGGCATCCTCAAGTTCTATAAAGCCAGAGATGGCTGATTCAATCTCCTCAAGGCTATGCCATTTGCTGGGATTTAACTCAATCGCCCTTGGACTAATATGTGGACGCATTGGGCTTCTGTTCCATCGCACTACTAAGTCTCTCTTATCTCCAAAGTTAACCTGGGCGGCGTTTCTGTAAAAGCTATCGCCGTGAATAGGTTTATAGTTGTAACTGGACAAGTTTTTAATTCCTGCATCGGTAACTGTTTGACCGGAATTCATATGAATTTTATCAATCAAGAACTACCTGACTTTCATCTGGTAAAGATGCGTAGTTTACGTGAGTTTTACTATTAATATTGGCGAACTCGTTAGGAAAGCGGCTTATATTCATCTGGCTTGCGCTTCCTTGTTTAGGAATTACACAATCAAAATCTTGCCCAATAAACTTTCGGATTTCTTGTACGATATCATTTTCATGATTAAACCCCTCCAGCTGATCCAGAAATTCATACGACGTGATCTTCCAGCGTCCAATTTTTGCGATGAGCCTGGAAAGCGTATAACAGCCTTTATTAGGTCCAGTGCCTGCAAATATACACTGAGCCATCAACTCTCCATAACGGCTATTAAGAACATTTACGAGCTTTAGGCGATGTTTCCCTGATGGATGAAGAGGCTTACTCACTCTTGCCTCCTTCCTCATTCATGGAAGCTAGAAGTTCCTCTCTTGAAATTCCTAAAATTTCGCAGAAATGTGAATGGTACTTTTCGGGTAACAACCGATGTTTATTGAGCTGCATACTTACGAGCGAATGATTAGCTCCAATAAGTTTTGCGACCTCAATTTGTTTCAGACCTCTTCGCATTAACAAACGCTTCAAATTCACTTTAAACTCCTTTGTAAAGTTGGTGATTTGCATAACAAATGAATGTTTTTGATTTATTGCCCTTAACTGACGGGCGACAAAGAAGCGAAGCTGCTAAGAGGCAATTAACTGAAGTTGCCTACCTATGTTTGAAGCTAGGTGGTGATTATATTTCTGTAAAGAAAAATCTTTCTCTTTATTTGGATGTGTTCCGAGATTCAAATATACTTTACACCTGTGGCACATAAACAGACTTGAGTTGTAGAAGGGCTTCATCAAACCTTGTGTTTCTTATCTCTGATAAGTCTAAGATTTTAATACAATTTTCTAGTTCCGCGATCAATCCTTTTAGGCCCTCCTCTTTACTTTTAGTTCTAATGACAAATCCTATTTCAAGCATTTTTGCGTGATAATCCTCTTTGTTTGGATACCGAGTTTGCATCAACTCTGCGATGACTTTTCTATGCTCCTTTCCAATGGATAAAAGTAAAGTATTGAAGCTATAAAAACCGTCGCTTGGATTTTGATCAATTATTGGCAATTGAGTTAAATCAGAATTTCCTTTTTTTTCAGACAGTACGTTGTCTGGGGAAGCATTTTCCTTTGTTGCCATAAAAGGCGATTTTTCAGTCTGAACTACACTCTTTTCAGTTGTGAGAGAATTAGTTCTCATCCCTAGTTTAAATCCATCCCAGAAATTGCCCGCAGTAAAAAGTAAGACTGCCCACCCCAACCAAGCGCTAACCTCAAATAGATAAATTGCGAAAAAAAGCGAGGCGGTAATTTTTAAAAAAATGGACATTGAACCTCTGGTATCATTTTGAGTAAGTGGGAAACTACTCTGGTAACTTGTCTGACATTTTGGGGTAATGACTTATGATTAGTTTAGCAGTCGCATCCAGAAGTCCAACCATCGTTGCAGATTATTTTAAATCCTCCACATGAGTTAATTCCGGAGTGGTATGAGCAACACCCTCTATGGTCATTTGAATGATAGCTATTATTTGCTGGCTGACTTGCGGGTGCTGGGCCATTACTTGCTCCTTGTCCAATCGCTAAAGCAGCCGCACCCAAAAAGGCGGCACCTATAAGTAGTCCGTTCCCAGCTGGGTCGGCACAAGAACCCGGATAGCCTCCTCTAACAGTGGCGCAAACTTTACCGTATGCACAGTCTACGTCTCTGAAGCACCCTTCTTCGGGAGTGTTTTTCGTTACAAGCTTTTCATGGTCAACCCCATTAGGGTCAAACCTTATCATTCCGCAGGAGACCAAAATAAGTACAAAAATAAACTTCATAAACCCTCTTTTTATCCTCGTCGTCACTTATGCCGATTTGATTAGCGTCTTAATAATTATCAATTATTTTAGAATCAAAATTTCTGCTAAGCCTTTGTTAACTCGGACCACGAGGCGATCATTTTTTGCCACATAAAATTCAATCAATGATTGAAGCTAGAAACTGCGTTGAAGTTATTGATTGCTGATTATTAGAATCGTGGGGAGGCCATTTGAAATTCTTACCCAGCTCAACCCAGCCGGATAAGTTAAAAGAAGGGTAGGAAAGTCCATATAAGTCTAAATCAGAAATGACGTTTTCATTCGCGGACGGTTTAACTGTTTGTAGATACTTAGGAATTTGAAACGCTCAGCACTACCCTGTTGGTCCCACCATTAGTCAAGCTGGTCGAACACCGATCGGCAAAAATAAAAATGGGACTGGTTTTATCCAGTCCCTTTTTTATTTTAGAGGCACTTACAATGAAGTGAATCCTCATTCCTTCCGGTAATAACTCCACTTTCTCAACCAACTTACATAAAACCTTCTGCTTTAATTGCGGCGTAATCGCCTTGAAGGCATCGCTCCTCAACATTTCAACAAACTTCTCATAATCCGCTAACTCTGCGGGCATCTCTACTGATAGACCTTTTCTTTTCGCTTCCACAATTTTTACTTCCAACTCTTTTTTATCCTCTGCGATCTTTCTCATCTGCTGATAGATCGGTGCCGCATCGACATCAACTGGAAGTTCAGATAGTCTCTCTGTAAGAGAGTTAAGTCGTCCCTGAAGCCCGTAGACCTTGTTTTTAAGCTTCTCTTCTTCACGACTATAATCCATTCCTCCATGCTCAACCTGGGCCCCTTTAATCACTTCCTCGGCGATGATAGGATTTTCTAATAGCTCCATTACTTTTTCCCAGACTTTCGTTTCCACAATCTCACCCGGAAACCTGTGTGGTTGACACGAATAAATCCTTTTCGCCAGAGTCCCTTGAGTCTTCGCGATCCTTGAGTGCTCATAAAAGGGATACTTTCGATTCTTCCCGTGTGCCGACTTTCCACTTAAGGTTTCTCCACAAACTCCGCAGCTCATCATTCCTGATAATATATAAGGATAACGAATTTTCGAATGGGGCTTTTTCTTTGAGAGATTCTTCTTCAACTTTTCTTGAACTTTAACGAAAACTCCTTCATCAACAATCGCATCCCAAACCGCCTTAGATTCCTTTTTCCCTTCCTTGGTTTTATAAACTCGAACTCCGATGTAGGCCTTGCTTGTGAGAATGTGATGGAGTGTGTCCACCATAAAATGCCCGAGTCTAAGTTTGCCACCATTATCCATCTGCGTTCGAAGCTTGAATCCATTCTCATTGAGCCACTTTGAGGCGGTGGAGAGACTTTCATTATCAAGAAACGCCTGAAAGGCCGCTCTCACAATGACTGCTTCATCTTGCTCAACAAGTAATCTTCCTGACTGATCTCTCGTAGGCCGATACCCAAAAGGAATTGGCCCTCCGTTATACAAACCTCGCTCGGCCCTTGCCTTAAAGCTCGCAGAAATTCGCTCCGCCGTTTGCTTCCTCTCAAACTCCGCAAAATTTGCCATGGATTTAATCATCAAGACCCCTGCGGCACTTGTCGTATCAAAGTGCTCGCGAAGGGATTGAAACTCACATCCACTAGATTCAAAAAATTCCCACATCTCGCAAAAGTCTTTTGTGTTACGCGAGAGGCGAGAAAGTTCAGTCACGACGACGAGATTTACTTCTTTGCGCTTAATTGCTCCCAGCATCCTTTGAAGGGCCGGACGTTTCATGTCCTTGGCCGAGAGTGCGGAATCAATATAAACATCCACCAGTTCAACCGAAGCCCCGGCTTCAAGTTTATGGCGCACGGCCTGCTTGATTCGCTCTTCTTGGTTTTTAATTGATCCTTCGGGAGATTCTGCCTGCTCTTCAGTTGAGACTCTGACGTACCCACAAATGCGATAATGTTTAACTGAATTAGTCATCGGTACCAGTCCTTTTAAGGATCATACCGAGATCAGGACTTTGAGATTTTGGACGCTGGCTGAATTCATCATAAAGAAGCTTCCCGAGTTCGGCAAGCCTCTCTTCGAATTCACGATCAGTGGTAACTTTTGCAACTAATTCTATAACTTTCGGATTCCATCTCTGACGAGTGGAATGTAACTTTTCTGTAGTGACGTTAGTCACTTAATAGACATCCATTTGTAACTTTCTAGCATTGAAAAATATCTCCTTGTTAGTAATAGAGCCAAAATACAAATATCCCCCCAAACCCCTATAATGTTCTGAAAGGGAAAGTAAAAAAAGTTTCTGATTATCAACAACTTAAACTGATATGACCTGCTCACACTGTGGGCATAACTGTGAGCACTCTCATTGACGGGGAAGTTCACTTAAAAGACTTACTCGAACCCAATTCTTTCCGCGGTAAGTAGAGTATCCATTTGCTAAGAATAAAAGCTTCTGTCGCATCTTTTCAGTGGGAACAAAGAACCAAATTTGTTGAATCGATTTTTTGTCTGCGTAAAGCTTAAGGACGCGCTCCATTCGCAAAACTCCCTTAAAATTTAACTCCACTTCCAGTGCACAAACTTTCTCATCAATTGTAACCAACCAATCGGGAATAGTCTCCGGTAGTCTCTCGCCCGGTTTTAATCCCTGACTTGCTTTAAAGCGCAGGTAGTGGCTTGATCTCCACGATCTGCCGATCCCATTTGTTTCAAACTGAATTCTTAAATCATTAACCAGAAGATCATGCTCCAAGGTCGAACGATTGATGTTTCTCATGACAAAGTCACTGCCCAATTTTGCGGATTCCTGATTGGTAAGTGACCAGAGAACTGTGCCACCCTTGGAAGATTCCAAACGATTGAGAACTCTATTCTTTCTAAGAATTCGAAGACGGCGAAGCATCGTGCGCTTATTAATATTCGGAAAAAGTAACTTTTTGATCTGCTCACTACTTAAAAAACCATAACTCAAAAGACACTGACATAAACTTTCATCGCGAGGATTAGCCACCTCGAGTAATTTCCTATTCAGCTTTTAGTTCAATTTTTTTTATCTCAGTCTCGTGATCTCGAGACAGTTCCTTGAGCTCATTCTCTCGTTCTTGTAACTGGTGACGGAGTCCTTTGTTACAAGTTTTGACATCTGAAAGTTTCTCTTTTAAAAATTCTTCTCTTTCTTTAGCTTCTTTAAGCTTCATTTCTAACTCTTCGATGCGCTTCATTCTTGATTCATATTCTGCAAGTGCAAAGATAACGGAAAGGGCAAGGGGTACGGATAAAGTAAGCCATGGGTTTATCCAATACAAGAAACCGATCATTACAAGAAGTCCGATAACTAAAAGGCAGGTCGATTGTTTTTCACTCATAATTTCCTTTTGTTTGATGTTTGAGTGGAACGAAATAGCA
The DNA here is from genome assembly GCA_038322885.1 of Bacteriovoracales bacterium. Classification (GTDB taxonomy): domain Bacteria; phylum Bdellovibrionota; class Bacteriovoracia; order Bacteriovoracales; family Bacteriovoracaceae; genus Peredibacter. Next base: position 33,718 of record JBBQGK010000003.1, on the reverse strand, counting down.
ATCCTCGAATCAATTTGATTCTTCTCCTTGATTAATAATGTCGAGGGGTTAGTAGAACGTGAGACTTAGATAAAAGACGTAGAAATCCATGCAGAGAGAAAAGGTCTATTAAAAAAATAACTTAGACCAAGTTCTTGACCTTCAAAGAGGCCGTATCCACCGGATGAGATTGTTACCGAATTTTTATCAAAGCTGGCTACTGAAAAAATAGAAAAAATATGTTTTTGATGTGATCTCTACTATTTGAGTAGATGAGAATTCAGATTTGAGATTAAGCAAGAACTCAAAGGGTAGCCTTTCAATGGACTACCCTTTGTTTTGATTTCTTTTGGTCTTGTATGCGGTGGTCGGAAACTTACCTAGACTTTTAGAATAACACTACTTTGTTTTACAACTTGGAATTGAATTCATAAAGTCGTAATGTTTTTCAAGTACATTCTCGTCACGAACGTATTTAGAGCTAGATTTAATTTCTTTTGAAGGGAAAACGGTATTGTCTACAACAGCAAAAGTTAATTGTTTTAACCCCATTCTCTTAGTGATAGCAAAAGAAGTCACAAAGAGACCTGGCGTTTCATCATCGTCATTGCGTAGGATGTATCCTCTAGACTCTAGCACTTCCTTTAGGTGAGATTCTTTTACTCCATTACTGGAGACCACTCCGGTTAATAAACAATTTGAATGAGTTAATACAGATGCAATCGAAGACAGAGAGGCAAGTGACAGAGAAAGAAGTAAGAAAAATTTCATAGAAACTCCTTAGATTTTTTTTAATACTTTAATCATAGGAGAGAATTGGAAGGCCTCACATAGGCTTAGAACTTTTTTCAATTTAATACAGGAAACTGTATAGGAGTTAGACGATTTTGAAGCAAATGATTTTGAGGTGGCTCTTACCTAGGAACTCTTCGCCTATTGAGGCAGTCAGTTCAAGTAGCTGATTCCTTGTGCTGGATCGATGAACGAAGAATTAGAGCATCTGAGGCTCATCAAAATCATTGGCTATAAATCCATAAAATCGTCAATTTCGTAGACACTTTTAAAACACAACTTGAAAAAATTTCAAGACTTCATTGGTACTTCAAAATCTAGTCAATAATTTGGGTATTACAGAATGTATCTTTATCAACTAAGGAATCAAAGATGAAATTTATTATCATGTTATCCATTTCTCTCATGACAACATTAACTGCGTTTGCTCAGCAAATAGAAAGATTACCACTAGGTCCTATTGCAGCGAATGCAGTAAACATCAAGCTTGATTGTAGTGGCTTGGATGGAACATTGAAGATTTCAGGTTACGTTCCGGGAGATACATTCAATGGAAAACTGCAAGTTAGCAGAAATGGCCAACTAAGCACTTTTAGCCAATCTCTTAATAAAGCGGATGTTGATATGGTGGTCGTTTCAAGCGACATTCTAAATGGAGTTTTCACGGTCAATGCAGATAACCGTAATTTCAGTAGCTATCGCAAGTTAGAAATCGTATCAATTCCAAAGTCAATGGTAGGACAGGTTGGTGGGGGGTTTAAAGTTTCGTTTGATGCTCTCGTCAGAGTAGATTCTGACCGTCCGGTAAATATGTCTTGCGAAGCTAAATATCGTTTTCGTTAAAATAAATCTCTAGAGATCGATACACTTACCAAATTTTGAAGTAAAGAATTTCAATGAGGCCGGTTTTTACCGGCCTCATTTCTTAGTACGCCTTTGTTTTCGTCATTCGCTGAGTAAATCCTGAAAGCTTGCTCGATCCATGTGACGCTTTTCTCAAGGCCGCCAATCTCACTTCACCGGCAAGGAGAGCGACGATGGAACCCGCGACAGTAAGTGCAATCACCTTTGAAATAAAATCCGAGATTCCTGAAATCAAACGTCCCACATAGGCCCCTTTCAGCTGTCATTGCGCTTTCTTGCCAGTTCGATCCATTCCATAAAGCCTCTGCTTTATGCTGCTTTCACTGACGTTAAAACGCTTTGCCAGCTCCTTATTGGTTAGACCCTCTTGAAAATGGAGCCGTGCCAGCGTCTCCCGTTCAATACTGAACTTATCTCTTATCCACTTCTCTCGATATAATCGGATTGTTGATAGAGGGTGTTCGACTATCATGGGATGAACTCCACCACTCCCAACCAACGACTCAAAACTCATTTAGTACAATCTGAGACATGTATCTTATAAGAGCTTTTGTATCCATGAAATAGTTTGGATAACTGGCTTCAAGTTTTTTAATATCTCCAGCATTAACCAGAACAACATTTATACCTAAGTCATTATAGAATTTTTTTTCTAGTTCATCATATGTCGACATCGCTTGCTCGATCTGATTGGCCGCAAAAGTTTGAATTGAAATAGTACTTTTATGTGAATCAAGCAGGATGATGGAGTAGTGACCGCTACTCCTCTTTTGGTTTGGCTCAGATGTTGTGATCTTGTAAATTGATGTATAAACACTCAACTGCTCGATTGCTTTTAAATCTTCAATCATTTTCTTTAATCGATTAAGAATTTCTTCTCGGGATAATGAACTATGCTCCTTTAAAACAGGAGTTCCTTCTTTCATGGCAAATAGTGAACTCAGGTAGGCGAATAGTTCAAGCCAAGCTTTATCACCATAACCAGATTTAAATGAGCTATTCCTCAATGTCCCAAAAACCTCAACAGCGGTGGCCCAAATATGTTGGAGGTATGATCTGATTTGAATTTCAATAAAGATTTTAGGATCACTGTTAAGTTGATAAACTAGATGGACACTCCTATACCCGTCTGGCTTTGGATATGCGATATAATCCTGAAGGATAGAAAGTTTGTGTTTCGCTCTTTTTTTCCGATACAAATCAACTAGATCGTAAGCTTCTTGAGTAGTCTGAAGGATAGCTCTTACTCCCCCTATATCCTGCATCGTAGAAAGCCTCATCGTTGTATGAGTTTTTAATTTTAAGGCAATAGAATGGGTTCGTTTTAACCTCTGTGCGACGATTGCTTTATCACTCTTGCTAATGATCCTTACTCGTGTTCTTAGAACTGATGCGAAACTGTTTAGTGGCAAGGCATGTAAAGCTCTCCATTTTGATAAGACTTGAAGTGAGTCTTTTACATCTTGATCTCCTAACGAAATAATCTCTTTAAGACCCTCTCCGGCCCTATCTACTCTCGACTTACTTAAATTCAATAACTTATCAACCATTCAGTCATTATAACATGATACATTTTTGAATGAAACCCATATAAGTACCTGATCACTGGTCGGGGCAATGTAAGATGAAGTTGGCCGATTATGAACCAAGTCATGATTAATCCATTGATCGGTTCTGGTGATGGAGGACCTGGAGCATCCTATGAACTTAGCTGTCCATTCAGGCCGTCATTGTGCTTTCTTGTCAGTTCGGTCCATTCCATAAATCCTCTCTGCCTTATGCTGCTCTCACTGACTTTAAACCGCTTTACCAGCGTCTCCCGTTCAATACTGAACTTCCCTATAATCCACTTCGCTCGATATGATTGGATTGTTGATAGTAGCGTGATCGACCATCATGGGATGGACTCCACCGTTATATCGTATAAACAAGACTTGAAAAAAAATTAGGACCTTGAATTAACTGAAATTACTTTTGAAAATGAAAATGAATACTTCAGTGTTAAATCTATTTCTGACCTCGTGAAAAAAACAATGACCTCTTCAGAATGTTTAGAACTCTTAAAGGATTAACTATCTAAGTCTTATGGAGACCACAGAACTCGTGGTCTCCAATTTGTTACTCGGCATAAGAAGATTGAACGAAGGACTCGAGAGCCGGATTACTTAACAACAACCGAAGCTGTTTCAGAAACCTTGTACGGAGGGAATTCAGAGCTTACTGAAGATGCCTCAAAGGTACCTTGTACTTTATAAGCAGGTCCTGTTGGGGCCTTCAATTTCATGAGAGCATTGATTAATTTATCGGCTTTTTTCATTTTAGCCGTCGAACCATTGATCGTTATAGAACAAGTGCTAGTTGCTGGAGACCAACCAGAGTTAATCAATGAACAGCTGAATTCACCCTGAATGAAATAACCTGGACCTGTTTGGGAAACAATTGTTCGAGCTGTCGCAACAAGGTCCTCCGCAGGAACTAGATTTTTAGTTTTCGCCGACGCTGATATTGAAAGACAAAGCAAAGCGCCTAGTAAAAGAATAGATTTCATAAGAACTCCAGAAGTGATTAATTTAAAATTCATGCGGAGTATCGTCTAAATTTTTATTGAAATGGTGAAAAGTGAATATTTTTTATGGTTGGAGCGATTACTTGGGGTTAAGTGCAAACCCCTTAAACCGCTCTTTTACATTCTTTGCGACCAGGAACATCTGTTTTTTAATCGCTTCGATTTGGGACGGGCCTGTTGGTTGTTTAAGCATTTCTTCCAGGATCTTCGCCTCTCTGTTCTGAATCGTTGCTAACCTATTTAACTTCTCCATTCTGACCTTGGCCGCGATGATCACAGGACGAATGGCAATATCCTTAGCGTCTTTGAGGGCCTTAAATTCTGGTGCATCCACATACTTCGCATAGAGACCCAATATCGTTCTTATTTCATCTGGAGTCGCCAGATTGAGGCCCACTCTCTTCTCAAGGTCTGCAGTATCGACTCCGGCTGAACTCATATCCTTTACAATTTGGGCCTCGATCGATTCTTTTAGGGTCTTGTCAGCAGCCTTAAAATCACTGAGTAACAGCTTCTCTGATTCAGACACAAAGCTCGCCGTCGTTGTCCTTCCAAGGCTATCCGAAAACGTCAAAGTGTAATTTCCTAAAGGGTAGACGTTGAGGGAAACGTTGGGAGGGGTCAGAGGTTGTGCGAGGGTCTCTTGTAAACTCTCTATCATTTTTTTTGTGACATCCATCTGAGTCTGGCTAACCTTCAAAAGTCCACTGGTGCCATCGTTAATCTCTTTCAGGATTGCATTTCGCTTATTTAAATCTGTGAGGACTGATCCCTTTAAAGATTGCGCCATCGTCTGAAGATCGGTTGAGAAGGTATAGAGCTCTTCGGCAGACATGTAACCTTCGTAAAATTGAATCTCATTTAAAAGATTTCCATCTAGTGAAGCACTAAACTGTGTATGAAAAATTGATTCGTCTCCGGTAACCCGCCAGTGCGCAAACATCGCATGACGAGATTCATGCTTTCCAGTGGTATTAATAAAGTGCTGGAGAAGATTTCTTGCGCCTTCAGGGCCCATTTCAATTCGACTGAGGTTCGGTAGAAACGCGCCCTTCATACTTGCTTCACCAGTCAATTTAAGACTAACCGTGGCCTCATTGATCCCAAAAACTTTTTTGATCCGCCGATAGTAATTGAATCCAGGATGAGTTGAATCTGTGGCAGTGAAGTCCAGCTTTAAGGTGAGTACCTCACGACCGGCCACTTCGCGATTCGCTGTCTTGAAAAATCTCCAGGCTCCAGTCTCATCCACTGTTTTCACAACCAGTGAGGGAATACCGTCTTTCTTAAAGAGTGCGTGCATCTTTGTGACGAAATCATTATTGAGATCAATGAGCTCACGGTTAAGAGCGGAGTGAGCAAGTTCCAGATCATGAATGGTATTTTTTATAACTACAGTTTGAGGCTTCACTCGGCTGAGTTCAAGAATTTTTGCCTGAGCATACCTTAATTTATTTCCCAGGGCGTAAGCATCTTGAGTGGCCTTGAGAAGGGGCTTAACTTCTTTAGTCACTTTAGCTGTTAGCTTTTCACTATCGTTGAATGAACCAAGGACCGGGGTTTCGTCTAAATCTGATGAACTCAGTAATCTCTCAAGAGAACTGATCGTGCAGTCGTACCCATAAGATGGGAGCGATAGAAATAGGCCGAGAGTTATGGCGAGGAAGAAGCGCATAAAGATTTATCGGTTTCCTGCCTAGGCAATTGAGATTTCTCGTCACGAAGTTGCCTGGAAAAATGGACTTAAGTTCCTAGAAATAGGTAGCGTTCAGCCCATGGGGAAACTTAATTTCATGCCTCTCTAATGACAAAGTGCCTTTGGAGGCATAAATCAAGGTTTCAAACCTTCTACGGAGATTTTTATGAAACTCATCCTCACTGCTGTCTCACTTGGTTTCGCTCTCTCGGCTTTTCCCACTCCCAGAGCTCACATCGCGAAAGTGACAGGAGTTCGTGCCCGCATGCTGAGTAACTTTACTTTGAAGTATGGCACTGCAGACGGAGGGATGGGCCATGTTTATTCTTCTACTGGTACTGTGACTTGTGCCAAAAAAATCGATGATGTGAACTATGAAAAATCAGAAATCTACTGTGACATTACAAACGAAGACATGACAAAAAGAATCTCCACTAAAAAAGAAGATCAATTTAACGATGCTTTCGAAATGAGAGAGCTGTTAAATGAGCTAACGAAAGCGGAAAAAACAATCAGCTCATCTCTGAAGAAAACTGATATCCAAAAAATTCTTTGTGTAGGGACTTCGGTTCAGGGTCACGAATTTGATTCACTTGAGTTTGAAGCTTCTGTTAGCTGTACGATAACTTACTAAGACAACGTTGGGGTCTGAGATAATTCTATCTCAGACCTCTTAATATTATTGGCAGTCAACTCTCTCTGCATCTCCACCATCATACTGGAAAGTATCAATTCCTTGCCCCTTGGCCCGTAAAGTCAGTGAGAGTTCTTCGCTCGAGTACTGAATAAAGGCCTTATTATTACTCTTCACAGCTTCAACTTTCTTTGGCCCTTGGCTTTCACCTTCAACTTTATAAGTCAGCGTGGTTCTTGCAGCGTTTAAGATGATCGATTGATTGTCAGCTCCGTAGCATGTAATCGCTTTTTTCGCTCGGACCAATCCCATTGAGGATGAATCTGCGAAAGCAGAAAAAGAAAGTGCGAGTGCCAGAGTGATGAGACTAACTTTCATAGAATCTCCCGAATATCATTTAGAAATGTTGGCGGAAGCTACCACAAATTTTGTTACGCCCATGCTCTTTGAGTAAATTATACAAGAGAGAATTAAATCTCTTGGTTAAGGCCCATGAGAAAACCTCTCCTAATCCCTTAAAATCGTTTATGCTTAATTCATGAATAAAATTCTCCTATTATTAGTTGTAGTAACCTTCTCCCATCCTCTTTTGGCACAGGATTCGACCTCCTTCCTTAAAGAATTGGTCGATATCCCGTCGGGCTCGAACCAAGCGGCTAATGTTAGCCGAGTCCAGGATCAGGTTGAAAAAAGACTTCAAAAACTTGGGTTTAAAATTGATCGCCAAAAAGATCCAAGCGGTAAAGATGGGGATCTCATTCTTGCAACCTTAAACGGGAAGGAAGATAAATTCATCACCCTCATCGTTCACACAGACACAGTTTTTGAGCCGGAGGCAAACTTCGAAGGTTTTAAAATTTCTGATGATAAGCTCTGGGCCTCAGGTCCTGGTGTGATTGATAACAAGGGCGGAGTTGTTGTGCTTCTCAGAGGTCTGGAAGAGTTTCTCAAAAACATCCCCCTTCCTCGCTATAGTTTAAGAGTACTCTCATCGCCCTCCGAAGAAATCGGATCCCCTGCCTTCGTTAAAAATTTCAAAAGTTACGGAGAAGACTCCAGGCTCGTTCTCTCCTTTGAGCCGAGTCTTGATGACGGGTCCATCGTGACATCGCGGAGAGGAAACCGTTGGTTTCATTTTAAGACCAAGGGGCGCGAAGCGCACGCAGGTCGTGCCTTTAAAGAAGGTGTGAATGCTTGTACGGAAATGAGTAGGCTCGCCGGAAAGATTTCTGCCCTCACCAATTTTTCTAAAGATCTCACTTTAAATATTGGAAGACTCTCAGGAGGACAGGATAAATATAACATCGTTTGTGGCATGGCCGAGATGAAAGTCGATACCAGATTTTCCTCTCTTCGCGTGAGAGATGAAATGCAAAAGAGCATTGATAAAATTTTGAAAGAATCAAATCAACGTCAGCTTAAAAAAGGCATCAAAGATGCCACGACTTTTGAAATCGTTGATGACTCTCCCCCGTATTCGCCAGAAAAAGAGACGCCAAAGTTAGTCTCGCTTTATACGAAGCAGATTTTTGAAGTTGAAAAGAAGAGTGTTGTGGCCTCGCGTTCTGGCGCAAGTGCCGATGCAAATTACCTGGCACGTCCCGATCTCGTTATCCTCGACGGTCTTGGGCCCACGGGACGAGACATGCATACAAATAAGGAAGCGGTCTATCTGCCGAGTCTCGAGACTCGCGCTCAGGCGTTTACAAAATTTATGATCGCCTTAGAAACGCTTTAAGACCTAAAGTCCAAAAGCGTAAACCTGATTTCCTTCAAGACCCATATGGTATCCAGTTCCCCAGTAAAGAGTGTCGTTCACCACTGATGGTGCGCCTACCACACTTCCCTTCGCCATATAGCTCCAGAGAATTTTTCCATCTGTCGCATCTAGGGCAAGCATCTCGCCTGAGACCGATCCCACAAAGAGCATTTGATTGTAAAATGTCAGAGGTCCCATCGCCGATGCAAAAAATCCACGGCCGAGATTTTTCCCGTAAATGATGTGATTAATGCCTTCACCCTTAAGCGGAAACTCACTCGAAGGATCCGGCGTTTGCCAAAGATCAGCTCCGGTTTTCACGTCGACCGCACCCCAGAATCCACCATTGACTGTTTTGCCTTTCGACATTCCAGCATCAAGCTTCACAAGTTTATGTTCGAGATTTGTCGTCTGATAATAAATTTTCTTTCCATCTGTGGCCGAGCCCCACTGATGGCCTCCCAGTTTTCCACCAGGCCCAACTTGTCTGGTCCAAATGGTCTTTCCCGTCTCAGCTTCGATAACCCAAAAGGCACCATTTTTTTGTCCAACGGCGAGAACATCAAAACCAAGTTCATTTTTGTCAGCGGGAATAAACATCGGAGCCTGGGCGAAATCTGAATCAAGTCCTTCAGGATTTGGGCAGATTTTCTCCGTGCGGATAGGAAACTTCGGATTAAAGGGTGATCCACATCCAACGTTCCAAGCATCCTGAATGGACGTTTTTTTCGTCCAGATGATCTTTCCTGAGGTGATGTCGACCGCGAGGATTGAATCGAAGCGATTATTCGGGCTATCTTTTTCTCTGGCACATTTTTTTATGGCATCAGAGGATGGAAGATTTTCTCGTCTCATGACTTCCTGATAACAGAGAATAAGATCTTTAGGATTATGATAGTTATTTCCGGTGCCGACATAAATGCGGTTTCGTTTTTCATCAACTGGTGGTGAGCTTCCCCAAACGGGAGCTCCCGAAAAATCGGTGAGTGAATCATCGATGGTGCGTGTTTTCCAGAGGATTTTTCCAGTCGTCGCATTCAAGGCAACGATACTGCCTTTAAAGTCACAGCACTTATAAAAAGGTCCTTTCACCGCAGGAATCTCAGATTCCATAGAAGAAATTCCAACAATAACTTTATCACCTACAACGATCGGAGACATCGTAATACGAGAGGCGAAATGAGTTTCAACTTCAGTTTTCCAGATGAGCTTTCCGTTTAGACGATTAATCCCAAGCATCGAGGTACCCGAGAGTCCTTTAAATCCAATAACTGAATGGGCGATGAACTTCACATTATTAATCGAGTCACCAATAAAAAGCATGTCCCCACTAATCGCCGGGCTTGAGCGAGAAAAATCTCTCATCGAGTTGCCAGTGTAGTCCTGAACTTTATGAGACCAGATTTCTTTTCCATCCTGAGCGTTTACGGCATGGAGATTACCACCCTTAAAAAGACCACCGACTCCAATTTTTGAGATCTCATTGAAATACAAAACATCTTTCTTAAAAGTAGGAGTTGAGACAACACTCGATCCGCTATCGGTGGACCATTTAACTTTCAGATTTTTTACATTCACGCGGTTTAGGAGCGGATTTTCAGGAGTGAGGTTGTGGTTGTTGTGAGTATCTCCGGACCATTGAGGCCAGTCTTGTCCATTTCGCGCAGGGGTCCTGTAAGCAGCAGAAGGAGTTGAGATGGAAGTACAACTAAGTACGATGAGTACTAAGGGAATTAGATTTTTTTTCATTGAGTCTCCAGTATCCGAAGATCCTTCCACGACTCAATGTGTTTGTAAAATTCGCGCTCAGTCGAAATAGTGAATGTGAAGAAAATTAATGCAGAGGTCGCACCGTGGAGGTTTTGAGCAGACTTGGCCTAAAGGTTTTCGCCGTTATCGTCTCCCAGATGTACTCACCTTTAGCATTCAATCGATTTGAATAAACATTCATTTGCTCTTCATTGATCGACTCTTTAGTCAACTGAGCTGCGAGGAATCCAATGTACTTGGGTGTATCAATGACGAGAGTGTAATCGTCCTTGATGCTCCAGCTAACATCGACATTAATATTTAGCATTTGTTGAACAGCTGGGGCATCAAGTTTTATCGAGCCACCTGCTTCATTTGAAAAAATGTATTCCATTTTATTAACTTTCAACGTTTTCCAAAATATTGGAAATTTCGACATCGCATTCTTGCAGGTTTCACTCATTTTACTTTTGTAGTAGGCCCAAAAATTCATCTCATTTATAAATTCAACTTGGGCATTTGAAAACTTTACGGATACTTTTGAAACGAAGTGCGCCGTTGGCTTAATTTCAAAGATCGGATTCCCAGCGGCCCCAAAAAAGGCGAGATCAGCTGAGAAATCCACCTTCACTTCTTTAACTTGTTGAGGAAGATCCGTATCCGAGACCCATTTCAGATTGGTCGCTGTTCCATCTGGATTTTTCTCAGGAAGGCATTGTTCTGGTTTCGTATAAATGATGAGGTTATCTGGCTTCCCTTTCACGATCGTACCGACTCCAACAGAATCGAGGGGCGTTCTGTAAGCAATATAGCCAATCTTCTCTATGATGGAGTTGTACTGCTTTTGAGGGTTGCATGAAAAAAGGAAAAGGGGCAAGACAATCGAGATTGAAATCCATTTCATTGATCTCTCCGATAAAGGTAAATTTATTATTCTTTATTTCATCGGCGAGAAAAATTCTTATCGTAGAAGAAAAGAACGTTAGTCTGATATTGAAGAGGCCGTCTTTGTATGACGGCCCCAAGTCTCACAAATTAGATATTGTAGTAAGCACCGTTATACCAAGAATTTTCACAAGCAGAAGGATTTCCACGAGCGTAAGCTTCATTAGCACAAGGATCGTTTCCGATGAGGAGTTCGATCCCGACGATCAAGGCAACAATCCCCAAGATGATTCCGATTGTTGGAAGAGTGCTGTCGCCATTCCAGCTCGCACCCTTTGCATACATTTTAGTGGCAAGAGTTTTAAGGATGCCTTGAACTTCTTCCTGCGAGAGATTATTCGTTTGCAGAAGCGCATACTGAGCAGCTGTTTCTTGAGCAACTTTTTGATCTTTAATTTGCGACTGAACAAAACTGATCATCTCTTGATTCGTCATGCCCTGAGCACGAAGATCCGAAAGTGACTGGGCAAAGCGAGAGATCGCCTCTTTTTTTGTTTCAGGTTTAAGGGCCGCACCTTCTACATCAATTGAATAAGAAAGCTCATCAAGAGCACTCTTAAGACCATCACCAGGGGCCGTGACGGCAAATGATTGTGTTGTGACCAGGGTAAGAATCAAAGCAAGACTAAAAAATCGATTAAACATGTGTGTATCCTCCGTTACCCTCCTTTTTACATACGGCAATGAAACTGACAATAAGTGCATTTTGGCACGAGCGGAAATGTTAGAATGAGGAACTTGAAGTTAGATTTGAATAAAAAAGAAGTGTCTAAATGGCACCGAAAAGAATTTGAGGGGACTAGTATCCCCTCAAATAAGATCTATCTACTTACGAGGTTTGTTAAACGTGGAAGAATCAGTATTGGTCGTGCCTTTACCTTTCACTCCCTGACCGATTGAGGAATCAACACCTGATTGTCCTTTTTTCTCAGAAGCTGGTGTCGAGCGCTTGAGATCTGATTGAGACTTGTTGTGTGCGGCATTCTTATCTTGTGCATTCATAAATCCTCCTTGGATTTGTTTCATGCACACATTTAAGCAGATCACTGCCAGCGGTTGTATTTAAGTTATCCATAATGAAACTCAACGCACTTACTTGGTCTTTTGCTTTACGGAGGTGTGGTATTTGAGTTTGTTTTAAAAGGTAGAACTCGCGGCGTGCGACGAGCATATTCGGCGTATCCTGGTTTATTCTTTTTTCTCTCTTCGCCAAGAGACACTCCACTCAGCTTAATAATGAGAAGATTAATCATGATAGGACCTATAATCGTCCACCAACTAAGATTTCCAAGTGCCAGAAGATAGACCCCATACCAACAAGAAATTTCTCCCAAGTAATTAGGATAACGACAAATTCTCCACGGGCCTGTGGTACAAAGTTTTCCTTTATTCTGTGGTTGCTTGATAAACCATGCCAGGTACGCATCTGAAACCACTTCAAGAGCAAATCCCGCGAACCACACGGCCACTCCAAGATAATTAATCCAAGTCAACGATTGATTTTCTTGCATCATACCCACCGAAACTGGCAGGGAGATAATGAGCATAAAAAGGCCTTGAAGAAGGAAAACCTTAAAATACGCGTGTAGATTGGCTTTCGGCTCCCACTCGTTTCGCATTTTAGTATAACGAGGATCTTCGGGCTGCCCCTTACTGCGAAGGAGTATATAGACAGCAAGTCTTAAGCCCCAGGCAGTGACAACCAAGAGAAGGACAGCATTCTTAACACTCATAGGATGATGAAAATAACTTATCAGGGCAACAAGGATGAAACCGAGCCCCCAGCCGATGTCGATCACTGAAAATTTCTTTTTAATGACCGCAATCAAAAAGAAGAAATTCATAAAAATGAAAACTGCTGCTGAAATTTTTAAGAACAAAACTTCTCCCCTTGAGACTCATTATAGATATAATAGTTTTATATGAAATACATCACACTCTCAATGGCTTTGCTGTTTACAACTCTTACCTGGGGACAAAATTTGAAAACTCTTACAAATCCCCAAAAGGTTGAGTATTTCTACAATAACTCGAGCAAAGAAAATATGTCCCTCGTGACGGAGTTCTACCATCCTGATGCAGAGTTCACAGATCCGGTTGGATCTATTAAAGGGGCCGAGAACCTTAAAAACTACTACAGCGGTCTTTACGAGAATTTAAAAGACATCAAGTTTGAATTCCCCCAAATGTTCCAGGATAAAGACACAGTCATCGCCGTTTGGATCATGACAATGTCGACTGAAAAGCTCAACGATGGAAAACCCGTCCTGCTTCATGGGAGCTCCATTATCAAGTTCAATACTGATGGCCAGGCAATCTCTCACCGTGATTACTTTGATTTAGGCGAGATGGTTTATGAGCATATCCCTGTGGTTGGCTATTTTGTTCGCAAGATAAAAAGCAAACTTCAAGCCCACTAATTCCGTCGGCCATATTCTATTCCAGAATTCATTAATTTTTTTCTCATAAGCCCGATCCGTGGACTATGAGAAAGAAGAAGAAAGTCAGTTCCATTGATTTCGGCTCATATTCAGACTTGTTTATGGTCATGTCATTTGTATTTCTACTTATGTATGTCGTATCGAGTATTAATACGGGTGTGACCGTAATTCAAGAAAGACAACGTTCACAAAATGAAAGAAAGAAATTAGAAACGACGGTCGCAAAATACGAAAGAAAACTTGAAACGGAACTCACTGAAGAGCAAAAAAAAGAATACGACCAGTTGAAGGCCGGCATTCTCAAAATGCGTGAAGATGCTAAAGAAGCTCGTGAGTATCAAGAGAAGATGGCCGAACTCGCTCGGGAGAAAGAAAAAGAGCTCGATGTTTATCAGGAATCGATTAAGACCATGATGATCGATTCGATCAAGGTCTCTGAACGAGTGAAGCAAAAAGAAGACATCATCAATAAAATTAAAGATGAAGCCGCGAGTACGATCAAGACCCAAGATCGCGCGATTGCTTCTTTGAAAGATGAGGTCGAATCAAAGCAGAAAGTTCTTGAAGAAAGAACGGCAGAGGTTGAGACCAGAACTAAAGAGATTCAAAAAATCGAGAAGCGAGTTGAAGAGCTCAAGCATAAAGAAGTTCTTGCTGCCAGTCAGGCAAGAGAGCTTAAGGATTTGAATCACGCCCTGGTTCAAAAAGAAAAAGTTCTTGAAGAAGTAAAACAAACTGAGGCCATGGTTCGTCAGGAAAAAGAGCAGCTCTACAAGGCATCTATTGTTCAGGCCAATCGCTTATCTCGTGAAAAAGAAATCATCGCTCAGAATTCACAAGCTGAAATTGATCGTATTCAGCAAGAGAAAGAGAGTCTCCTGAAACAGTCTAAGGGAGAGCTTGAGAACCTAAGACAGTCGAAAGAAAGAGAAAAGGCAGAACTCGCAGCTGCAACAGCTGCTGAAATGCAAAACATCAAAAAACAAACTGAAAGTGATAAAGCGAAATTCGCTGCCGCTAAAGATATTGAACTTCAAAATCTTAAGAGTGAAAAAGAAGCAGAGCTTGCTGGTCTCAAAGACAAATACCAGAAGGCAACCGAAGGCCTACGTAAAGAAATCACAGTTGCTCTCGGAAATAAAATGCGCAACTCTGGCCTCAATGTTCATGTTAACCCATCTACGGGTGACGTCACAGTTCTCTTTAAACACGCCTATTATGATTACAATAGTGCAGTTCTTAAAGATTCAATGAAAGAAGAGCTCAAGGCCTTCATTCCTCTCTACGCCAAGAGCCTCTTTGAAAATAAGAAATACGCAGGTGCGATTTCCTCGGTGGAAATCATTGGATCATCTTCTCCTTCATTCAAAGGAAAATACGTGAACCCAAGGGCGCTTGCGAGTGTGGATGAAAGAAAGGCCATGACCTACAACCTTGACCTGTCCTACCGCCGGGCCAAAAGTATTTTTGATTTTACCTTTTTGACCCATGACCTCGCCTTTGATCATAAAAATGAAATGATCCCTTTAATCAAAGTCACTGGGACTGGATACCTGCAAGCGATGGATGACCTGGTCCAGCTGCCAGAGGCTTCGCAACAAAAGCAGAAAGGTTTCTGTGGGATTTATAACTGTGAAGTTTTCCAAAAAGTCACCCTACGATTTAACTTAAAAGATAAAGTTACTCAGAAGTAAACGGAGAAGTTTTATGATGATGCAAACGATGATCGAGAAATTTTTGGAAATATCCAACGATCACCTCATCCCTTTCATGTTCTTCGCCTTCGGGGTTGGGATCTGTGCAAAGTTTTGTTTATGGTTCCTGAAAAAATCACAATTGATTTATGCCAAGCAGATTGAAAAAAAGATTTATGTTTTCTTGATTGAAAAAGAAAAGATGAGCCCGGAAGTAGAATCAGCTAAATCTAATTACTTCTCACTGATAAATCATTTGATGACAGTGGCCCACGATGAACTCTATGAAATGAAGATTCAAAGGATGCGCCGTAAGCTTGATTATGTAACGACAATGACAGACCGAGTTTTTCTTTTAATTGAAGGTTCGCGTCGTTTGATTAAAGATGTGACGATGCAGGCACGCTACTACGATCAAAGTCAAAGTGAGCCAGATTTTGAACAAATCACTAACTATGCGGGAAGAACCAATCCTGCGTATAACCGACTCTTCGGTGTATTCGGAAACCATTCTCTCAATTCAATTCTTAATCTTTTACCAGGTCTCTTTGTTATCGGTGGGATTTTCGGAACTTTCGTAGGAATTATGCAAGGTCTTCCGGAACTCACTCACATGGATCTCTCGAATCCAGAAATGACTAAAAAAACCATGGACGCCTTTCTGACCAACATCGCCTACTCGATGAACACCTCTCTTGTTGGAATTGTTTTGTGTGTACTGATGAACATTTTCAACTCTCTTTTTGACTCGGATGATATGGAAGATGAATTCAGCGAAAAACTAAAAAGTTGCCTCGTTCTTACCTGGGGAGAAGTTTTAATTAATCGCAAACAACACACCGTCTTTAGATCTTCAAAAAATGAGCAGTATGAAGATGAGATGGACGCCGATGAACCACCACCGATCAAATTAATCGGTTAAAATCTTCACCGTAGATTAAGTATCCCTCCTCACCTTGATAGGGTTCAATTGACTAACCTTATCGAGGAGGAAACATGAAGACTCTTCTTCTTGCCAGCGCCGCACTTTTACTCTCATACACTTTTGACTCTCAAGCACAACAGGGCCCTGACTCTCAGATGCAGACTAACACCACTCAGGGCCAAGATTTGTCACGAGAACAGGGTAATGGAACAACTATCAGAGATGATCGACAGTCACAGGATGAGAAGCTCCCTCGCCGCACAAGCGACGAAGGAAGCGATCTGAATGATGATGAAGATCAGTATGAAGATAGCGACGAGGATCAGGATTCAGATTATTAGTTCTTGCGTCCTCTACGATGACTTTTAAGGGCATCTCTTTTTTCCTGAATGATTGATTTGTGCCCTTCTTTTTTCATTGCCTTAATCTTCATCCAACGGCCTCGAACTTCCTGACGTGATAAAAATCCTGGATGATTTTTAAATCGAGGGCCAAAGGCGCGAGAAGCAAAATTCCTCTGCTTACGGTTATAACGAAAACCCTTTCCTGCTTTAATGATTTCTGGAACAAAGGTTTGAACATAAGGTGAAGAGGCTTCAACGGCACCTTCATGCACATCTAAGTCGACATCATCATTTTCATCATTCGAGATTTCAAAGTCTGTGCCACGAACAGAGAAGGCGATTCCTTCGGCCTGGACTTTTTGATTCACTTCTTCGTTTTTATCTTTTGAGACTTCCAAGCGAATCATTCCATGGATGAACCCAATGACAGATGTTGTCTTTTGTTTTACACCATTGTCATCGATGAGATTCTGATCAATTTTAATGTGACTGTTCTTATTTATCGAAATTTGAGTCGTTGGATAGACTTGAATCACAAGGACAGCGTCCTCACTAAAGATTTCATCGCCGACAGTTAACTCGGTATCGACTGCAAGCTTTGTCTTGGCACCAGACCGGGAGACGTAGGCGTTATCGCCACCCATCACCTTAAGAACTTTTCCGTCCTCGGCGAAGGCAGAAAGCGTGAGAATAGAAAGCATGGAAATAAAATACCTCTTCATAAAACCTCTTTGTTCAATGATTAACGGATACTAGTAGCTAGAAACTCCGTTGTGTTCCAAGGGAAAATTGATATCTTAGTGTAGTTCATGGGAGTGGGATTTCCCAAATGAAAGAACATGCGCGAAATAAAATAATCTTGAAATTCACGGGATCCAGAAGTGTTGGTGCCATTATCCAGAATAGCGAAAGGGATATTTCCATCGATCAGTAAGACTCCGGATATAGCAGAGGTTTGCATCAAGGTGCCTGTTTTGGCCAAAACAGCTTCATTGGTCTCTGGATATTGCTTAAAGCGAGATCGGAAAGACCCTAAATCTTTTCCACCAGACACAGCAAGAATATCACTCAAGGCGAGTCCATGCTTTGCTAAGCTTTTTTCTAACAACGGAATAAGACGAAGTATCACCCGGCACGTGGCAAGATTATCGAGGCGGGAATTTGCATTGATCACAGGAAGACCAGATCCCGTGTAAAACACAAACTCTTTTGCGTTAAACCCACGCTCAACCATGAAATCAGTAAATCTCTGAATAGCGCCGGCCTCAAGATAGAGATTTTGCGCTACGATGTTTTTGGATTGAACGATCATGGATTTAATCAAAAGTCTTAGAGGGAGAGAGCGATGAGTAAAAATGGTCGGTGCAGCGTCTTTCAGTGGATTTGAAGAAACCAAAGAGACTTGTGAAGCTGTTACTTGTGGCAGACTTATTTTTTGGAAGTCTATCCCCTCTTCCCCTGCAAAGTTTTGAACCGAAGACCATTTACTTCTGAGGGCCTTTCGATTTTTTTTATTCAAGTAGAAAGCGAGTCTAGAGAGGACGTACTTCGGAGTGATCTCGTGATATTCAGACTGTGCTTCGTCCGTGAAAAAGAAATTGGCATCCATCGTAACGGTCTTGAAAGATTTGTAGCCCAATTCGTTTAAGGCCTTCATCAGAAGAAACATTTTTTCTTCTTCAAAATAGGGATCGCGTCCACCTTCGATATGGAGAGCATCTCCAGCTACGTAGATTTTTAATTCATATCTCTTTTCAAGGTCGAGTTTTTCAGAGGCAAAGAAAGTGGTGAAGATCTTACTGAGAGAAGCAATTCTTTGTGGACGATCGAGTTGGTGTCCTTTTTGTCCGTCTTTTGTTTCATAACAAAAGGCTTGGGTGTCCAGAGTCCCAACACTATATTTTTTTATACCTTCGGAAAAATCGCTTATAAGATCCGCTTCCTGCGCCCAGGCAGAATGAACGAACAATAAAATAAAAAATAAGACTCGATAAACCATAACTTTCCCGTTTGGGTTGAAGGTGGAAATAACATAAATGTTTCTTTAAGCCTTACTATCTGTAAAGATTCCCGGAGTGAAAAGGAGCTAATTTGGGAGGATGGAATCGGCCAACAGGGCGAAAAATCGAGGATAAGACTTATTTACGGCTTCAGCTGGGGTCAGCGTCCCTCCCCCATGATGGAGAAGAAACAAGGCGCCGGTCATCACCATGCGGTGGTCATCCGGAAATTTCAGGTCAGTAGGAATGGTTTGAACCTCTGGAGAGCCCTCGATGAAGAGTATGTCATTTTGGACAAAGGCCCTCTTACCAAATTGAGAAAGTAGTTCGATCACTTCTTTAAGACGATCGCTTTCCTTGTGAACAAGATTCTGAATCCCGGAGATTTCATGGCGTCCGGGTAAGTGGCCAAGAAGGAAACTCAAGGCCGGTGTGAGATCAAGAGAATCACTAACGTTTATTTTCACTGAAGTTGGATTTTGGATCGGGTTCACTTCGATCCCTTCTTTACTTACCTTGAGGGCCCCGAGTGAATTCAAAAGATCAAAGAATTTAGCATCGGCCTGTTCTGGTTCGTATCTTAAATGCGGAAAGAAAATATTTTGTTTGAGCGCCCCAAAGGCCAGAGGATAACTGGCCGAACTCCAATCAAGAGGAACAGAAAATGAATTCATCGAGCGGATGATGGTCATCAAAATTTCAGTCATTTGCCAGTAGCTTTGAGACGAGGTCATATTTTCTGGGACGACAGTAACACCTAGTTCTCCAAAGGCCAGTTGGATGCCAGAGGCAAACTGAGTCGTGCGCTTACAATCAATTTTGATCTCAGTAGGAAATTTTACTGGGCCTTGAAGAAATAATTTTTCTCCTTCAAGTCGCGCCTGACCGCCATATTGATTCACAAGCTTTACAAATTCTTCCCAAGGCCTTGCTTTTAACCGGTCCCCGAGGATGAGTGTGTAGGGCCTCTTCCCTCTCAGTAAAAGTCCCGCCAGAAAGCGAGCGGTGGTGCCACCCTCGCCGACTTTGATTTCAGCTCCAATCTCTTCACAGGCCGGAAAAGAATTTAAGATCCTGCACGTCGTCCCTTCGATTTCAATTTTGAGACCACACTCGATGAGCCCCTCAACGAGAAAAGTGACATCCGAAGATTCAGGCAGATCATAAATCGTAAATGGAGTTAGCTTGACGGAGGCGAGAATCAGCACACGGTTGGCGTAAGACTTTGAACCCGGAAGGGTAATGATCGATGGAAACTTTCCTGGCTTAAGCCTTAAACTCTTCATAGGTTTGGATCTGTTTTTTAAATTCCTTCATCGGAACTTCTTCAACATAACAGGATCCTATAGCCTTGACGAGAACCAAGCGCAAATTCGCTTCAGTCTTTTTCTTATCGTGCTCAATATAATTAATAAAGGCCTTCACATCAAAGAGTGGAAAATGTGCGATGTCGTATTTTTCAATTGGAAGAGAGAGGGCTTTTGCCATTTTATCCCACTCAAGAAGAGGCTCAGTCATCTTAAGAACCTTGAGTAGGTAACGAAGGCCCATGGCCACTGCATGGCCGTGCGAGATCTTAAGCATGGGCTCAAAGGCATGCCCAAAGGTATGACCAAGATTTAGGAGAATGCGGTCTCCCTCTTCTCTGAAATCATTTTCAACGACGTTCGTCTTATGAAGAGCACAGACGTGAGCAATTTGCTCAATCGGAGCTTTTTTAACGATCAGGTTAAACACTTCTTCTGAAAGAAAGCCGTACTTGAGCATCTCACCTTTGCCGGAGATCCACTCTTTTTCTGTTAAGGTCGTGAGAAAATCACCACAGATAAAAACTTCTTCAGGAAGATGGAAAGCACCGATCTGATTTTTTCCCTGAGGCATGTTGATACCTACTTTACCGCCAATAGATCCATCGATCATGGCCAGCAAAGTTGTTGGTACTGCACACCATGAAATTCCTCTCAGAATCGTCGCTGCCACAAAACCTGCCAAATCAGTCGTAGCTCCACCGCCAAAGGCATAAAGCCTTGATGAGCGGTGAATCCCATTTTTTAAAAAGAACTCCGTGGCAAGGCCGTAGGTCGTGAGATTTTTTTCTTCCTCCGGGGACTTCAACCAGAAAACATGCGGAGAAAACTGAATCCACTGCGGCAAGTGGTTCTTGATTCTCTGATCAGCGATCGCAAAGAACTGGCCATCTTTATAGTTGTCCAATTCCTTGAAGAGTTCGAGCTTTTTGAGGTAGGTTATTTTAGAGTTCATGGTACTAACTAGTATCGACGAAAGAGGGAGAAAATTAAAGTGACTCTCGAATGGTTTTACAAATTAAAAGAAATTGATTCCCTCGGAAAAATGAGAATCAACCACTTACAAAAAATGCGCGATCAGCAAGAACGCATTTCCAAGCTCTTCGCTCGAAGAGACGATAACTTGATGCAAACAACAAAGCTCAATCATGAGCTGAATATGCTGCAACAAAACCTGTTTGAAACGGAAAAAAAGCTCACCCTTGCATCCGTCCAAAAAGAAAATCTTCGCAGCCTTGGCGAAGATGGCGAAAAAATTCTCCGCTTTGAAAATGAAATTGAGAAATTAGAAAATTCAGGACTGGATATTTTAACAGAGATTGAAAACAAACATCTTGAGATTCATGACAATAAGAATTTTCTAGAGGGACTTCTCAAGACCATTTATGAGATCGAAGGTGAAGTGAATCTGGAACATGAAACTCTCGCTAAAGAAGTTTCTCAGTACGAAGAGAGATTAAAATTTCTAGAAGAAGAATTACCGGATCATTTTCAAAGTCTCTATCAGAGGGTCTTAAAAAAGAATCTTGCCCTCGGACCTTTCACGCGAACGGATCAGGGAAGTTGTTATTTTTGTCGGTATAAGATTTCTAAGCAAGATGAGATTGAGATCGACATGCACAAAGATTTAAAACAGTGTCACCAATGCGGGAGGATCTTCCTCCCGTTTGGTGCTTAAAATAATTGATTACGGGTTAATGAAAACACACGACTGAACACTCAATTGGTTCCCGCCGTTATAGCCCTGTTGGGGTTGACCATAGCCTGGTTGTGGTTGACCGTTGTAACCCGGCTGATACTGGCCATTGTAACCTGGTTGAGGTTGTCCACCATAACCCTGAATAATTTTCGCAACCATGTTAGCGCGGTAAATCTGCTGAGTTGAATCAACGGCACGAATATTTTGCTGACCCACCAAAAGAGAAGCTCTCTTAATGATGTCTTGGCTTTGTTGATCGATCTGATTGAGGGAGTAAGTTACGCCATTCGAAGTCACAGCTCCGGTCTGGAAGTTAACTTGAGTCTCGGCTGTAGAATAAGCACTAGTGCTAAATCCGCTATCACTACTTCCACCCTTTTTTCCCCCACAAGAGACGAGAGCAAGCGAGAATAGAATCAATAAAGCAGTTGTCATATTTTTCATTAGGGCCTCCATGATATTGGGCTCATCGGTTAAAAATGAAAATACTTGAGTGGGGGGTTGCGCCTCTGCATAAGTCACGGGTATTATGCGCCCCAACCGAGATCAGGGGACCGTCGCCGCCGCAAGGGGGAGGAAAGTCCGGACACCATAGGGCATCGTAGCGGGTAACGCCCGTCCACCGCGAGGTGAGGACAAGTGCAACAGAAAGTATGTATGGCTGACGAAAGTCAGTGCGTAGTGAAACCAGGTAAACTCTACGAGGTGCAAGCCCATGTAGGTGAGCGTTGAGTCTGTCCGAGGAGCTCACGGGTAGGGTGCAAGAGGCTTAGGGTAATCTAAGTCCTAGAGGAATGATGGTTTAATACAGAATCCGGCTTATTCCTGATCTCGGTTTTTTTCAGGAAGACTGTCAAATCTTTCAACGGCCTGATCAAAAATTACAAAGAATATCTCCATCAATTGAACTCATCTTAAGATAGGTCCAAGAGGTATTTATGAAATTTATTCTTTTGCTCACATTATCTATGGTTTCTCTTGCTTCATTCGCTGAGGAAATTCCCTGCGCTCCTCAGGAGAACCACTGCTCTAACACAAGAAGCTTTGGGCAATGGGTGAGTGGCCAATCAAATACCTACTACGCTAAAGGCAATGGCTACAGCTACGAAGAAGCTCGTGACCATGCCAAAGAAGTTTTTGTAGAGGCTTATGGAGATTACATCATTGATAACTTTGGTGATGAATACTTCAGAAGAATGAATCATACCAAGCATGACGTTGATAAGCTTTGCTGGATGAATGCTGTGAAGGTGATCAAAAATAAACGCAACGGCTACGTAACTGTGTGGGTGGACTGTACTCCAAAGACTCCTGAAGTAAGCTCTGGTCCAAGAAGACTCGGTTCAATGATCTGCGGGGCCGGTGGCAAGGGCTGTATCATTATTAAATAATTGAGAGGAACATATGAAGAATGTATTTTTATTTTTAGTTCTCATGACATCTTTTGCGGCTATGGCCGATGTCGTTCCTTGCGAACAAGGTGAGAATATTTGTGAGTCTCGTCCTTGGACAGATACCATTCGCTTAAAAGCAAAAACAATCTACTCTCGTGGGGTAGGAATGACTTATGCAACTGCTGAGGAAGCGGCCAACAACCGACTCTACTCTACCCATAAAGGAATAGACTGTGGAATAGGAGTTGCCCTAGCTGTTAAACATGAAGAGATTCGTCTGCGTGACGGTCGAATGGCGCAGGAAGTTTGGGTCCGTTGTAGCCCACCAAGTGATCCTTATAGTGGTGGTTCAAGACGTGTTGGTACTATGATCTGCGGAGCTGGTGGTAAGGGCTGTATCATTGTTAAGTAATATAAATTTATTTTATGGATCGACACCCAAATCCGATGACTTAAAAAATATCCCATAAATTCTGTAAGGTTTTTCTCATACTTATCCGATGAATACTGTGAGGTAATTATGAAGCTTTCTTTTCGCTTTATTATTCCGGCCCTTCTCATTGTAACGACGCTTTCTTGTCGTGAGCATGCTGATATTAAACAGGCCAACGAGGCTTCCGATTATAACGATACTCATCCGCTTCCTAATGCTGAAGATGCCGACTTGGTTATTGTTCAAGGTTATGGAAAAATTTCAGTGAGTGATGAGTTTAGCTGTGCCATTTATTTTGGAAGTCTAGAGTGCTGGGGTTACAATGGTTCTGGGCAGCTCGGAAATGGAAATAACACCGATCAATACTCACCTCAAAAAGTTATCACGCAAAAAGTTTATGACGTCGCCACTGGATCAAATCACGCATGTGCGGTCGTTGATCGAGGCCTTGAGTGCTGGGGTAGCAATGCTTCTGGCCAGCTCGGCGATAACTCACAAATTGATTCTAATTTACCTCTCTCGATTATTCCGGCTGGTAGTGGAGTAAAGAAAGTCGCTGCCGGTTCCGAAAATTCGTGTGCGATTGTGAGCGGTGCTCTTAAATGTTGGGGCGATAATAGTTATGGCCAAATTGGTGATGGTACCATCTCTGTGATACCAGTTCTCATTCCTGAAACCGTGATCGCCAGTGGAGTAACTGACGTTGCCACAAACGGCGGAATTACCTGTGCAGTTGTGAGTGGTGCTCTCAAATGTTGGGGAACGAATACCTACGGACAAATCGGTGATGGAACTACAAATGATTCTTATCTTCCTAAAACAGTGATCTCAAGCGGAGTGACTAAAGTCGTGATCTCCCAATTAGACAATTATACTTGTGCCATCGTTAATGGTGCTCTTTACTGCTGGGGATTGAACGACGTTGGTAATGTTGGTAACGGAGTCGCCTCTGGAGTCCTTGTTAAGTCACCTGTTCAAGTGATCAGTTCAGGGGTGACAGATGTTTCGGCCAACGGCGATCCTTGTGCGGTTGTGAACGGAACTGTGAAATGTTGGGGAGCTGGTGACCATAACGTAGCTGCTAACTCTCCGACCCTTTATGAAGATGCTATTGTCGCAAAGTCACTCTCGAGCGGAAACAAAAACTCGTGTTTTATATCTTCCTCTAATGAACTCTGGTGCTGGGGATACAATACAGCGAGCGGCACGCTCGGATACGGAAATAATACCCTTGGCTATTCTGAGTATCCTCTTCAGATTTCAATCCCAAATTTTTAATGCAATTTCTGGCCAATTCTTAATCTCATGAAGATCGAAAGAGTAGATCCAGCTAAAAAGAAAAGACTTCATCTTAAGATGAAGATCACCGGAGTGGTATCACTGTTCGTGGTTCTTACTGCTAGTTATTTTTTAACCTCAAAAAAGTGGTCCTCGTATGTTTATCTTCTTTCCGATAAGCAAGCTCGATTAGTTTTTGTTGGGGAATTTAAGTCTCAGAATAAATGCACTCAGAAGTCTCAGCAAAAACTCACCGAAGGTATCCAGATCACCCGTGATGATAAGGCAAACTCCTATCTTTGCGGGAAGTATTGTCTAGAGGTTCCGCTCTCAGTCCTCACGAGCTCAAATCTCTTCTGCTTATTTCGGGTACAGTCACACTAACTAAAACCTAAAACCTTTAAGCCTTTCAAGGTCGCTGTGGAAAAATTTGAATCCGGTGCGGCGACTTCTCTCCATTCGGTCTTTCTCTCAAACCCCAAGCTCTTCAATTGTTTTTCTTCTAACACTTCTAGAAAATTTTCAATCGAATACTTTGTGATCCCCGTTTTTAAGAGGGCTGACTGTTTTGAGGGTTTATACTTAACTGCTGGATACTGAGCGAGTTTAGGATCAGTCGTTTTTAAAATGAAGGTTGGAACTTCATATTGTCCCGCTAGCCACTCGTTTTCATTTTTTTTATAAACAAGGAGCTTTCCCTTCTTAACCACGAAAACTCTTAAGAGCTTCAACTCATGATCGACCTTCTTAGCGGCAGATACTTTTTCTGAGCCAGTCGGATATAAAAGTGGTTTTCCCTCATGGAAAGCCACACAATCTTTCTTTAGCACACACAATTCACAGGTTGCTTTTCTCGCCTGGCAAATTGTTCGACCTAGATCCATCAAGGCTTCATTTAGGGCCCGAGGAGAAGCCTTTGTTGCAAAAATTTTCCGAGTATTGAAAAGGATTTGAATCTCTCTCTGAAGTTTTATTCCTTTCGGAGATTTGAGTCCAAAGAGGCGTGCGATCACTCGCTCAAGATTGGCATCCAGGGCAAGTGCTGGTTCATCCATCCCAATCGAGAGGAGCGCATTAGCAGTATAGGGCCCGATACCTGAAATCTTCTGAAGTTCTTCAGCGGATTTAGGAAACTCTCCCTCGTGATCACGGTAGAGCGCCTCTGCAATTTTTTTCAAGCTTCGCGCACGCCGATAATAACCAAGCCCCTTCCATGCCACGAGCAGCTCATCCTCGCTCGCAAGGGCGAGGCTCTTAAGATTAGGAAATTTTACAAGGAAGCGGTCGAAGTGATTCTTAACTGTCCCCACGGTTGTCTGCTGGAGCATGATTTCAGACACGAGAGTTTTATAAAGTGAACGGGATTTTCTCCACGGGAGAGTGTGGTGTTCTTTGGATGACCAATCAAGCAGGGCCTTTAAATTCATGGGCCGATTTTCGGATTACTGGCAGGATTTGGCAAGTGTGGACGCGAGTTCTTCCATCTGCTTAGCGGTGAGTGCATCTTTGTCTCCACGGAAGTGCCCGTGCTTGCTCTCGATGTAGTCAGAGAATTCTTTATGAAATTCGTAAATGTCGGTGATGATGACGAGTTTTTTTGCTTCCGAGCGCTCGATCCAGTCTATCAAGCGTTTGTAGTCATTGAGTCCTTGGTTAATACAAAGATCACTCATGCTTCCGGCCTGCTTAATCTGGGTATCAAACATCATGACGTTCACCTTCTGATTAAAACCACAGGTCGAGTCGAGGGCCTTAACCAGGTTTTTCCGATGACAACTTCCGTCTTTATCAGCGAAATCAAATTCATGTAAAGAAGCAGAGGTATCGATCCAAAGATCGAGTTTTGTAACCGCAGGTTGGGCTTCCTTTCGGGCCTTTCCACAGAAGATGTCAAAATAGTTTTTTCCATCACAGTCGATAAGTTCGCGATCAATAGAATGAGCGGCCGGAATGGCGGGCCCATCTTCTTCAACTTTTACGGTGCTCACTTCTAATTCAGGTTGATCTTTTTTGTACAAACCAAACTGTGGATCAAAGCAGTAGTCCCCCATCTGCTGGCACTCAAGTTCCGCACGCAGAGGATAGTAACGGATTCCACTATGAATAAGTTTTTGAAGTTGAGCGACTTTTGAATTTGAAAGAAACCATACTTCAATATCCTTCGGAGCTGCGAAGGCAGAAAAAGAAAAGAGAAGTGTGATAAAAATCGTCTTCATTAAAATTCAACGTTCCTTTGACGGAAGTAGCGGAAGATCGCGTCCCCAAGGTCTACGATCAAATCCCGGTCATGTCCGTCGAGATTGAGGAAGTCCGTAAGATAGGCCTTTTGTCTTGGCGAGAGGGTTTCAAGTTTTTCTCGAATCGTAATATCATTACGATTATTATTCGTACTTGTGGCCGACGAGGTCGTCTTCTCACCAAAGGGCATGGTCTGTTTCCTACCGCCGATATTGATCGTGGCCGTCGTCTTTTTTAGAGTCTCAGCACGGTCCTCAGCATGAGCTTCATCCAGCTTCTCGGAAGATCGTTGATCTTTATAAAATTGAACGAGTCGTTTAAATGTCTCTGTCGATTCTTCCTCTACCCCATCGATGATTTCATGCAACGGGATCTGGAGGGTAGCGATGATGTTTGCAACCAACTGCTCATCAACGTTACTCGTTTTGAGGTTGAGAAAGCGGCTCATGGTTGAAATTCCCACGTCCATCATTTCTGAAAGATCTTTTTGAGTTAAGCCACCCCGTAATTGCATATACTTACGTACAACTGCGAGGAAGTTCTCGAGAAACTCTGGATTAAAGCGGATCATGTTCCACCCCCTTGAATTCCTTGTCGGATTGCAAATAAAAATCTTGATGCAATTTAATTGCTTGACGCAAAGAGTCGGTCTTGCTATTATTGCAGTAAGAAACAAACAATCGGGAGATTGGTTATGAACGCTCAAACAACTGAAAATACTGATAATAACTCCACAGAGTTGTACCAGTTAATCAAGGACGAGCATCTAACTAACGTCGTAATCACATCGCAAGTGCTGTCTGGTTCAAGAATCTTGCTAAGTACTTATAAAGGTGTGGTTTTCTCTGATTCAAGCTTCTACGCATGCGAATTTCAGGGGGTTACGTTTGAAAACTGTGTGTTTGAGGATTGCAACTTTGACTTCAGTCACTTTAGAAAATGTTCATTCGTTAATTGCAGCTTCGTTGGTTGCAATAAAAAAGCTACTTCTTCACTTAATTGCATTTATAGCAATTGTGTCTTCGAACCAGAATCTTCGAGCTGGGTAGACGAAACTTGCAATACGGTTTTGAACTCAAAAAGCGATCACACCACTGACATCTATATCAGCCTCACTTTAGCTGCTTAAAAAAAACTAACAAGGATAGATTATGAACGCGATGTTTTACAGTCTCACTTTGATGGTAAATGTTATGGGCTTTTTATTCTTGGTTCAGGCCTATGGACAACAATAGAGAAGTTCGATCGTCCAACTTTTAAACAGTCCCAGAAGATTCTTCAAAATCGGCCAGCTGTTCTCCTTTATATTGAATAATGAAAGCATGAATAGAATCATTTTATTTCTGCTTTTTCTCCTTTGCTCCTTCCAGGCCTTCGCTCTCGGCGAATCTTACACAACTCTCAAGGCCCTCGACAAGGATGGCTACACCCACACCCTTCGCGCCTTCACTTATACCAATGGTTGGGGTCGACCTGAAGTTCGATTAGAATCAGGCACACTTCCGCGCCTCGCTCCCGGCATCAATCCACTCTTAGGTTACGGTCGTGACTTTGATGATGATGGAAAGATTGATACGTGGTTTATGTGGAACGCTGATGATGGTTTTGTAAGATATGACATTAAGGGCCAGCATCCTTTTGGTTTTGACGTCATCGAGAAGAAACTTTTCTCTCGCTATCACACGACTATCGGCATGCACCTCAACGTTCTCGCCATATCGGTCATGTCTTACTTATCGATCGCCGTTTCTCATCTCTATACCAGCCAGAAAGAATTTTTTAGCGAGATGCTGGACCTTGAAGAAATTAAATTCCGCTTGGACCGTAGTCAAGGCATGGGACTCGAGCGCTTGAACCTCAAACAAACATCCATCATGCGTGCCATTCTGACAGATGGTTACCGCCGATCATCAGAAAAATTAGGACACGCCAATAACCGAGACTTCTATGTCCTTATCGCAGCGGATGTCGCCATTTGGTTAAGTGGAAGTGTTGTTATGAAATGGCTCGGTAAAGGATTCTCGATCGCCGGAAGAATGTTCCTCAATACCACAGCGGGTGCTGCAATAGAGAATGTGATTCACGGAATTCTCTCGAGAGCGGTTCTTTCGATCACGGCGAAGTTTGCCTTAATGAAAAAAGGACTTGGAACTCTGTTTAGCTTTGCCCAGATGCAAATTGCAAAATCTCTCTCTAATAATATCTTTAAGAACACGATGTCTAAAATGATCCGGGGACTGATAACCAGATCAGCTGTCACGAGAGGTTTAGGGATGACGATAGCGAAAAAGATTCTCACAAAAATTCCACACTGGGGTTTCACCGCAGCTTCTATCACCATCGGAATGGTGGGGGATCTCAGAGCAGAAGAATTTGATCAACACCGACCAGATCAACTCATTCGCGATATTGTGGCGAGTGAACAAGTACAAACACAAATCATTCAAGCGAGTGTTGATCACCCAACAGCACAGACGAAGGTAAAATTCAGCGTGGCGGCACTCTTAAACTACAAGAAAAATATTATCTCAACTTTCGAAGATGCTGATTACCGAGACACGGCCTCTCTGAACGGAACAACGATTGAAAATAAAATTGCCCTTCAGTACATTGAAGAGCTGGGGATGAAGAGCCATAAACCGGGTTTTGCTTTAGTTGGGTATGTGTTGGTCTTAGTTGAGCGAGGAGGACAGAAAACTCCTACCCCGGTGATTATTCCAGTCACGGCGTCTACCCATTAATTTGTTGTGACTTTAGTTTTTTCTGGCACGGTAAAGATGAAATAATTCGCAGAGAATGAAACATCCTCCTTCATTTCTATAAATTTCAAATTAACTTTTCTTCCATCCGTGTACTCAAGCGTGAGATTTTCGAACTCTTTCATATGCTCAACGAGCTTGGCGTCTTTTGCACTATGGAGGGTTACAGATTTAAGTGAAGTGTCTTTTTGCATTTGTGGGCCAAAGCTAAGAATCAAATCCTGCGCTTTGTAGCTGCTGGTGAAAAGTTTTGAACCTTCCATTCCGTCTTTAATCGAATCTAGAAATTTCGTAAGAGGAAGTTTGTTTGATTTCTGGATCGTGACCTGCCCCTCTTCTCCAGGAATAAAGGGAGGATTATAATACCAACTCTTCTGAGGATTACTGACAAACGTTGAAGGCTCTGGGGAGGTTTTGTCGAACTTGATGTTACCCGGATATTTATAATCAATTTTTCCAAAACTTTTTTTTTCTTTTCCGCTCGCCATGGAGACAAAACTTTCTTCGAAATTAGCAGAGAAGGATGAGGGAACAAAGCTCTTGGAGTGAGCAAAGCTTGATACAAAAATCCCAAAAAATAAAAAAGTGAGAATTAATTTCATATGACCTTAAGTTAAAAAAGGGGAAAGCTTCCTCTTACTGAAGTTACTTTTCCCCTGTCCACAAACCACTAATGAAGCTGCACAGAGACGGCTTTTGATACGCCGGGCTCCTGCATAGTCACACCATAAAGTGTGTCATTGAGTTCCATTGTTTTCTTATTATGCGTGATCAAAATAAACTGCGACTCTCCGCTCATCTCACGAAGGAGCTCATTGAAGCGGCCCACGTTGGCATCATCAAGGGGAGCATCAACCTCATCCAATAAACAGAATGGAGATGGCTTCACTAAGAAGATGGAGAAGATGAGGGACACAGCTGTCATCGCTTTCTCACCACCAGACATAAGCGTGATAGACTGCATTTTTTTGCCAGGAGGTTTCGCGATGATGTCGACCCCGCACTCGATAGAATCAAGATCTCCGGTCACCTCGAGTCTCGCTTCTCCCCCACCAAAGATGATTGGAAAGACTTTTGAGAAGCGCTCGTTAACTTCAGTGAATGCTTCTTTGAATCTTTCTTTAGATTTCTCATCAATGTGTGAAATGGCCGTCTGAAGATCTGTAAGAGATTTTTTAAGCTCTTCTTCTTGGGACTTAAGGAAATCGTACCGAAGCTTTTGGCGATCGTACTCTTCGATGGCGGCCCAGTTAATTTCACCTAAGCGGTTGAACTCAGTTCTGTAGTCTTTGTATTTTTCTTTCGCTTCTTTCACCTGGCCAGGGAAGCGGCGTTCGAATTCGTAAGCCATCGCCTCGATTTCTTTTTGGCCTTCTTCTGTTTCCATCCAGTACATCGCTGAGATGTCCTTTAGGTCAGGAACTTTATCACTCGTGAGTTCCATGTGCTTCATGATGGTGGCACGAAGATCGATCTTGTAGCGCTCGAAGATATCTTTCACAAGAATTTCTTCTTCCTGGATCGCTTGGTTAACCTTGAGTTCTAGTTCAACGTTTTCTTTCTCAATCTTATTCACTCGATTATTAATGTCTTTGAGTTCCGTTTCTTTTTCCTGCATCGACATAAGGATTTGAGTGATCTGATCCTTCAAGAGGTTAAGGAACGTTTCTTTCTCCGAGAGGTTATCGGCGAGATCACGGTTGGAGGTCTCTACGTTTTCAACCTCTAGCTGACCATTTTCAATTTCAGTTTGATACGTCTCGAGATGAGTCGAGTTAGCCTCTTGTTTTTCGCGGTAACGATCAATCTGTGCATTTACGTCTTCGAGTTGAGATTTAATTGAAGTGAGCTGCTGCTGATAGGACTGAGCTTTTACTTTGAGCTCCATCATTTCGTCGCGCTCATTCTCAAATGAGATTTTAAGTTCGTGATGGCGAGATTCAATATCAGCAATATCAGAAGAGAGCGTATTAACGTAGTTAGCGGCATCTTCTTTCGCCGTTACTATCGTCTCATCTCTTTCTTGAAGCTCAAGACGGCTCATGGAAATCTCAGTCTTGCGGGACTGGAGGATTTGGAGCCTTGAAGAGTTCGTGGACTGATTAGCTTCCTTACTCTCTAAAGCAGCTCGTGTGGCAACAAAAGTCGTATTGATTTCGTTAAACTCACGAGTCGCGATTTCTAGGGCTTCACGCTTTTGAATCAGAGTTGTCTCTGTTTCTTTAATTCTACTTTCAAGGCTCGAGAGCTCAGCTTGTTTAGCTTCAAGAGTTGATCCCAATTCCTGGATCAAGTTATTACGTTGAACAATCCCTTGAGCGGCCGACTCTGAATCATGGCGAACTCCGTAAAGCACAGAGTTGCCGATTTTTTTAATGAGAACTTTTCCATCCTTGGAAACCAATCCTTTGAATTGGATCTCAGGGTTAATCCTTGAGGCGAGTTCTGAAGTCAAATTTTCTACGATAAAAAATCCGTTTAGAACCTTAGAAAGCTTGTCTGAATAATCTGTATTGTTGATGCGGATAATTTCCGAGAGAGCACGCATACCTTGGCAACCTTGAGTCTCAAGGCGGGCAATGCTGTCAGCTGACATCGTGTTGTCGAGAGGCCAAAGGATATCCACGGTCGAATTGAAATCACCCGTGAGTTTCTCAAACATGTCTTTGGGACCCGTTGATAAGATGGCATCCAAAGACTCACCAATCAATTGCTCAACGGCGACCGCGTATTCAGGATCACACTCAACGAGTTTTCCGAGAATCTCAATGGTTCCATCGCTCACACGTTGAACGAGCTTGAGGGCGCCAGATCTGTGGCCTTCAGCAGAGTTATTTATTTCTACCAGGGAATTTCTGCGAGATTCAACCTGAATCACATCGCGCGATAGGTCTCGGTAAATGGCGTCGTCTTTCTTAAGTTCGAGAGAGAGACTATCTACATCCGAGCGGATCGAAGGGAGCAAGGCCTCTAGTTCTTCAACCTTCGCTTTTGAAGATTTCATCAGAGCGCGGTCTCTCATCAGGTCATCGGTGAAATTTGAGGTACTCTTTTCGAGAGTTTCAATTTCAGTCGTTAAATCCTGTAACAGGCGCGCGTACTCTTCTAGCTTAGATGAATTCTTAAACGCTTCATGATCGAGGGCCTGGAATTTCTCTTTAGATGCAGAGAGATTTCTTCTGCTTTCTGTGAGCTCTTCTTCAAGATCAAAAAGCTGGCCCTTTAAGAGCTCCACTTTTTCTTCCAGACTCGAGAAGTCCATTTGCTCGTAGTTGTTACTCTCAAGCTCAGTCAATTGTTCAGTCAGAGCTTCGAGGCGCTCAGAGCGCTTCTCGATATCAACATTGAGTTCCTGGTTTTCTTTTTCGGCGCGCTCAATGAGTTTCTCTTTTTCAATTAGAGATTTCTTGAGGTGTTTTACTTTTTCTTCAGAGGCGGCCAACTCGCGAGAGTGCTCATTGTAATCGTCCTGAGCCGTATCGATTCTCTCTACCATGTCAGTCTTCTGAATTTTTTCATCTTCCAAAAGCAGGTCGATTTGGTTTTTGCGAAGGGAGAGCTTCTCGTGTTCTTCCACCCGGCTCTCAAGCATGGTGTGAGCGTTAACATAATCTTGAAGATAATCGTTCTCACGATGAGACTCAACGATCAGTTCATACTTCGTAATACGTTCGCGAAGAGTGCGGGCCTTCTCAGCTTTTTCCGCCTGGCGCTCAAGATTTTTAAGATTTTTATAAATTTCGTTCTGAAGATCTTCCAAACGCACGAGGTTTGCTTGAGTGAGTTCGATTTTTTTAAGAGACTCGCGTTTTCGAAGCTTGAACTTCGTAATCCCCGCAACTTCCTCGATCATCACACGACGCTCTTCGGGTTTTGCCTGGACGAGCTTATTGATTTCACCTTGAGCGATAATGGAGTAGGACTTCGCTCCGGCACCAGTATCCATAAACACTTCATGGATGTCTTTCAGACGAGCGGGCTCACCGTTGATTCTGTATTCAGTCTCACCGTTACGGTACAACTTTCGAGTGAGTTGAATTTCTGTTGGCTTGGCGACGGTTCCATTTATATGAATGTGTTTTCCATTCACGTTATCAAGAACAAGAGTCACTTCTGCAAATGAAGCCGGAGTATATTTAGAAGATCCTGCAAAGATGAGATCTTTCATTGAAGTACCACGTAAGTGCTTCGCTGATTGCTCTCCCATAACCCAGAAAAGGGC
>JBBQGK010000002.1:0-81328 GCA_038322885.1 Bacteriovoracales bacterium | reverse complement strand
TGTCGATACTACAGGTAGCGGCCTCACGATGAATGTTAAAGGTACTGTCTCAAGATCAGTCATGGAATATCTTGGACGAGCATTTAGATATAAAGACGGAATTGGCGCTTACGACCGTATGGCAATCGCTTACGGCTACATGGGTGTTGCTCCCAAACATGCTGACTGGTTTTGTACTGATGAGGATCAAGGTCTAGATGCTAGGACAATACTTGTAAGATCACCAGAATGTTCAAAGTCTGATGCTACTAACGATCCTTTCACTTACTGGCAGACACGTCTAGATCGTGCAATTGAAGTGACTGTCTCCCCTAGAACTGCGCATGCACCGATGCTGAGTGCAAACTATATCAAAACAGAATTAGGCGATATCGCAACTGCATATGCTGGATATGCTCTGTCAGCTGAGAAGACATCAGATAGCTGGATTGCATTCTTTGGTCGAGGTGATCGTCCAGAAAGAGGTCAGAAAGCCGAGATTAAAGCATATGTGATCAAAACATTTACTGATCAGATTTGTAGCCCGAAGATTGCAGATGCTATCAGCGCTAAAGAGTCAGTAGATATACAAGAAGCGACTAAAAAGAATTACGATGCAGCCGTAGATGTTATTGAAAAGAAAATGACTGAGCTTGGTCTCTTGAAGGATAAAGAAAAAATTTGTAAATAGTGTTTTAACAGAAAAGACTAAGGGTCCTCGGAAAATCGAGGGCCCTTATTTTAAGGTACGCCCCCAGAAACAAACCTCCCAAACTCCCCATCCATCTCTTCCGGTTTAAGCAATCTCTTCAATATCATCTCCGAGAAATAAACACTCGGATGTGTAGAATCCCCAAAATACTTAATGTCATTAAAGTTCTTCGCCCCTTTGTTGGTGAAGTCATAAACTCCTCCAAAAATGTTGGCGAGCTTGATTTTGTAATCTTCAAGATTTTTCAGAAGTTCTGGGTTCTTCGCAATTCTTTCCCAGTGCTCATATGAAAGTGGAGAGGTGAAAACGATAAGTTTCACTCCTAGATCATCGGCCTTCTTCTTCAATTTTTTGCAAAGCTCGAGTCTATTCGAATCAAATTCAAAAGGAGGATAAGGAAATTGACTAATTTTGATGGGTGGCACGGCCGGTGGTTCTTTAAAGTAATCGCCATTTTCTAAGAAAGAATGATTTGCATGTCCGAATAAGTTTACCCAGACAACTTTATAAGAATCCC
Organism: Bacteriovoracales bacterium; assembly: GCA_038322885.1. Taxonomy (GTDB): domain Bacteria; phylum Bdellovibrionota; class Bacteriovoracia; order Bacteriovoracales; family Bacteriovoracaceae; genus Peredibacter. Next base: position 80,120 of record JBBQGK010000002.1, on the reverse strand, counting down.
CTAAAGCCTCGAGCGTAAAATAAGTCTTATAGGGGCCTAGGTTTTTCTGTTCTTCGAAATCAACATCATTCAAATATTTTTTGAGCGGCGAGATTAGAAGCATATCCTCAACGGGGAAAAATTTGTTGAGTCCGTAGAAATCAAAGGAAAGGATGACTAACTTGGGATGCGAGCGATGAGTGATGTGGTTGAAGATTGCGTAGTAATCCTCAGGGGTCGCACTCTGAACTGCGTAGTTAAACGTTTCAAGGCCAGTGATATCTTTGACGACCTTGGTGGGATACCGGTTCGCAGCGCTACTTCCAATGATAAAGGCTTCGTAATTTTTCTTTGAATGTTCGAGCATGTTGAACTTATTAACTCGCGGAAAATCAACCGCCTTTGTGGCAAAGTTAAAAACGTTGATCCCAAGTTTGTTATAAGGATCAATCGAAAGAACAAATCCAAAAAGGATCGAAGTAACAAGGACTGCTGTGAGGAAAAATATTTTTATAAATTTCATTAAAAATTAAAGTAAATGAAGTCGGTTATTCTATTAAATCCAAAGAGGCAAAGACTAAAGATCATCGCGCAAAAAACGGCTGTCTTGGTCGTGGGTTTAAAGCTCTTGGATAATTCGGGTATGTTTTTTGCCTTGAGGATCAGAACAAAAGCGGCGACGAGCAAAATGAGCACGAGGTAGTCATCTGGCTTTAGCATAGATCCAAGCTTCCATCCGGATTTAATCAGCGCGCTCTCCTTTGAGAGTCCAAAAATTTTTGCAATGACTACACCGTTGAGACCCAGCATCGCCTTGTAGACTTGAAGAGCATTTTCTAAACTTGTTGCCCGAAACATGACGAATGTAATGTTCACAAAATTAAATGTTAAAAACCAACCAAAAAACGGAATAGGTTTTTTCTTTTTCCGCTTCTTCTTCCAGATGTGATTGATCACCAAGGCCAGGCCATGCATTCCACCATAAACAGTGAAAGTCCAACCAGCTCCGTGCCAAACGCCAACGATTAACATCGCCAGGAATGTTGCAACCATCGAGTTGGTGAACGTAATCGATGGCATGAGTCGCACGATCGGAGTGAACATATATGTCGTAATAAATCGGCTAAGGCTCATGTGCCAACGAGTCCAGAATTCAATAATACTTTTAGATTTAAAAGGAGAATTAAAATTTATGGGAAGTTCGAGGTTCAGCATTTGTCCGATCCCTAATGCCATTTCAGAATACCCGCTAAAATCAAAATAAAGCTGAAAAGTATAAGCGAGTGAAGCTTTCCAAGCAGCGAAAAAGTGCAAGCTGGCACTCTCTTCAAATCCCGTATTCGCCCAGCTAGCAAAAGACTCGGCGAGAAGGACTTTTTTTGCCAGGCCCATCGTGAAGATATAAATCCCTAAAGAAAAACGATCTGGAGAAAATTTAAAATTCTCTTTATTTTCTAATTGAGGAACGAGTTCTTCGTAATGCGTGATGGGGCCCGCGATCAAATAAGGAAAGAAAGTTCCAAAAACGAGGTAATCAAGAAGTCCCCTTGGTTTACTCATCCCTTCATAGGCATCCATCAAATAAGTAATTTGCTGGAGGACTAAAAAACTCAATCCAAGAGGTAACAAGAGTTTTCCAAGTTCAAAAGGAGATCCTGAGATGTCGTTAAAGAAATTGGCGTATTTAAAGAAACAGAGAATTCCTATATTAAAAATCAGTCCAAGCTTTAACAGGATTCCTTTAGGCCATCGGGGTTGAAGCGAATGTAGCTCTCGACCAAGAAAATAATTAACGGCAAGTAAGGTCATGATGATGGGTAGGTTTTTCAGGGTCCAAAAACAATAGAAAAACAATGAGGCCCCTACCAGCCAACATTTAGCGAATTGATTTTTGTCAAATTTATTAAAAACGAAAAACCCAGCAAGGGTTACAGGTAAAAAACAAAAGATGAATGCAAATGAGTTAAAGAGCATTAAGGTGAAGTTTTCTTAAGAATAAGTTTTATCATATCGCCGATATTCTTTAAGCTCTGAAGTTCACCCAAAGCGAACCGGACTTTGAAATGCTTCTCGATGGCATCAATCAGCTCGAGATGAGTCATCGAATCCCATTCGTCGACATCGTCAGCAGTGGTTTCGAGAGTGATTGATACGTCATCATTATCAAAAGTTTTTTTGATGATGACTTCGACTTGTTGAAGAATATCTTGTGCCATGATTGTCCTAAGAGTTTTTATAATTTTGCTTTAAGGCCTTTCGATCAACCTTGCCGCTTGAATTGGTTTGAAAACTATCAACAAAAATAATCTTTTCTGGAATCTGGAAGTCTAAGAGAACTTTGGCCAAATCGGCCTTAAGCTCTTTTACCGTTTTTGGTGTTTTTAAAATGGCGAAACAGATCGTCTTGGTATTTGCATCCTCATCTTCGACGGCAATCGTTGCGGCATCTTGAATATAAGGAATGGTGTGGATGTATGAATCTATGTCGAGAAGATTAATTCTAAAACCCCGGTACTTGATCGTATCATCGACTCTTCCAACAATGTAGTACTCGCCCCTCTCATCTTTAAAGGCAATATCACCACTCTTGTAATAGATCTTTCCTTCAAACTCAGTCATGGCGAGTTTGGTCTGAGTTGGATTATTGCAATACCCAAGCAAAAGTTGAACTCCGCCGAGGTAAAGCTCCCCTCTCTCATGAGGGGAAGCGAGCTTTTCGTCTTTCACGATAATTGAGAAAAGGTTCGTAAGAGATGTTCCAATCGCAATATTATTTTCTGAACAATCAAGGGATTCATTGAAGGCAAGTTTCTTCGCGTGAGAATAAACCGTGCACTCCGTAGGTCCATAGAGATTATAAACACTCACACTCGGATCAAAATATTTGATGCACTTCTGATAGAGTCCGTAGGAGAAACGTGAGCCCGCGATAAAGAGATGTTGCAGGGATTTGTAGTTGGTTCTTTCAACCACTGTCTCACTTAAAAACATGTTGAGGTTGTTTGGAACAGTATTAAGGCATGTGATCTTAAAATTCTCAATTTCAAACGCCATTTTAAAAATATTGTTTTCGAAATTTGAAAAATAAAGATGAACATTCTTCTGGAGAAAAAATCCTACGTCTAGAAGCGAAATATCGAAGGTAAACTCTGTCACTTGAAGAAGACGATCCTCTTTTGTGACCTGAGGAAAATATGAATCAACCCATTCAAAAAAATTCAAAAGGGCCATGCGCGGAATGAGCACACCTTTCGGTCTCCCCGTACTACCCGAGGTAAAAATGATATAAGCCGTTTCAGTACCTGCGAGTGCTCTCACCGGAGTCATCTCTCCTGAAAATGAAAGCATCGAGTTTAAGGTGGATTCGTCAATCAGTACCTTGAAATGAGAATCTTCTTTAATTTGATCTATACGATTTTTAGGATAATCCCACTTCAAAGGAATGTAGGTCACCCCCACTTCTAGTGAAGCAAGAATGATCAAAAAATACTGGTAATCTTTCTGAATTTTAATCGCCACCGTTTCGCCTTGAAATTGCGAAAGGTAATTACGAATGGTGGTATATTCTTGAATCAGTTTAGATCTTTCAACTTTCTGACCAAATCGATCATAAATATTCAGATCATCCGACTTAAATCTATTTTGAATGAGCCCTTGAATATTCATAGGTAGAGTTTAATCTCCCCTAAGAAAAATGGCATGCAAAATGGGGCCCCTATTTAAAATAAATTACGGCGCAAAGAGTTACTACTTGCCTATGAAACCAGAGTCAAAATCGGCCTTAATATCCTGAACATTTTCAAGGCCGACTGAAATACGTAGTGAATAAGGATTTATGCCCATTTCCTCACGATCTTTTTGAGATAAATCGTCTCCTAAGAAGATGAGAGTTGGGTTAATGAGCGTTTCTGAAGAGCCCAAGCTCACGGCAAATTGCATGAGTTTTAAACGATGAGAAAACTCTTGTGCTGTCATTCCACAAGCGGGATCAAGCTCAAGAGAAACGATCGCTCCCATATCCTTCATTTGTTTTTGGGCGAGCTCTCCTTCCGGATAATAGACTTTTTTTACAAACTTATGAGTTTTAAACCATGCTGCTAGCTCAGCGGCAGTTTGAGTTTGTCTTGAGTAGCGAAGCTCATAAGTCCGAAGCCCTCGTTGAACGAGGTAGGCCGCATGAGGATCTAAGGTCGCTCCGAGAGTGATCGCCATTGGTCTAATTTTTTTGATCAGAGAGCTCTTGCCAATGGCCGCTCCAGCGATCACATCTCCATGCCCATTCACAAATTTTGTGAGGCTATGAATAAAAAGATCGATACCAAAACCGTGATGCTGATGGGGACCAGCGAGAGTGTTGTCCATCACAAGAAGAATTTTATGTTTGTCACAAAATTCACGAAGCTTAGTAATATCCGCAATTTCAACGTTCGGATTTGTAGGGCTTTCAAAGTAGAGAAGCTTCGTTTTACCAGGTCGTACACTTTTCTCCAGAAGATCAAAGTCCCCTAGAGGAATCATGGTGGAATCAATGCCGAAATCTTTTATCGTTTGGTTAAAAAAAACTCGAGCGGGACGATAGATCTCTCGAAAGAAAAGAAGATGATCCCCATTTTTCAAAAGTCCCAGCATCGAATTCGTTATGGCCGCAAGACCTGAAGCAAAAACAACTGATTCCTCTTCGCCTTGAAGAAGTGAAAGAGTCATTTCAAGTTGAGTGAGAGTTGGATTTGAAACGCGAGTATAGATAAACTGGTCAGAGTAGGGCATCTCTTGAGTCATCACGAACTTTGCAGTCTGATAAATCGGAGCAATGATCGGATTATTTCCCTCTTTTAAATTCACCCGCGGCGGATGATTTAAAAGCGTCGACATCCCTTTCCCTTTTGTCTCCATTAACGGGCCTTTCTCTTTTTAAAGAACAAGTACACTGGCACACCCGAGAGAATCATGCCGAGTCCGATGGAAGATTCTTTAGGCATAGTGACAAGTGTATTAATCAAGAGAAGAACTCCCAGAAGAATAAAGATGGCAGGCAAGACTGGGTAGCCAATTGTTTTGTACGAGCGAGGTGCATCCGGCATTCTTTTTCTCAAAACAAAAACCACTCCGGTCACCATCGCGTAGAAAATCCACGCAGAGAAAACAACATAATCAGTGAGCTGATCAAAAGTTCCAGACAGAGCAAGCACCATGGAGACACAGGCCTGAACCAAAATAGAAATAATCGGCACGTGAGAATTTTCATTCACCTCAGCAAGTTTCTTAAAGAAGAGTCCATCTTTTGCCATGGCATAAGGAACCCGCGCTCCTGTGAGGATCGATCCATTCATCGCCCCGATCGCAGAAAAAACAAAAGCGAGGGAGAGGATCGTTAAACCCGAAGATCCTAGAAACGTCATCGCAGCTTTTGTAGCGACGGGAAGTGCATCCGGATTTGCACTGGAGTTAGACGTTAGAATATCAGCAAAAGGAAGAGCGTAAAAATAAGCCACGTTAGCGAGACCGTAGATACCAAGGATGGCGAGCATGCCTAATCCAAGCGAGAGTGGAATATTTTTTTGCGGATTGCGGATCTCTCCCGCCACCATCGGAAGATTGTTCCAACCGTCATAGGCCCAGAGAGCTGCCAAAAGCGCCGAACCAAAGGCCGACCAACCTACGAAACCAGTATATGTTGGAGCTGCATCAGAAAAGTGAAGGGTTGTTCCAGAGCGTGAGAAAAATAAAATTCCGATACTGATTCCGATGATCATCAAAAGTTTGAGAGCGGTCATAAAGGATTGCACTTTTCCACCGAAGACCACACTCAAGCAATTCAGACCTGAGAAAAAAAGAATCACCATGCACGCGGCGATCGCTTTCCCTCCAACTGGAGAGAGATCAACCATTCCGCTCATAAACGTCATCGCACCAACCGCGTAGGCAGCGATCGATCCGGGAGATCCAATCCAGAATCTCATCCATCCATAAAGAAACGCCCAAAAATCTCCGTAACCTTCCTTTAGATAGACGTACTCACCACCTGCGTTGGGCATGAGTGAGCCAAGTTCCGCATAAGCGAGGGCCCCAGTGAGTGAGAGCAAACCGGCCACGACCCAAGCGATCAAGACCCAAGTTGGGTTTCCTACCAGAGTTGCCATGGTCGCTGTCTTAAGAAAAACACCCGTGCCAATGATTGTTCCCACAACAATGGCCGATGCATCGACAAGACCTAGACCACGCACTAATTCTTTTGACATGACTCCCCGCTCTTAAAAAAGATGTAATTTAAATAAGTAAACCATAATGAGTCCTCCCTTGGCCTTGTTTTTATTGGCCAAGAGTAGAGAGAAAAGGCAATATTTAAGGCTATTTTAATCCTTTTTGCCAAAGCCAACTTCCTGAATAAAGGAGGATGGTTTTTATTTTTGGTAAGCCAGTAACTTATCCCATCTTCAACTCGTAAGAGGTTGTGACGTCCCATGACTGAGTATTCAAAACTTGAAATCAAGTTAAAGGAAGACTTCATGATGGCCCTGACAGGTGATCAAGTTGCTTACGAAAATTTTTTAAATCTCGCCTCAGCGGTGGTGAAGAAATCCCTGACCTTTTTTGCAGGCCGGGTTTCTAGTGCTGAGAATATTGAAGACCTTCACCAAGATGTTTTGATCAAAATCCACGAAAAACGACACACTTATCGAGTCGATCATCCCGTCTTGCCGTGGATTCGTGCGATCACAAGACACGCCTTCATTGATTATTACCGCCAAAGAAAAACTCTCCCTACTTTTGTTGAGATTAATGACTCTCTCATGGGCCAGGATCAGAATTTCCAAGAAGAGTTTGAAGAATTGCTCAAAAGTCTCACGCCAGAGCAAAGAGATCTTTTAGAAAAAGTCAAAATACAGGGAAAATCTTATCAGGAAATTTCGCTGGAGACCGGCGCCTCTGTATCATCACTCAAAACTGGATTTCATCGCCTGATGCAATCACTGAAGAAGAGAGGTTGAGATGAATGCAAAAATAAAAGAACTCGCTGGGACTCTTTCATCTTCTACGACCTCGATGGAATCTCTCGCGAAATTTTTAATAAAGTTTTTTATTCTCTCGGCCTGTACCACCTTGATGGTTTATTTTCTTTTACCGATTAGAGAGAATGTCGCTGATAAGACTCACCACTTCTATTACATCTTAGAGAATCTTCTCTGGTTTTCACTCTCAGTCGTTAGTGCCATCGCTCTCTACTATAGGTCATTTCCTGAAACCACAGATCAGCTTCTACCTGGTCTGATGATCGCTCTCTTGTTTGCGCTCGTGATCCTCGCTCTCACCCACCACTCTGTTGGAACCAGCGACATGACTCATGCCTTTTCTGAAGAGATGAGTCTCTGGAAAGGACGATGCGGAATGATCATCATCGTCATCACTTTCATTCAATCCTTTTTTCTTTTTCGCTGGGCAAAGACTGGTGCGAGCGGATCTCCTGCCCTCTCAGGAATTCTCGCTTCGGTCTCATCAGCAAGCCTTGGTTGCCTGTTTATGCAATTTGTATGTGCTCATGATCAGTCTCTGCACCTCTTACTCTGGCACTTCCTGCCAGTTTTTGCGGTTGCATTTGCCGGGCAAAAATTGGGACAAAAAGTATTACGTTGGTAAGAAAGGCATAAATGAAAGTTGCGATCGTTGGTAGTGGAATTTCGGGAATGGCTGTCGGGCATTTTTTGGCCCCTCACCATGACGTGCATCTTTTTGAGGCCGCTGAAAGGCTCGGAGGGCACACGCATACCCACCAGGTCACAGTTCCTTCCGGGACTTATTCTGTAGACACAGGTTTTATCGTCTTCAATGACCGCAATTATCCAAACTTCATCAAGCTCATGGATGAACTCAACGTAAACTCAAAAGACTCGGTCATGAGTTTCAGTGTAAAATCTGAAAAAAATAATCTCGAGTATAATGGCAATAATCTTAACTCCCTTTTTTGTCAGCGCCGAAATCTTTTGAATCCTCGCTTCTATAAAATGGTTTTTGATATTCTTCGTTTTAATAAAGAAGCCACTAAGCACTATGTCGCCGTCAAAGAACAAGACGAGAAGAGAACTCTCGCTGAGTACTTAGATGAAAATCATTACTCTGAAGAATTTGTTCGGTACTATATTCTCCCTATGGGAGCGGCCATCTGGTCAGCCTCCCTTGACGAGATGAAGAAGTTTCCCTTTGGATTCTTTGTCCGTTTTTTTCATCACCACGGGCTTCTCACCGTAGATGATCGACCTCAGTGGCGGGTTCTCCTCGGAGGATCGAGTAGCTACATTCCAAAGCTCACGGCTAGTTTTGCAAAAAACATTCATCTCTCTTCTCCTGTGACGAGTGTCACGCGAGAAGCGGAGTCCGTTGTGCTAGAAACGAATGGCCAATTATTAAAGTTCGATCAGGTGATCTTTGCCTGCCACGGCGATCAGGCGATGAGAATACTCAAGGGACAAACCCAGATTGAAACTGACGTCATGAAAAACTTTTCTTATCGACCGAATGAAACAGTTCTTCACACAGACCTCAGTGTTCTTCCTAAGAGGAAGCTGGGTCACGCGAGTTGGAACTATCTTTTATGCAAAGATTCTCAAGACCACATGTCCGTGTCTCTCACTTACAATATGAATATCCTCCAGGGGATTAAGTCTCCGGAAACATTTCTCGTGTCCCTCAACATGACTGACAAGATTGACCCGAAAAAAATTCTCAAAGTTATGACCTACTCCCACCCTGTGTATAACGAGGCCTGTGTAAAATCTCAAGGCAGATGGGGTGAAGTTTCTGGAGTTGACCGTATACATTTCTGTGGGGCCTATTGGGGCAATGGTTTCCATGAAGACGGAGTGAAGAGTGCCATAAAGGTTGCCGCAAGCTTAGGAGTAAAAGTTTGAACACGGCCAGTTGCCTCTATGAAGGAACTATCGAGCACCGACGCCTTTTGCCGGTGAAAAATGAATTTACCTACAAAGTTCTCTACTACTTTATTGATTTGGACGAAGTGACAAAGATTTTTAATATTCCTTTTTTACTGAGCTATAACTTTCCAGGTCTTCTCTCTTTTTGGCGCAAAGATTATTTTGGCAATCCCAAGATGGGCCTCAAGGAATCCATCAGTGATTTAGTGGAAAAGAATACTGGAAAAAGACCCCAAGGTCCGATCAGGCTCCTGAGCAACATTTCGTATTTCGGATTCTGCTTTAATCCCGCAAGCTTTTTCTATTGTTATGCTCAAGATGGTATCACTCTTGAGACCATTGTTTTGGAAGTGACCAACACTCCCTGGGGCGAGCGCCATCAGTATGTGATGACTTATGAGGGAGAAGGGAAAAAAGTTTTTACTCATCCGAAAGTTTTTCATGTCTCTCCTTTCTTACCCATGAAGATTGACTACACCTGGGTCTTTACCTCTCCCCGGGAAAATATCTACATCCTCATGCAGGACCGTTATACCGGTGAAAAAGACCTGATCTTTGACTCCACTCTTCAGGTGAAAAGAATTGAACTCTCCCACGCGAGTATGCTGCTTTCTTTTTTGAAATTCCCGTTTATTACTTTTAAAACCATGTTCGCAATTTATTGGCAGGCCTTGGTTCTCTATTTTATTAAAAAAGTTCCTTTCTATGATCATCCCTCTAAAGGAGGTGGCCTATGAACACTCAGATTTTACCTAAAGACTATTCTCTCAGTAAGCTACTTGCGAGCTCTCCAAAGCTTGACTCGTTTTGCCGAGGGGTCTTGATTAAAAAGTTGCAAGGCCTGACAAAAGGCAAAGTGACTCTTATCGATGAATCGGGAAAAAAGCCTTATAGAGAAGTTTACGGGGATCTTTCGAGCGATATCGCCGCGACTGTGACTGTGAAGAGTTCGAGCTTCTATTCCCGCACAACTCTTGGTGGAAGTATTGGAAACGCTGAGAGCTACGTCGATGGGGACTGGGAGTGTGATAAGCTCGCCAACCTTGTGAGAATTTTTGTCTTAAACCGAGATACCCTTAACTCTCTAGATGGCGGGATTGGAAAAATCTTAAATCCCATTCAAAAATATGTTCATGGCCTTCGAGGAAATACGCTCAAAGGTAGCCGCGAGAATATCCGCGCCCACTATGATATCGGCAATGATTTTTTCAAGCTCTTTTTAGACGACACGATGATGTATAGCTCGGCCTTGTTTGAAACTGCCAACGATGATCTGAAAGTCGCCTCGGTTCGGAAGATTAAAATGATTTGCGACAGGCTCCGACTTAAAGCTACTGACCGAGTTGTCGAAATTGGAACTGGATGGGGAAGTTTGGCGATCTATGCTGCGAAAAATTATGGCTGTCATGTCACAACCACCACCATTTCTACGGAACAATTTGACTACGCTACTCAACAAGTGAAAGCAAACGGTCTTGAAGATAAAGTCACCGTTCTTTTCGAGGACTATCGTAAGCTCACGGGTATTTTTGATAAACTAGTTTCCGTTGAAATGATTGAAGCCGTGGGCCTTGAGAATCTGCCTACCTACTTCCAAAAATGTTCTTCTCTTTTAAAAGAAGATGGGCTTATGGTGATCCAGGCCATCACGATCCGTGATAGCTATTATGAAAATGCAAAAAATTCCGTCGATTTTATTCAGCGCCATATTTTTCCTGGAGGAGGCCTGCCCTCAGTTCACGCCATGATGGAATCAGTCATGGGTAAAACAGATCTCATCCTTCTCGAGCAAAAGGATTATGCCGAGGACTATGCTCAGACTCTTCTTAAATGGTCTGACAATTTGAAACTCGCCAAAGATAAAATCTCCGAATTAGGTTATCCTGACTACCTCTACCGTTTATGGAATTTTTATTTTGCGTATTGCGAAGGTGGTTTCAGAGAACGTGCGATTGGGTTGTCGCAGATGGTTTTCACTAAGCCCCTTTACCGTGAGAGGACTCTTCTATGATTACAAAATTTATCTCGGCCATGGAAAATGGCAAAATCCCTGATACCGCGATTCGCTTCGGGATTCGTCAGCTTTTAAAAACAAGGCTCGCTGAGCTCGAGGTTGGAACTCTATCTGAAAAAGAAGAGGCCTTCCAAAAGTACGTCGAGGGATTGAAAGCAGGGCCTCTCGCGATTTTCACCCAGAAGGCGAATGAACAACATTATGAACTTCCGCCTGAGTTTTTCTTAAATTCACTCGGAAAAAACCTCAAATACAGTTCTTGCTACTGGGATAAGAATACAAAAACCTTGGATGAGGCCGAAGATCTCTCGTTAGATATCACGATGAAGAGAGCTCAGATCAGTGACGGGATGCGGATCTTAGAACTTGGTTGCGGTTGGGGATCACTTTCTCTTGCGATGGCAAAACGATATCCGAAATCCCAAATTGTTTCGGTGTCTAACTCTGGTCCTCAAAAAGCCTTCATTGATAGCGAGGCAAAAAAACGTGGTCTCACCAATCTCATGGTACTTACCCGAGATGTATCGAAGCTTGAGACTCTCGCCGTCGAGTTCCCGTCTTTTGACCGAGTAGTCAGTGTGGAGATGTTTGAGCACTTTAAAAACTATCAGATCCTTTTAAATAAAGTATCGGACGTTCTAACTCCGGATGGAAAACTTTTCGTTCATATTTTCACTCATAAAAATTTTGCTTACCCTTTTGAGACTGAAGGGGATGATAACTGGATGGGGAAATATTTCTTCACCGGCGGACAAATGCCATCGCACCACCTCCTCTATCAATTCCAAGATGATCTCGCGCTCGAGAGATCTTGGGTTTGGGACGGAGAGCACTATGAAAAAACGTGCAATGCCTGGCTCGAGAAAATGGATCAAAATCAGGAATTGATTAGACAAATATTTAACCAAACGTACGGAAGCGAAGGTCATCAGTGGTTTAACCGCTGGCGCGTGTTCTACATGTCATGCGCAGAACTTTTTGGTTTCGATAAAGGACAACAATGGGCCGTCTCTCACTATCTCTTCAGAAAAAAATAAGTGTTCTTGCATTTATTCTATTAAGCACCGGTGCCTTTGCCAAAGATTTTGCTGAAATAAAAATTCCCGATACTTTTAAGTGCGGTGATAAAGAGCTTCCGCTTCAGAGTGCGGCCTTGAGAACTTTCACTTGGCTCAGAGTACGCGTTTATGTTGTGGCACTTTATGCTGAACACCGCTTTACCGGAATGAATGATCCAAAAATTGGTGATCGTCCGGTGTGCTATGAACTCACCTTTCTGCGTGACGTAGATAACGAAGACACAGACAAGGCCTGGGAAGCTCAGTTCAATGATTCCTCTGAATATCCCTACCCGGAACTTCCTCAGCACATTCAATATCTCAAAGATCACTACGGAGCGATTCAAGGCAGCCGTAAACACGTTTTTGCTCTCCTCAAAGGGAAAACAGAAATCTGGGAAAACGGTGTGAAGCGCGGAGAGATTGAAGGCGATGCTTTCCAAAAAAACTTTCTCTCAATCTGGTACGGAAAAAAACCACCTTCAGATGCTGTGAAAGAAGGCCTCATTAAAGGATTCTAGATATGAAGCCGATTTTTTTTCTTCTCGTTTTCCTTCTCTCGTCTTGCGCAAGCTTTAAGGGAAGTGGCGAGTTTGATAGTATAAAAAAATTCAGCTACGAGGGCGAATCAGATGAGCGTCACATGGCAGAGGCTTTTATTCCTAAGGGTGCAGGACCGTTTCCCGGGGTCATTGTGGTTCACGGTGGAGGCTGGAGAACGGGTTCACTCGTAGACGTGCGGACTATCGCCAGCTCTCTTGCGAGTCATGGCTTTACGGTCATGACGATCAATTACCGATTCAGTCCTAAAGACAAACATCCCGCACCAATTGAAGACTTAGAAAAGGCCCTGATTCACTTCAAAAAAAATGCTCCGGAATTCAAGCTTGATACCACCCGCATTGGTTTGTGGGGCTACTCAAGTGGTGCCCATACGGTTGCTTATTATGCTTACTCAAAAAATACTTCTGAAAATAAAGTTCAGGCCTTAGTTGCTGGTGGCGGGCCCTATGATTTGACCTGGTATCCCCACTCTCCTTACGTTCATGATTACATCGGAAAATATCGTGACGATGCAATCGATGAGTATTTTGCAGGCTCTGTGACGACTCTCGTGAAACCGGGTTTACCACCGACCTTTCTCTATCACGCTAAAAACGACAACCTCGTCGAGTACACTCAGTGCACGGCCTTAGAGGCAAAGCTCGAGCAGGCCCATGTCAAAGTGAAACGATATGAGATTGGCTACTGGGGACATGCCACGGCATTTCTTTTTTCCAGCGAAGCTGTTAAAAAAGGGGTTCTCTTCCTCAAGGATGAACTCCTTAACGCTCCCACAAAGAATAAGTAATCTTTTTTCTCAAGCGAGCTTTGGATTAACTTAAAGCACTACGACTCATTTCTTTCTTAGTATTTAAAGCTAACGATAGGAGTTCGTATGAAACTTTTTCTCTTATTCATATTTATTACTAGTCTGGCCCAAGCAAGAACCTTTACCGCTCGGATCGATCACATTGATCGCGCCACAAAACCCACTGAACACGATCTGGTGATGTTCTCAGACGGAAGTGTTGGCGTTCTTCGAAGTTCAAATAGATTCCTTACAAAACAAGTCCCTAAATCTGAGAAAATGAATGTCACCTTGGATTCTCACCACAATGTAATTTCGATGGAACCCCTCACGGCGGGAGATGATGAGTTCTCGCAAGCTTCTGAAGATGGACTCTATTCCCCTCGGCCTACGTCGGTAAAAAGTATTCAGGATGCCAGATCAATTTTTTCGAACATGCGTAGAGATTATCAGGATGATTCCCAATGCTATAACCGGGCCCATATCTGGGCCTACGAGGAGAATCATCGCAACGGGACTAATATGCAAAAGGTTTTTATTTTTTTCACCTCTCGCTTTATCCGAAATTACAACTATAACTGGTGGTTCCACGCTATCCCGGTTGTGAACGTCGGAGGAAGTTTGATCACTCTTGATCGACGATACACAAATGGGCCTCTTGACCTCCGCACGTGGTCGAATATTTTTGTGTATAGTCATAGAGCGTGCCCGATCATTAGTCGTTATTCGCAATACTCAAATAATCAAGAATTAGAAGATTGTTATATTCACCCGGCCACGATGTATTTTTGGCAGCCTCAGGATCTGGCAAATTATGAACGCACTGGATATCAAAAAACTAGTTTCATAATGTCCGAAGTTAACTATGCTTATTACGAAGCTTTTTAAAACAGGAGTCCCTCATGAAATTATTTTTCACACTCGCCTTTATTTTGTCAGCAACAATGGCCCACGCCTTCACCCTCCGTACTACTTCAATGGACGTGACTAAGCCCATGCCAATGAAGCAAGTCTTCAATGGTTTTGGATGCAAAGGAGAAAATATTTCTCCCGCTCTTGAATGGGAAGGCGCTCCTGCAGGGACTAAGAGTTTTATGATCACGGCGTATGATCCAGATGCACCTACAGGCAGTGGATGGTGGCACTGGACAATTGCTAATATTCCAGCAACTGCAACAAAAATACCCGAAGGAGCTTCTGGAAATAAAAAGCTCTTGATGGGTGCAGTTGAAGGCAGAACTGATTTTGGTAAACCAGGGTACGGCGGTGCCTGCCCTCCTGAAGGCAACAGCCCTCACCGTTACATCTTCACGATCTTTGCTCTAAAAATACCGAAAGTTGATTTAAATAAAGAAGCGAGTGGAGCGATGTTTGGTTTTTACGCAAACATGAATCTCCTGGAACAAGCATCTTTTGAAGTTAAGTTCGGTCGATAAAATACTAAACGGTGGTCCGAAGAATTTCTTCGAGGCCGCCTTTTATTTCAGACAAACGTATGATTCCTTTTTCCGCCAATAGCTGTTTCATTGCCGAATTAAGGCCCGTGACAAAAAGCTTTGAGGACTTCTTCCGTATTTCTTGCTGAATTTGAGTAAGTTCTCGGTGAACACTCATATCCACACCACTCACATCTCTAAAGAAGAGAACCACAATTTCAGCAGGTCCTTTGAGAATCTCATCTTGGCAAGCAAGGAGGAGTTCTTTTGATTCCTTGCTCATCCTGCCTTTAAAAGACACGATCGTGATGACACCTTTGGAAAATAATTTGTATTCAAACTCCATCGCTACTCCTACTTAAAAAAGTTTATTCCAGAGCGGCCAGATTACAAAATCGAGCTCAATTTCTTAGCACTTAAGCCATTTGAGGTTTGCTACTTTTTTGAAAAGTGACAAGGAATCGAGGCAAAGACATATGTTATTAGGTAGTTATTCAAATTTTAAGCGACCTTTAATCGAGCTGTGGGGTATAAATAAAGCATGGATATTGAATTCTATAGATCTATCTTGGAGAGTAGCTACGCTGGGGTTGTGACCTGTGATCTCGATGGAAAGATAACCTTTGCCAATAAACGCTCTTCCGAAATTAGAGGTGATTTATTGGCCGTTGAAACGGCACTGGATGCTTGGGCCGAACGAGGTTTGGTTTATCATCTTGATAGTGAAATCCGCCTGACAGGTGAGGAGTTGCCACTTTTTAAGGCACTGAGAAATAAAGCAACTATTCGTGGTCAAGAGGCCCGGATGAAAAGAGCTGATGGAACTTGGGTGATTATCTCCATAAGTGCCAACCCCCTCTACCAAGAAGAAAAACTCATTGGTGCGATGGCGACCTTCGTTGACATCACGGCCTCAAGACAAAAAACGCAGGAACTTACAGTTATCAATCAGCAGCTACTGGAAAGGGTTTCGGAGCGCACAAGTATACTTCAAGATATGAACCTTGCATTGAATAGATCTCAAACCCGGTTTCGTACGATCGTCGAACAGGCCCCTTTTGGTATTCAAATTTTCTCGAGCTCAGGCAAAACGATTCTCGTGAACCCAGCATGGAATAAAATTTTTCATCTGCCGCAAGAGATGATCGATAATTTTATCTTGAAAGAATATGATGTTTTGAATGATCCGCTCCTAGAAAAATGCGGGCATGCTCCCATCATTAAAAGGGCCTTCGCAGGTGAGTTCGTCACTTTACCAGATTTGTTTTACAATCCCCGTGATAACGGTTTTGATTTTGACGGCATGTGGCTCGAGAGCATTATGTATCCCTTAAAGCAGCCCGATGGATCAGTCCATGAGGTGGTTCTGATTCACAATGATGTCACTGAAAAATATGTCACTCGCGAATTAAAAAATCGCTTTAAATTAACTCAAGATTTTCTAGGCCGGGTAACGGACCTCTTATTGTCTACTCTCGACTACGAAGAAATCATCACGCAGATTGCGAACTTCTCTGTGCCTTTCTTGGCGGATGGCGCGATTGTTGATTTGATTGAAGATGAAAAAATCAAGCGCATTGTAACCCATCATTGCGTTCAAGAAACAGAAATGTTGATGAGAGAAATCCAACAAAAATATACACCAACTATGGAATCGCCACAGCCGAGTTCGCGCGTGATCCGGACTGGTTTACCAGAGCTCTTAGTGAACGTCCTGAGTAAAGAGATCGCTGAGCGCACTCGAGATGCCTATCATGCGAAGCTCATCCAGCGTATTGGCATTCGTTCGCACATTGCAGTTCCCCTGATCTTTCGCGGTGAGGTCATTGGTGCCTTAAACTTCTTGATCACCACTGATCGCCGTCACTTTGACGAGCAGGATCTTGCGATCAGTATTGAGCTCGCCCGGCGTAGTGCGATCGCGATCAATAATGCGCGTCTTTACCGAGATGCAAAGAACGCGATTCAACAACGGGATGATTTTATTTCGATTGCCTCTCACGAATTAAAAACTCCCATCACGTCTTTGAAGCTTCAACAGGAAGTCATTATTCATGCTCTCGGTGAGATTGCTGATCATCCGGACGCGGAATTTATCAAGAGATCTGCAGGCAGCTACGGGAAACAGCTCGATCGTCTGACTCGCTTGGTGGAAGACATGCTCGATATCTCACGGATCAGCACCGGTAAACTTGCCATGGATTTTAAGACAGTTGATTTTTCTCAAACGATTCTAGAAGTTGTAGAACGATTTAGTTCTCAATTAAAGACACTCAACATTGATATCATCGTTGAGGAACTCAGGCCCGTATCCATTTCCTGCGACCCTTACAGAATGGAGCAAGTCATCACAAACCTCATAACCAACGCCATCCGATATGGCGGAAAAAAACCGATTCACATCTCCATGAAAACGGATGCCGGTCATCTTTACCTAAAAGTTAAGGACCAAGGAATAGGGATAGCAACGATGGATCAGGAAAGAATATTCCACCGCTTTGAGCGTGCGATTTCGTTTGATCATATTAGTGGATTAGGGCTTGGTCTTTATATCTCGAAACAAATTGTTCTTGAGCATGCAGGTGAACTCTCTGTGGAGAGCTCACCTAACTTAGGATCAACCTTTACCATCAAGCTCAAGCTAGTTTGAAGATCCAGTAAAATAAGAATCATGGCCCATCGAAATCTCTTTTTTATCTTTCTTTTCTGATGCCACATTTCGGTGATGTTGTTTCACATCCGAGCTCGCATTGAACATTCCCTGCTGCTCATTCACCTGAATATTATGGTGGGAGGGTTTACCTGACGATGCCCCATTATAGAGATCATTTTCAGTGGCAAAGACTGAAGTTGTGATAAGTAGCGACATAAGAGTGATTTTCATGGAGGACTCCTTTTTCATGGATGACCTATCGGCACAAAAACATTTTATCACAACTGCCTTTCATGATTCCTGACTGTTCCGATCCGTTGTTCAACTTAAGTTATTCAATTTTTAGGCACCGTGGTTTTCCCTATTCAAATTTATGGATTACTTTAGATGATGGAGGTCCTCATGAAAAAGCTCTCGATACTTGCCTTGCTTTTGGCCTGCTCTCACAACCAGTATAATAAATCAGTCGCCCAGGTTGATCGCGATAGATTCATGCGCCCTTGGTACGTCCAGGCAGGCCGCTTTACGATGGTCGAAAAAGATCCCTACAACTCTGTTGAGTCCTACACTTGGAATGAAAAAGAAAAACGCATCGATATCGATTTCCATTACAACCAGGGTTCTTTGACTGGTGAACGCAAGAGCTACCCTCAAAAAGGATGGATCGAAGATTCAACCAATGCGCGCTGGAAAGTTCAACCATTCTGGCCTCTCAAATTTGATTATCTCGTGATTGGGCTTGACCCAAATTACGAATGGACGGCCATCGGAGTTCCGAATCAGAAATACCTCTGGATCATGACAAGCACTCCTCAGTTTCCTAAGGAGCGCGTTCAACAAATATTGAATGATTTGAAACAACAGGGCTACAGCACCGAGGACATTCAGTATGTAGAGCACTCACCGAAATGAAATTTTATCTCTTAAATGTTT
The DNA here is from genome assembly GCA_038322885.1 of Bacteriovoracales bacterium. Lineage (GTDB taxonomy): Bacteria > Bdellovibrionota > Bacteriovoracia > Bacteriovoracales > Bacteriovoracaceae > Peredibacter. The sequence goes on along the minus strand of JBBQGK010000002.1, from coordinate 61,769 downwards.
TCACGCGATTTCTAGAGAATTCCGGCAATCAACTTGCCGTTGTTATGCCTGAAGAAGATCTTAGCGATGAGGTCATGCTGGAGGTGACAAAGAATTTTAATTTCTCTGAGACCGTTTTTATTTCAAAAAATAGACATTTAAGAATCATGACTCCGGGTGGGGAATTGCCCTTTGCTGGGCACCCCACAGTGGGAGCGGCCTATGTTTGGAACAAGGTCACTCATGAAGATTCATTTGATCTTCATACGAAACTTGGAACAATAAAATGCCAAACCAAAAATGATTCCGCACTTGTGGTTTTTCCGGGAGCTCCGAGCGTGAAGGAAGCGCCTAAAAACTTAAGTAAAATCATTCAAGCGTATGGAGTAGATCCCAAAGATGCTGATCTTGAACTTGCAAGGTCGGTGAACTCAGGTCCAGAATTTATTCTCATCCCACTCAAAAATCACGAGGCCTTAAAAAAGGCCCACGCTAAAGAAGGCGAGAAATCGGGACGCTTCTATTTCATTTTTCCAGAATCAAAGACCCGCTGCTTTGTGCGCATGTTCTCTCAAGGCCTGGGTAAAGCCGAAGATGCAGCGACAGGATCCGCCGCGTGTGCACTGGCCGGTTATCTCAGAGAGATACAGAATCAACCTGAGGGAAATTTAAAGATTTATCAAGGCGAGGAGATGATGAGACCCAGTGAAATTCATTTGAAATGGAATCAAGATATTTCCATTGGTGGCAAGGTCACACTTTGGGCCGAAGGAAATTTACCCACATAAACAAGGGCCCTCAAGTGAGGGCCCTTGCAGAAATTATTCGAGTTCTACGAATCCGCCGTGATGGCCACCACCGTGAGATGATCCTCCACCGCCGCCATGAGATCCACCCATTCCGCCACCGCTACTATGACCACCACCTGATGGTGGATTGTAGTGACCGCCATGGGATCCACCCATTCCGCCGCCGCTTCCATGTCCACCTGACGGTGGATTATAGTGACCGCCGTGCTCACCCGGGTGAGGAGGATTGTAGTGACCGCCTCCACCGTGAGATGGACCAGGAGTTGGATGTGGATAATAGTGACCAGGATTTGGATTTGGGTAATACGGTCCTGGATTTGGACGAGGATAATATGGTCCAGGATTTGGTGCAGGAGTATAAACAACTCTATCTGCGCAGTAGAAACCAACTGGGCAGTCATTTAAATCGGCCGTATTGAAATAAGCTTGTGTCTTCGCCTGATAATCCGCGCAAGCAATATCAACTGAAACAGTTAATCGCTGAGCGAAGATAAATGGTTTAGTGACAACTGTAATAGTGCTGTAACTCGCGAGAGTTTGCTGAATCTCTGCGCACGTGACATTCCTTGCTCTAACTTCTGGGATCTCGGCGTGAGCAACGGCAGACGCGAGAATAAGAAACGGGATCATTTTTTTCATTGAAAACTCCTTGGTAAAATAGAGCTATCAAGGTCAAATGGTCTCGTCTAGAGACAAAAGGGCACCAGTTTTTCTGACAGATTCTTTCAGTCCCTGAATTTTTTGGCATTCTCTGCGCGCTTAGGGCTTCGCTCGATCCCAACGACATCAAGTCCCAAGCTTTCAGCATGAGCGAGAAACATTCCCTGTCCGCAAAAGGGATTAATAACTTTTGAAGTCTTGGTTTGTTCAGAAATAAATTTAGAAATCATTTGGGCAGCCTTCTCACCCATTCCACGCTCCCAGTTTTTTTCTCCGAGATCTGGCAAAACGTCGGCCGAAGATTTACCTGCATCAAGACGAAGATTTTTTGAGAAGCAAAGGATGTGAGAATAAGAGGGGCGCCCCATGGTCACCATGCCCGCAGGAACGCGGCAGATAATTTTATGCCAAAGAAGTTCATGGCCTAAATTTTCGGCGGCCTTCATACAGAGGTAGCTTTTGTCTACCCAAGTACCTTCAACTTTTATATCGCTCTGATAAAATATAGAGACACAATCATCATCAGTATTCTTCAAGACTAGAGTTGCCGTTTCAATGAACCAAGTTTTCCACTCAGAAAGTGAGAGGTTGAACTCAGATATGTCAGGCATCGACGTCACAAAAGATTGTCCGTCACTTTTTCCATTTTCTCTCATCCATTCTAGCGCATCCGCACAAATCACTTCTCTCATTGGGCCCGTGCCTTTAATTCTTCTTTCATAAACTGGATAAACCTCTTCATGAGATTGTTATTGATGTAATTTGCTTCCTGTACAAGATAAAGAGTATTCGAGAGGGCCCGGACTTTAGACTCTACGATGTGGAGGTCTCGCATTTGACTGGAGATGAGATCACGAGGAACAATTCCCAAACCAAGACCGGCCTTGATGGCAGAGAGCATGGTCTCAACGTTATCGATGGAATGAAAATGAGGAATGCTCACTTGCTTCTTATAATGAAGCTTATACCAACGCTGAAGTAGCGGTTGGTGACGGGCGTAATCCAGGTGAGGCAATTCTTTCATCAGTTTTAAGTCTCTCAGATCTTTTTCATGAAGCTTATAAAAATCTTTATCACAGATCATCACAAGTTCTTCTCGGAAAACTTCAAGGGAGACAATCTTTGATAACGCCTCCGGTGGAATGGCATCATCGGTGATCGCAAAATCAAGATTAAAACTTGTGACATCATCAATTAAGATCGCGGTTTCGGCAGTGGTGAGGTGAAAACTCACGCGAGGAAATTCTAGGTTGAATTTCTTCAAGATCGGGATAAAAAAAAGTTTCGAAAAGTTTAACGGGAGCCCTACTCGGATCTCCCCCTGCAAAGTTTCTCCCTGGATGGATTTTTCTTGAAAGGTCGAAAGATCCCATAAGAACTTTTGGAAGAGCTCCTGAAGATTTCTTCCCTCATCGGTTAAGACGTATTTCTTGCCAGATCTAAAAAAGAGATGCTTATCCAAGTCGCCTTCAAGCTTTTTAATCGATTGGTAAACGGCCGAAGGGGTCAAATGGATCGACCTCGCTCCCTCAAGGAGGCTTCCTTTCTCGGCAACTGCCTGAAAGCACTTCAATTTATTCAAATCCGCTATATTTAATGCCATTAAAGATTATGTTAACTATGTTTATTTTGATTTTCAAGAAGAGTTGAACTAATTTCCGAATCACGAAACAAAAAGTTTAATTAACAAACGGAGATATTTTATGAAAACAACCATCATCGCCCTCGTCCTCATCCTTTCTCAAACTGCTTTCGCTGGAATCAGCTCAAACCTTCAAAACGGTGACATGAACGTTTACAGCGCTCAAGCAAAAATCATTTCTGTTAATCCTTACTGCCCATCAACTCCAGGCGGAATGCATTGCCAGGCCGTTGGTTCAACCGTCACAATCCTTGTTCGTTTGAAAGGTTGTGCTGATAGAGTTCTCTCTTACTTTTCAACTTTCACTGAAAATCATGGAACTGGTGAACTCTCTCTAGGTGTTCTAGCCGTTGCTACGAAACAATCCACAGCAGCTCGTTGTTTTGCAGCTCCCACTCAAACAATTACTGTTTCGATTCCTTCAAATGACAAAGTTGAACTTAAGTCCATGAACTTTAATGGCCAGGGTGATCTCCAGTTCTAATCGACCTTGACAGAAAAATTGCCGGCCCCATCTTTAAAAAGAATGGAGGCCGGCATGCACTTTAAACTCGTCAAAACTCTTCTCTCAAAAAAACCAGGTACAAAAAGTATCGCTGTTGGAATCTTAAGCTTTCTTTTTTTGATCCTCGTTTATCAATTAAATCTCACCTCCATCATCCCTTCGGAACTCATGTCGGCCTCGGGTTCGCAAGTTTTCTCCAAACATGAATACTGGCGGGCCTTCAGTACGACGCTGGTTCATGCAGACTATAATCACTTGATGATGAACTCGGCCTTCTTCTCATTGTTTGCGATGCTCTTGCATGCGTACTATGGAACATTGATCTTTCCTTTTCTTTCGATCTTCATGGGTGGCGTGATTAACCTCATCGTTTTGAAATTTTATCCACAGCATGTGACCCTCGTGGGAATTTCCGGTGTGGTTTATTTCATGGCGGCGTTCTGGCTCACACTCTATATTTTTACAGAGAGAAAATTGTCCTTGGTTCGCCGTGTGATCAACAGCACGGCCTTGTCACTCATCTTCTTTTTTCCTCAGGCGATTGAATCGCATGTCAGCTACAGTGCTCATGCCGTAGGCTTTGCCCTTGGCGTGCCGGGTGCCATTACCTATTTTGTGGCCATGCGAAACAGCATCCGCTCTGAAGAAGTGTGGGAGGCAGTGGTCGAAGAAGACGATTTCATTGAAGCTGAATTTTCTGTCCATGAGAATACCTGACGAGAACATTTTTACTCGATCTAGCTTGAGACAATTTCGTGAAGTGAAATTATACTGAACGTTATGTGCCAACTACTCGCGATGAATTGCAACACTCCGACAGACATTTGTTTTTCCTTCACAGGATTTCAGGCCAGGGGTGGACTGACTGATGAGCATCGAGACGGGTGGGGAATTTGTTTTTTCGAAGGCAAGGGATTGAGACAGTTTCACGACCCGAGTCCCTCGTGCGATTCACCGGTGGCGGATTTTGTTCGAACTTATCCCATAAAATCGTTAAATGTCATTGCTCATATTCGGAAGGCTACGCAGGGAGAGATCTCGCTTGAGAATACTCATCCGTTTGTGAGAGAACTTTGGGGAAGATACTGGGTCTTTGCTCACAATGGGGATCTTAAGAATTTCTCACCGGATCTCGTTGGAAGATTTCGACCTGTCGGAGATACGGATTCAGAACGTGCATTTTGCTTTATTATGCAGGAGATGGAAAAGAAATTTGGGAAAACTGAACCTGATGTTCAAGCGCTCACAATTCTTTTGAGAGATCTCACCATTCAAATTGGCGCCCATGGTATTTTCAATTTTCTTTTCTCTGGTGGAGAGTACATTTTCGCTCATTGCTCTACAAAACTTGCAAGTATCGAGCGCAAGGCGCCCTTCACTCACGCTCAATTAAAAGACAAAGAAGTCGCAGTAGATTTCAGCTCAGTCACCACACCCAGTGATCGCGTCGCTGTCATCGCAACCATTCCTCTTACAGACAATGAAACCTGGACGATCCACTCTCCGGGGACACTATTGCTGTTTAAAGCAGGCCTCTTAACGATTTCCCAACCAACTGTTATTCCGCCAGTAGTGCAAACTCATTCCTGACTATTTTGTTTCTAACCTCATTTGTAATTTATTAATTCCCGATAAATATTTATGAAGGAATTTACTATTCATAAAACGGTTGTGACCTTTGAGGTCAGAAACGGACGTACTCTTTCGCGTACTAAATGCTTCTATGAAAATGGCACCCTTGCCTCTGATGGTCTCTACACTTGTGGGGCCGAATGGCATTGGGACATTCCAGTTGGTCCGCGCAAGACATATTTTCACAATGGACTTCCTAAGACTGAAGAGCAGTATGATGATAATGGCTGCCGCGATGGCGAATTCAAAACTTGGAATGAGAAAGGCGATCTTCAAAGCCATCTAATTTACAGCAAGGATAAAAAAATTCTTGAAGAGAAATTTGATTCTGAATCTGTCGACAAAAAAAAGTCTGCTTAATTCTTTTCCCATAGAGTTGATAGCATCCCTTGATTCTCTTAAATATTTCTTCACTCCCCCGAAACCTTCGTAATCGCCACAAACGGATTATTCGACCGATTCTTCGTAAACCAATTCTCCGTTATACAAGAAAACCCACCAGCACCCCAACCTTTGCCCCAACTATTAGTCACGACAATACAATAGCGCCCTTCAGTTGCTTGCATTTTCTCTGGAAGCTCAATCACACCAACCGCCAAAAACGCATGTCCAAGAGAATGTGAATTCATCTTATCAGCACCTTTGTTTTCATCAGCGAGTGTAATAAGGCCCTGATTCAAATAATAATTAGGAGTCAGTTTCGCCGACACGACAACGGGTGTATCGTTTTTTACTTTCTCAATCACATCTGCCAGCGTTCTTACCGTCTCATAACTCTCAACCTTTACAACTCCAGTGTGGCAGCTTGATGTAATCGGTAACTGCGTTTCATTCTGAGGCACACTTCCATCTTTATAGGCACAGTTCTGCTCCGTCGGGATATCAACATTCGGCTGGTCTTTTGAGTAATCTAAACCGTAAGTCACCCACGATCCCTTCTCTGAACAAGGAGACGACTGGCACGCAGGTTTACTTGCCCAGTAGAAGTACTGCTCAGATAAATCTCTCTCAACTTTGTTCTGAGCAAGAATAATCTCCATCGCCCGAATCCCTGCAAAGGCCGCACAAGTCGGACGATCTTTCTGATCGCGCACAGGAACACTTAAGGCACCTCCAACAATATAAGCATCAGGCAAAGAGGGAATCTCTTTTTTCTCAATGATTTTTTCTTTTGGCGCAGGCGCCGGGATCACAAAAGTATTTTCTTTATAGATCTTGATACGTCCTAAGAAGATATCTTGCTCCCGCTTCCACTGAGCACGAGTTTCTGCGATCTCTTTTTTCCAACCCTCTTGAACTTTCTTTGTTTCAAGCTTTAAGCGGTCCATCTCAGAGAGATTATTATCCGCAATCTGCTCATTCACTTTTTTATCTTCCGTCTTCATCCCTGCAAGGATCGCGCGGTTTCTTGCTTTCGCCTCTTCCACTGCTCGCTGCCCTTTACTCATTTCTTTTGGTACATCGGTCTTCACATCTTCTACTTTAGGTTCAACTTTTGAAACAAAGGCGCCGTAAGGCCTGAGCTGTTCCATCATCGCCTTATATTCCGGGGCATCTTCAAAATTTGTCTTCTCATGCACGGGTGTATAAGTTGCGGCGAAACATCCCGCTGAGAGAAGAGTCATGGAAAGAGAGAGAAGTTTTTTGTTCATACGAGACCTTTCAATTCACGGTTAAGTTGTTCAGTATTGAGTTCATTTTCCCAGCGAGAAATCACAATCGCTGCGACTCCGTTGCCGATGGTATTTGTTAAAGCTCGAGCTTCAGACATGAAGCGGTCGATTCCAAAAATAAGGGCCAGCCCCGCCACCGGAACTTCCGGCACCACTGCAAGAGTGGCCGCGAGACAAATAAAACCAGCTCCTGTCACACCACTTGCTCCCTGGGAAGTCAGGGTGGCGACGAGCAAGAGACTAATTTGCTGGCCGATCGAGAGATCAATATTCAAGGCCTGGGCAATAAAAACCGCGGCCATGGTGAGATAAATATTTGTTCCATCAAGATTAAATGAATATCCCGTCGGCACCACAAGCCCTACGACAGATTTTGAACACCCGAGCTTTTCAAGCTTCTCCATCATCGAGAGCAAAACCGATTCCGAAGATGAGGTCCCAAGCACGGTAAAAAGATCGGCCTTAATATATTTGATAAAATTCCAGATCGAAAAACCAGTGAAGCGAGCGATGGTGCCTAAGATCACAAAAATAAAAATGAGGCAGGTGAGATAGAAGGTTCCCATGAGTGCTAAAAGAGGGCCGAATGATTTTGTACCATGAGCGCCAATCGTAAACGCCATTGCACCAAAGGCACCGATGGGGGCGAACTTCATAAGTAAGTGAACGATCTTAAAAAATATCTGCGAAATTCCTTCAAAAAAGTGGTGAACGACTTTGCCTTTTTCGCCAATGTGATTCAAAGCATAGCCAAAGAGAACGGCCAAAAATAAAACCTGCAATAGATTACCTGACGTTGTGAAGGCCTCAACAAAAGTCTTAGGAATAATATCGATCAAGAAATCGAGGATCCCCTGATCTTTGGCTTTTACAGCATATTTTTCTACTAAACTCGTATCTAGAGATTTTGGATCGACATTGAACCCCTTGCCTGGTTTCACGATGTTCACAATCACGAGACCTAGTGCAAGTGCAACGTTGGATACTGTTTCAAAATACAAAAGTGCTTTCCCACCAACTCTCCCGACTTTTTTCATGTCCCCAGTGTTAGCGATCCCGAGGACCACCGTGGTAAAGATGATTGGCCCAATCAGCATTTTTAGCACAGCAATAAATGAATCACCGAGAATTTTTAACTTCACTGCCGTCTCTGGAAACATAAGTCCCACGAGAATTCCGAGTGAAATTCCGATCAGCACCTGAAGGTAAAGATTCTTTAAGTATTTCATGGGTAGAATGATGTCACATCTGTTTGAAGTTTTTCTAACAATTACTAACAGAACAAAACGCTCAGGATTTATCTCGTATTGCGTTTCGTCTTCCTCACGTATTCTTAACATACATTAATTATTCAATCCGGAACGAACATGAAGTTTATTCTCACGATTTTCTTTATCATCACCTCAGCATGGGCCACGGAAGTGCGCCGATGGGAAGGAAATAACGAAGTCCTACAAAAAGATCTCTCACTCATTGAGGCCAAGGCAAATTGGAATCAAGGAAGCCTCTCCTTTAATTTTAATCGCGGAGATGACAACACAGTCACTGTACGTTGCGTGGAAGATCGATTTATTTTTGAAGTGAGCGCAGTTCCAGAAGAAAAAATGGCGACTCTTTATCACGGGCTTTTTAAGCTCGGGTTTCTCTTTCCTCACCCGCGCTGGCAAATTTCGCCTACCCTTGATCAAGCACGTGCGGCCTGCGGCCAAACCTTCGCCTGGAGACCGGCCTTTCCTCATAGAGGATTTCACCTTCATACTCTCCATTCAAATGAATGGGTCAAAGGATTTCTTGGTGGCGATAATGCGATCGCCTTTGATTACATTCGCTGGCTCGCGCGGAACCGTCAGAACGTTTTAGATTTGAGTCTTCTTCGCCCGAAATGGAAAGAATCGGTTCGCTCACTTAAAGCTCCTATGGATCTCGCCAAAAGTTTTGGGATTACCCGAGGCGTTTCTCTGGGACTTACCTTCCAGCAACAAAATAGTTTCCGCCTCATCCCCATCATTCAAGCAGTCACTGGAATTGGAGACTTAAATCAGCTAAATCGCAACATCCAAAAACTTAACTCCGATATTGATTACGACTTCATGACTCTTGAAATAGGAACCTCTGAGTTCACATCGACTAATTACGAAAAGACTCTCAGCTGGATCAATACGACTGCGGAGAAAATCAGTGCAGAAGGAAAAAAACTTTTCACCAAGATTCATGTCTCTACCAATCAGGTAAGTCCTAAGTGGGGGAACTTTAATTTCCTACCAAGATTTGCTTCAAAAGACGTGGGCCTTCTTCCTCACACCGTTATGTTCTATGGGCTCTATGACGAGTCAGCTCCGATGTACGGAAATAAAAATTTCTCTCACATGCTGAAGTTCATTCAAGAAGAAAATCCCGAGCGCGAGATCTGGTATTACCCGGAAACAAGCTACTGGATATTTATGGATCAGGATGCTCCTCTACTTCTCACCGATTACCTCACCACCCGCTCTACCGATATGAAAGGTCTGTTTGGTGAAAAAATTGAAGGGCACTTCAATTTTTCAAGTGGGCAGGAATTAGGCTATTGGCTCATGGACTGGACAGTCGCCTTGAATGCCGATCTCGATCAAAACTTTGATCCTAAATCTGCACTCTCACTCCTCGGTGAAGATCTCAACCTCTGGCAGAGGATCATTGATTTCCAAAAAGAGTATTTTAAAGACAAGCAGCTCATCTCCATTATTAATTTTCCCAATCTTCAAGACGAATTATCAAAGCACCGCATCCTCGAGCGAAATATCCTGAAAGAGGTTTATCGCTCAGACCTCGTGCGCGAAGATGAGATTCAGCGACTTCAGACCGCCATCGATCATTTACCAGACGTCTCAGGAGTTAGAAACGAAGAGCTTCGTCTTCTTCTTGAGATCACGGCCCTTCGTCTCCATCATGCTATCTCTGTGCGAACTTCTCTGCGCCACTACAAGAAAAGTACTGAGCGCTACCAGGCCCTTCAAGATGCGAAGGGGTTTCGTCTCGAGGCGCAGGAGCGCATCAACATCCTGATGAAAAAATACAACCGCTATCCATCGGCCCAGCTCTTTGATTGGCATAAAAATATCACCAGCTATAATTACGGCTCACTTTGGACCGCAGCGACTCTCTTTCACTGGAAGCGCGAGGAAAATAAAATCATCCGAAATAACTTCAATCCGTTTTTTGAAAATATCGTGAACCCATTCGATATTATTTTCTAAATGCGAATCTTATCTAAAAATCTCGTCCTCCGTGACTTTACCATGGAGGATGTCTCCTTTGTGCTAGAGATCCTCAATGATCCAACCTACCTCCACTACATCCATGACAAGAACGTTCGCACGCCTGGTCAAGCAAAGGTCTATCTTGAAGAAAAGGTCATGGCACCAATCCGTGAATTTGGCTTTGGTTATCACGTCATCGAAAAAGATGGCCGTCCCATTGGTATGTGCGGACTTATGAAAAGACCATTTCTATCGGAACCAGACATCGGTTTTGCTCTCTTAAGTGGGTTTCAAAATCAGGGTTATGGTTATGAATCTGGTACTGCTTACCAAATGAGTAGAGAGGTCCAGCGGTTTGATAGACTTCACGCTTTTACCTCTCTTGAAAACCCCGGTTCACAAAGATTGCTTTTAAAACTCGGTTTTAAGAATATGGGAACCATCAAGTATGGTGACACTGAAGAAGACGTGCTGCTCTTCACCCGGGGCTGAATTATTGCTATAATCATTTTATGAATCAGGTGATCAAGGCCCGTGTCTTAAGCGGGAGATATTTAGGTCAAATAGTTCGGGTCACGAATGTGAGTGTGGATTCGGCTGGAAAAAAGAAAGCTGCAGTTTTTCTAGAAAATGGAACTCGCGCCAACATAGATGCTACTGATCTCGAAGTCATACCTGCAGAAGCTCCAAAACCAGAGCCTGTACGTCCCAAGATCGCTATGCCCTTCGTGAGTGGATCGACTGGATCACGCTCTCTGAATCAAACGCGCTCACTTGAAAAAAAGCGGCTTGATCACAAGGTCGTAAGTACCCATGTGAACATGCAGAAGTGCGAAAAGTGTGGGGAGATGTACGATATCGAAAAGAGAAACGGCATGCCAGGTAAAATCACAGAGTGTGAAGACTGTGCTTTAGAGACTGAGATAAAAGTTGAAGGCTCCATGATCTTTAGTCATAAAACCGGAGCCACTATCGAGATCAAAAAAGACGGGGAACTCATCCACGAAGCCGAAATTTTTGATCCCAAAAATAAGACTTAGCTCAAATGTTCTTTACGTATCTGGCGTAGTTGAAGATTGTTGTGAATGTCGATGATTCCTTTAATGCTACCGATGCAAGACTCGGCCACTTGTATCGCCTTCTGGTTCTGAGCATACCCTCTGAGTTCTACAACTCCATTAATAACGTCGACTTTAATGTCAGTCGCATCGAGCTGTTGGCAACGGAAAAGAGTCTCATGACATTGTTCCTGAATGCGTTCGTCAGCGAATTTCTGAACTCCAATGTGAGATTGTTGATTAATCGCATCGTTAGTTTCTTTTAAGTTCATAAACGTCTCCATGCTTGTCAGATTAAATTCCAGAAAGGTTTAGTTTCCGGGTTAATGTTAATCATGAGGCCAACCAGAATCCAGAACAAGGGCCACCTTCGAAACTTCAGAATCTCTTTAGGTAGGCCATGCTGTTACATTTGGCACAATAAGAAATCTTAGGAAGAGCTACCTAATTAACAGGGATCATCGGATTTAAAATGAAGTGTGGTTTTTATCGACCCTTCGATGAGTTATGAAACTCACCGGAAGGGTCGTGTTTTATGAAGATTAAGTCGATGCGAGACGGATCAAAAACTAAACCTTAACTGGATTTCCCTGTGGAGGAGTAGCGACTGCTGCTTTAGGTGGTCTTGCAGTTTCCGGGTGAAGGTAATCAAGAACTTTATTGATCGATTCAGCGGCCTGATGTCCCGGATCTTCTAAACGAGACATTACACGACGTGAAGTATTTCCCTTCGCAACTTCTTTGATGTCGCGAACGTACGCATAGGTCACACCCTGAATGCGTGAAATAATCACGTGGCCAATCAAAGCGTAGAGCACACAAGAGATGACACAAGGTACATAGATGATCAAATCAATAATATCTTTTTGAGAAGACAGGAAGAGTGCCATTCCTTTCGGTGCCTTTAAGGCAGTGATCGCAGTCTCGATGATTGAATCGTGCAATTGACCAGTGAAGAGAGTGACAGAATAAACCGTAATGGCAGTTAAGATCAAAATAATACAGATAAACTGGAAGTAGAAAACCTTATCGAGAGCTGGCCCCTTAATATCTTCAAGGTCCTTTGGAAGTTGAGCAGCAGCGGTGTGATCTTTTTTGGCATTGTGATAGTCATAAAGAAATTGCCCGAGCTTTAAGATAATTTTTTGACGATTTAAACCGTCTACCTTAACCGGTGTATCTGAGAAAGCGAGAAGACCCTCGCACATGTACATGATCTGATTAAATGGACGAAGTACAACGTACGCAAGAAAGACCCCAAGAAAAAAAACAACCACAAAGAAAAGTCCCACATAAGGAAGGTATTCCATTTGGGATTCGAGGATGTAGTAGACGAAAGTTTCGCGGGACTGATCCATCATCGGAAAACCGTTGGCGATAAAATAAGAGTGATTAAAAACCACCAAAAGCCAAACTGAATAAACAATGATTCCCAACATTAAAACAGGAACCATAGTCACAAGCAACGCAGTCTTCAAGGTGTACCTTGAATCCTGAGATTTAAAGAGTTCGGAGAATGACAGGTCTTTCATTGAAGTCCCTTTTAAGGTTAATTTTTTAGTTAATAATATCTTAAAGGAAGACTCAGAAATTTGAACTTCTTTCTTTTAAATTCGATTAACTCGCCCAAGTACCCGAGTGTTCGTATTGGCTTTTCCTGCTTTTTTTAACCTAATGACTAATTTCCACGAATTCTTGGCAGACCATTTTTAAATGACAGGAACACTGAATATGAAGGAGGATAGTTATAAACAAAGACTTAGGAGTCCACCATGAAATGGTTACTGGTTTTAGCCGTGATTCTCGCATCTCTCAACACTTTTGCTTCTGATCTTAACCTCACATGCAAAATTTCTCAAAACACCAAAGTCATCTCAGAAAGCTCTGTGGTGATCTCACTTGGTCAAAAGAATGTTTCATTTGGTGACTTTGAAGAGTTCGAATTCTTCCTCTCCTCAGTGGGCGGAGATAAGTATGAGCTCCAGACTTTAAATAAAATGGGTCCATCTCGAAGCTATGCAACTGCCCACCTAAATGCCAAATCTACAGAGCTTGAGCTGTCGATCTGGACGAGAGAATTTCTGATCGAAACAAAATGCTGGATTTTACCTAACGAATGATGTTGATCTGCTGAAAGAGATGATCTGGGATGAAGTTGTGTTTGCCGACAATGTCCCAGATTTTATCTGAATGATTCAAGACCTGAGTATAAATCCACGGAAATTTTTTATCGACTTCAATAAAATGCTTTAAATTAGTCTTCGCCACATCTTCACCCATGTACTTTGTAACGGCCATATACTCCATCCAGCAAATCAGCAAGTGCCGGTAGGTTGCGTGAGGATCCGCTGCCCCTTTTATCTCCGGAGGATTTCGGAAAGCACGGCTTAGGTCTGGCATCGCCACGGCGACCTTGTCACTATTGAGGTCCATCCACCAGTGAAGCTCTTCGTGGAGAAGGTTCGACAAAAGAATCGGAGCATAGGCCGCATATTTTGTATTAATCGTTAGAATCGGATGATCAATGGACTCTGCTTTCGAATCCAGAATAATTTTTTTCGTATAGAAAAAAGAATGGAGGTCATACTTAAAGATCAGTTTTTTTAAGGCTTCGTGGCCTAATACTGTCGTGCCATCAGGATTATTTTCCGTGATGTCGAGGCTCTCATAAAAAGCTTTTTTCTGTTTCGTTGCACATGAGAAGAGAACAATCAGTAATAATATTAAACGCAAAACACCACTCCTTGGGATTTCTCATTTTATCATAACCTAATTTTGGATTTAAACCAATGCACTCGCGCCCAAAATAGCAGCATCACTATCAGGTAAGGCCGAATGAAGAAGACGAACCGTTCCCCGATAGATGTTATGGAGATTTTTTTCAAAAGACAGCTGGGTTGGTTGCATCAAGAGATCCCCCGAGCGCGCGAGTCCTCCAAATAAGAATATCGCCTCTGGAGAAGTGAAGGCGACGGCATTGGCGAGAGCAAGTCCCAGAACCTCGCCCGTGAAGGCAAAGGCATCGAGAGCGACTTTATCTGCGGCCATGGCCGCTTTATAGATGCTGGCAGAAGTTACTTCCTCACCAGATAAGATACTTTTTTCGGTTTTAAGTTTCTCTCTGACTGTTTTAACAATCCCGGTTGCGGAGGCATAGGTTTCTAGGCAACCTCGTCGTCCACAGCCACACAGCCTGCCATTATTTTCCACGATGACCTGTCCCACTTCTCCGGCCATACCAGAGACGCCGAGGAGGACTTTGCCGTCGACTACAATACCACTCCCAAGTCCCGTCCCTAAGGTGATGACCATGAAATTCTTCATGCCCTTGGCTGCTCCGTAGATCATCTCCCCCATCGCAGCTGCATTGGCATCATTAGTGAGTGTCGTTCTCATGGAGAATTTATCTTCCAGTAATTTTGCGAGGGGGACTATGCCTTTCCACTTTAAATTGGGAGCAAGTTCTATATTGCCTGAGTAGTGATTGCCGTTAGGAGCACCAACTCCCATCCCTTTTAAATTTTTTGGTCCACCGAATTTTTCAATGATCGGATCCAGCACAACTGCAAGACGTTCCACAAAATCTTCCACCTCGCTCGTGCGACAAGTTTCCAGACTCCCTTGCTCAAGAATCTTTCCACTCAAATCAACGACTCCATACTTTGAGGAAGTCCCACCAACGTCGAGGCCAATCGTATATTTTTCCATGGGAATTTCTTACCTCAAGCGATACAATTTTTCCATGCAAAAGCTCGAACCTTACTTTTCGATTAAGCCTTGGGCCGGAGATTATCTCCAGAAATTTTATCATTCTGATCTAAAGAACATCGGCGAGGCCTGGCTTCTGTCAACGCTGCCTGAAGGTGAATGCAAGATCGGCGGGATACTGCTCTCAAAACATTTAGGTACACAGCTCCCTTTTTTGGTGAAGGTCATCGACGCCAAGGAGCCCCTCTCCATTCAAGTTCACCCGAATGATGAGTGGGCGGCAAAGCTCGAAAATTCTCGCGGCAAAACCGAGTGCTGGCTCATTTTGAATACCGTCAATAACGGGGGCGTCTATCTCGGTTTGAATGATGGTGTCACGGAGGCCCAGTTTAAACAGGCGATTGAAAAAAATCAAGACGTCGAGAAGCTCATGAAGTTCTGGAAAGTCCAGCGCGGAGATTTCATCTCAGTTCCAGCTGGAACTATTCATGCGATTGGAGGTGGAGTCACTCTGATGGAAGTTCAACAAGCCTCGGGCATTACCTACAGGCTCTGGGACTGGGGCCGCACGGGAAGAGAACTCCATGTGGATAAAGGGATCAAGGTTTCGAATTTTCAATCAGGTTATAAATTTCAAAAAAATATCTTTACGAATTTAAAGCAGGGCTCACTTCTCATTCACAAAGATTTTCAATGCTCACTCAATGAATCTGATGGCATCGGTTGGTTCATTGACATAGAAACTTATGCCGTTCATCCGGGATCAGAGACAGAATTTAAAAACTATCTTTTTGTTAGATAATTTATCTCGCCACTGGAGCATGGAAATCTACGACCACGTCGTTGACCATAAGTTTATTCCCATCACGGGCAATGAGTCCTCGTACCGGAACTTCAACTAAAACCATGGCCTTCAAAGACTCAAGCTTCACTGACATTTTTCCTTTCGCATTTCTCACCACAAATTCACTCTTCACCAAATCATAAAGATCCACTTCATCAATAAAATTCATGTCGATAGATTTTTCTGTTTCATGAGGATTGAAGTAAAGGAATGTTGGATAGGCCTTGCTGCGATAAAAATCTGTAGCGAGTGTATCAAGCTTTAGAATGCCTTCGATATTTGTTGCCTGGATTATGCTTCCAAAGATTCCTGCGTGCGCACTTCCGTAAACACTGAACTGAGTTGACTCTGGATTGCCCTTAATCCACAAAGGGCCATCACCTTGGGCAACTGGAGCTCGGGTTGAACGACGGTATTCCGGGTGAGAAGTTTTTTTGATGATCCCCTCATAAGCGATCACATCTTTGGTAAGACCCGCAAGCTGAGGTACTGTTTGGTGTTCTGGCCCGGCATATTTCGGATACGCAAAACGAATCGCATTGGCAGCATTAAGCATCCACTTCCCAATCGAAGCAGCGTGGGATTGGTCATAGCGAACCAAGGGAATAAGCGGCCAGGCAAGATCATAAGTGTTCATCACAAAACCATATCCGCCGTGATCAACTGTACTGCCCATGAGGCCCGAGACATCAAATCCATTCCAGCGATCGGCGATAACTCCCCAACCTAGTCTGCAAACGGCCGTTCCATCAAAGGTCCAGTCGAGCATCAAGCGAGTATCAATGCTTGTTCCCTCTTCAGCGTTTAAGCGTGCGGCCATCAGAGCACCAAAAGGCATCAGAACTTCGTAAGATGGATTAATTTTATTTGAGGCAAGGGCCTTCATCGCACTCTTGGCCCCTTCGAGATATTTTTTGTCGCCAAATTTTTTGTAGGCAGAATACATGACATAAGCATGTCCCGCCGCCACATCTGGCTGGGTACAGATCGAATTCTTCTCAGGACTCATCTTTCCATAATCAAAAAATGAAAACTGATAATTTCCTGCTAAAATTTTATCTGCTTCATAAAATTTGTCTGCAATCGATCTCGCCATTCCCTCAAATCCATCCTCACTGGGATATTTTTCATAGATCGCCCAAAACAAAAGATTGGGGTAAACGTCATACCACCAGTCTCTTCCGTATCCTCCCCCATGAGACCCTGCGGCCGGTGAGGTATTGTTCTGCATGATGTTCCAACCCGTATCACTGTTGAAATAATTTTTGAGCATGGAAACGTAGTTGTGCTCTTGTTTTGATTTATCGATGCCCACAAGAGTCGCACTCAGAATCCCACCCATGCTGGTCAAGGCCTCGTGAAAAGCTCCGCCGTTATTCTGGCCCTGACGGATATCACCAATGGTGGTGTAAATCCCGATGATGTCTTGAGGAAAGTTATTATGGTTTTGATCTACCCATACAAGCGGCCAGAAATCCCCACGCTGTTTTGAATCATAAACGATGCGATCAAAATCGAGGGCGAGGCTTCGGTAATCAATGATCTGCAGTGGTCCCGGAAGATTACTCATCTGATCCACGCGGGCCAAAGTACCAACGAGTTTTCTTGGTCTGTGATGACCTTTTGAAAATGCACTCATCGAAATTGTGAGAAGAAGTCCAATAACAAATTTAAGCATTTTGCATTCCTTCACAATCGTTAATCACTGAGCGAGCAATCCAGATTGAACTCAACTGAACAAAGGCAATAATCAGAATCGCATAACGAAGGGCCACTTCTGTGCTCACCATATAGGCGAGAACAAGAAATGTTCCGGCACCAAAAAGGCGCCCGACATAAAGACCCGATTCATGATTTAAAATATACGAGTACTCAGATCGCTGCTCTTTTTCGACAAGCTTATTAATGACATTGTATTGAATCGGGTAGTACGCCAAATCCATCAGTGGTTTTGCGAGAAGGAGGAACATCATGAACATGATAACTCCGGTCCCGTTGAACAGAATCCCATTGGTGACAGCTGCCATAGCAAAAAGAACAAGACCTGTGCCTAAGATGAGAAGCCTATGTTTTGGTTTTGAATAGCGACCGATGAGATACATCACAACAGCAGCAACAATGGCTCCTGCAGACTGAGCCGTACCAAGAGCTCCTTCTTTTCCAAGAAGAAGCATCACTAGCATGGCTGGTGCGGTTACAAGAAATCCCTGAACCATTCCTTTCATAGAGGCGAGAACCAAAAACTTATTCCATAAAGGATCAAACTTGAAATACACAAAGGGTTTTTTCTCAGGATCTTCAAAGGTGCCTTGGAAACAAACAATCGAAGCAGCGATCGTGATCAGAAAAACAACTCCAGTGACCATCTGGTAAGCAACCTGTGCACTGCCACTCTGGCTTTGGTTTTCAATGAACCATCCAATAAGGAAAGGAACAATCACAGCGATGATGGTGTAGAGAAAAGTTTCTAAACCGTAATAGTAGTTTCGATTTTCATCAGAAGTATTAGCAAGAGAGAGGTAATCACGGTTCGCCCAATAGAAGCCAAAAGAGAGTCCCATGGTCAACCCAGCTATACCGATCCCCATCAGATTTAATTCTTTAAGACTCATCATGATCGCCATCGAGATCCCTGAGAGAAGCATGCCGAGTGAATAAAGATGCTTCACCTTGAAGTGATTGAGTAAAAATCCATTCACTAAAAACGTTAAGGGGATTCCAGTATAGATGGTGAGCTGATAGATCACGACCTTGGACGGATCATTCGAATTTCTCATGATATAAGCCGCAACAAAAATATCAATCACCGGAAGAACAAACGCATACACGAGATTTGTCAGAACCAAGATACGAAAATTATGAGACTGGCCTTGAAAGTAAGAGACTTCCTTTTTAAATTTCGAAATCATATTAAACCTTGACCAGAGAATTCAAAATTTCTTTGATGGAAAAGGTCGCAGCACAAACAAACTCATCGGCGGCCCCATAATAAATAGTCAAAGCGTCGCCGTTCACGAGATGCCCATTCGTGAAGACAACTTCCCCAAAAAAGCCGTTCAACTCGTAGTCCGTCAATGGTTTCATAATAGGTGTTTGGCTCTGAGCAATCACCTTTGAAGGATCGTTCAAATCTAAAAGCAGGCCGCCTAAACCGTATTGATGTTTTTCATTGGCCCCATGATAAATTTCAAGCCAGCCTTGAGACGTTTTAATCGGAGCTGCTCCCCCACCAACACGCTTACTATCCCACATGCCAGGACGAGTTTTCAGGATGCACTTATGATTTCCCCAATGAATCGTGTCAGGAGACTCAGCAATCCAGATATAGTTCCCGCCGATATCAACCGAGCTCGGACGATGAAGCGCAAAGTACTTCCCGTTAATTTTTTCATCGAAGATGGCACAATCTTTATTATGAGCAGGAAAAATAAGTCCGTGGTTATCAAAAGTCTTCCAGTCCTTGGTGGTTCTCATTCCCACAGCAACTCCGCGATCAGAAACAGAGGTGAAAGTTAGGTAATACGTCTCACCAATTTGAGTGACACGGCAATCTTCGATGCCAAAAGTTTCCTGAGGACCCATACCCATGAGAGGCGCAAACCCTGCAGGCTCAGTGAAATGAATGCCGTCATTAGAGTTTACTAATCGCAAATGCGAGAGAGTCGTGAGGTAATCATTCCCTTTATAATTAATCACGCGAGGATCCGTTGCCTTTAACAGAGGATCTTCTTTTTTTATTTCCATGATCTCGATTTTTCCCTGACTGGTTAAAACCGGAAAAGAAATGAAACCCTCTTTCTGCGCCGGACGCTCGGCCACACGAATAATCAGCCATGTTTTGTTTTGAAATTGAAAGACCCCAGGATTTAAAAGGCAGGTGATCTCAAGGCCTGGATGTGAAGGTTTGAGATCAAGAGGTTTCAGTAAGGGATTTTGAATATATCGAAAAGCCAGGTCTGTCATAGGCCCCATCCCAAATAAAAGTCGTGATTTTTAATGGGTTCTTTTATCAAATTTAGCTACTAAGGGAAGGAAAAACTCACCTAAATAACGCAGACCTAGGTGAGAGCCCAATTCCCACAAGATATGAGACTTGGGCCCTATAAAAAATGCTATAAAAAATGGCTTAGGCCGCTGAAGCTTTTTTGGACTGATATTTTTTAAGAAGATGGCGTCCTTTGGAAACAAAACGTTTTGCCGCCGCCATGGTCTTTGGAATTGGTCCTTGGGGAGAAGCAAAAATCCGAGTTAGAAAAGATTCTTTACGGTTCATCTTTAAAAGAGGTTTTGCCTTCCCTTTCAATGCCGATACCCCACTCGTAGGGACTTTAAGTTTTTTAGTTTTGGTCGCAACTTTTTTGACGGTCATGAGATTCTCCCTTAGAAATATGCTCACATCATGATCGAAAAGATCCAGACACAAAAGAGTTCTGACCTAAATTGAGTATATCTTTAGAGTCAAATCCAGAGGGCTCGAACTAAATTGGTCTTCTTTATCATGATCGAAGCACGCATCGTTGTTCGGCAGACGTATATGCTTGATTTTATCGAGGTTATTGCCATTTCTTCATAACAAAACGAAAAATGATTTGATCAGGCGATCTTTGGCCAGAGTTAAAATGTGGAATGACTCACTTGCGATAGAGTTATTTTATACGCAGGAGGCGGCAAAATGAAAAAGACTTTCTATATCATCATGGTGACACTCACAACTTCCCTTATGGTTCAGGCAAGAACCAATATGAACAGCATGAATCTCGAAGGTAAGTGCCAAGGAAAACTAGCGGACAACTCGAGTGTCGAGTTCACTTACTACTCCGACTTTGATGGATGTAAAGAAAAGAGCCTCGCAGGAATTACTTTTTCTTCGCCCGCTTTTGGATCAGGTTTACTTACAGGAGTGAGATCTTTCACTCAGACAACCGATGACTATGCATTTAAAAACAAAACACTCACTTTTAGAAACGCCACTGGTAACACAGGTGGAGAATTCACTTATCGCGATTCAAAAAATCAGCTAAAAACTGTACAGCTCACCTGTCAGATAAGAAATTATGAATATGCGCCTTGCCAATAATACAACGCTAAACGACTAAAACTGCTTTCGGTCTTAAATTGTCTTTGATACGCTTATATTCTATTTAAATATTTTTAAAAGAATACGGAGCATCCTTGCAATCTTCTCGGTTTAAAATTCTTGTGATCTTCGTTGCCCCTGTCCTGTTTTTGTCTGAAATTGTAAGGCTCATCCTAACTGTTAAAGAACTTCCTCTTCCGTTTTTTTCTACGCTCATGACCCATGTGAACGGAATGTTCAACGACCTCTTAACTATTTCTCTCATCTTTCCTTTTATTATCCTTCCGATATTCTTTCTGAGTGCCGGAAGATTTAAAAAGTATTCCTTCATCAGTGTGATGGTTTTTTTAACCTGTTTTTGGACTTGGGCGAGTATTTGTGAATGGTTTTTCTGGGACGAGTTTTCAACTCGCTTTAATTTCATTGCCGTCGATTACCTCATCTACACCAAGGAAGTGGTGGGCAATATCCAAGAGTCCTTTTCCCTTCCTCTCATAACGCTCATTTTTATCGTGATCGCCACAGTCTTGTGCACGCTCCAGATTAAATTTTTAAACTCGAGTTTGCGTCGTTTAAGACAAGATCATCGTTTCAGAGACTGGCTTTGGGCGCCCCTTCTACTTTCAGTTATAGCTTTCTCTACTGATCCGATGAATATTGGTGCGGGCAAGAACCTCGTCTTAGAGGAGCTCGGAAAAAATGGCCCTTACGAATTTTTCTCGGCCTTCCGGCATAACGAAATCAACTTCAATAAAATGTATGCCAACGTTGATGAAGAAAAAATGGATGAACTCATTCGCCAAGAGTGGAATATTCCCGGTTTTGCGGCCATGCAGGACGGGAGAAAAATATTTAAAAAGTCTTTGAACCAGGGTGCGCAGAAGCGCTACAACCTGATTTTTATCGCAGTTGAGAGTCTCGGAGCTAAGTTCATAGGCCCATTAGGGGATAAGAAAAATCTCACGCCTTATTTGAACAAGCTCTCAGAAAATTCTCTCTTCTTCTCCAACATCTATGCCACGGGCACAAGAACTGTACGTGGTCTTGAGGCCCTGACTTTATCTCTTCCTCCCACACCGGGGGCATCCATTGTAAGGCGACCAAAAAACTTTAACCTCATGAGCATCGGTCGCGTTTTTCAGAAACGTGACTACGAGACGAAGTTCATCTACGGTGGTCATGGTATTTTTGATAACATGAATACGTTTTTCCGGAACAATAATTACCAGATCGTTGACCGTCCGGATTTTGAAGAAAATGAAATCACCTTCAGTAATGTATGGGGTGTGGCAGATGAAAACCTCATGGATAAAGTTTTAAAAGAGAGTGATCTCTCTTATGCCAAGAAGAAAAATTTCTTTTCTATGGTTCTCACCACATCCAACCATCGACCTTTTACTTATCCGGATGGAAAAATTGATATCCCTTCTCACACTTCCCGGGATGGCGCAGTTAAATACACCGATTATGCGCTTGGAACTTTTTTAGAAAAGGCGCAGAAGAAGCCGTGGTTTAAAGAGACAGTGATCGTGATTGTCGCCGACCATTCGACAGAAGGCCGGGGAGTGATTGATGTGCCGGTTGAAACCTATCACATTCCGCTCTACATCTACGCCCCGGACCTCATTAAGCCCATGGTGGTGGACAGAGTTGCTAGCCAGATTGACGTGATCCCGACAGTTTTGGAGATCATGGGTATCCGAGTGGATAATATTTTTTTCGGACGAAATATCCTGGAGATGAAAAAAGAAGACGAGCGCTTCTTCGTGGGAACTTATCAGAAAGTTGGGATGTATAAAGACGGGAACTTTGTCTCCCTTGGCCCAAAGAAAACAGTTCAAGGCTATGACTACGATCCGGTTACAAAAAAATTAACGGAAACTTTTCATCAACACTCTCCGAACTTGATTGAGCTCACGCAGTCCTATTACCAGTACGCGAGCTTTCTCTACAAGCAAGAAATGTACAACGACGATTTCTCAAGGAAGAGGAATCCGTGATGATTCATGGATGACGTGACCGAAGCCGTCTTCTTGCCATCGTATTTTTGCGGCCTCGATTTTATCTTCTGAACTTGAAACAAAATTCCACCAAATAAATCTCTTCTCCGGGAAAATGTCTCCACCAACGACTGCTACTCGTGAATGGGGCATCATCTCAAACTTAATCTTTGCCCCTTTCTTGAAGACGACGAGCTCGCCTGCAGAATAGTGAGTCTCATCGATGCTAATCCCACCTCGGGCGACGTACACTCCCCCTTCAGCATTTTCATTCACATCCATTTCAAAAGTATCAGCTTTAGTAGATTCACCAATGAGATAAAAAAGAGGAGAAAAACAGGGCACAGGAGAAGTTTTACCAAAAGCAGAACCCGCGACGATCTTCCAGTTAACCTCTCCCATAGTGTGAGATGGAATGGCCTCGGCACTTTGATGAACAAAAGAGGGCTCAGTGTCCTCGTGGTCCAGAGGAAGAGCGATCCAAATCTGAAGGCCCTCGAGAGTCAAGGCCCCGTGATCATCGATGGCCGTCTCCGAATGAGCGATCCCCTTGCCAGCTGTCATCCAGTTGACTTCCCCTGGACGGATCATCTTCTCCGTTCCGAGAGTATCGCGGTGGAGGAGCTCTCCCGCAAAAAGATAAGTCAGAGTCGAGAGACCAATATGAGGATGAGAGCGAACTTTCATTTCCTGATGGATCTCAAGAGTCACCGGGCCCATGTGATCTAAAAAGATAAAAGGCCCAACCATTCTCTTCTTTTGAAAAGGAAGAGCGCGCCGGACTTTAAGTCCACCCCCAAGGTCACTTTGTCTGGGTGAGATCACGAGTTCGATTGATGAGTTCATAAGAGTTTTGTTTCGATTTCTATTTTACCAGAGAGAACTTTGTGAATGGGACAAAGGCCGGCTATTTCCACAAGTCGCTCTCTCTGGGCCTGATCTAGTTCACCCATGAGCTCAATGGTTCTCTTGAAAATAGTTTTCTCTGGGGTCTTGTTGATTTCAACTTTTACGAAAGCATCAGTGAGAGGAATATTTTTTCGATTGGCATACATGCGCATCGTAAGACCCGAGCAAGCAGCAAGAGAAGCCGCGAGAAGGTCATGGGGTGATGGGCCCGCAGACTCTCCACCTTCAGCAACGGATGCATCACTGATCAGGGTATGAGTTCCCATGGTGATTTCATTTTTTAATTTGCCGCTTAAGAATCTTGATTTTGCTATACTCATGGAGTGAGTTTAGCAGGACAGAATATTAGGTCAAGAAACTATGCCGTGCATTTTGGCGCCTCTCTGTGAAGTTTTTTGCCACATGAAGAATGTGATGAGCGTCCATCGGTTTTGAAATATAAGCATCAGCATCAATTTCATCCATAATTTGATGCAAATTTGTATTGGCCGTCATAAGCACTATGGGGATGTCCCTGAATTCATCATGGGAGAGAAGTTCGTGGTGGAAGGCCTGACCAGAGAGGCCTGGCATCGTAAAATCTAGCAGAATTAATTGAGGCAGATTTTTTTTAGGTAAATTTAAAAGGTACTCGAGGGCCTCATCGCGGCTAGAACATCCATGAACTCTATATCCTTCGGCTCCAAGAATAGAATTGATCATTTCTAGAAGATCGATGTCATCGTCGATAGTGAGAATTGAAATATTTTGATCAAAAATCATAGATACCTCTCCCTTCAGAATATTATGGGACAATTTCTTAAGGCTTCCTCCTAAAGATGATATCAATTTTGTGAAAGCTTTTTTGGGGTAATTTGACCGAAAATACCTTCTAAACGTGGCTATTAAGCGGCTTCAATCTTGCATCAACCAAGTGAGTAAACCACCAAAGGAAGGTATCCATGAAATTTTATTCCCGACTCATTCTTGCCTTAGTCATTTCATTCACGTTGAGCGGGTCCCCTCTTGTGCAATCTGCCCATGCAGGTTCCATGATTTCAACGTCCACAGTAGTTGACCATCTCTCTCGTGATGTTCATGAACAAAACATTTCAACTTTTCTTTCTCGTGATGACGTAAAAAATCAACTCGTTAAAATGGGTGTCAGTGGTGAGGAGGCCCAGCGCCGTTTGGCGAGCTTGTCTGATCGAGAGGTCAAAAAACTTTCAGGCGAAGTCGATCATGCGATCGCTGGGGGTGACATCGGTGGAATCCTCATCATCATCGTCTTGGTTCTTTTGATCATCTATCTCTTTAAACGAGTTTAATGAAACTTCTCTTTTTATTAGTGGCGTTTGTTTTTCTTCACGGATGTGCGACCCGTTCACCAGAGACAAATGCTCTTTTAAAAAACCACGACCATCTCTCAACAGCTGCGAAAGTTGAGGACGTGCCCTTTGTAGATCAAGATGACTACGCTTGTGCTCCGGCCTCTCTTTCCATGCTGCTTCAATTCCGCGGGAGTCAAATCTCAAGAGATGATTTGCGCTCACACCTTGTGACTGAAAAGGCAAAAGGGACTTATCAAACAGATCTTTTAAATGAAGTCAGGCTTCAAGGAAAACTTGGGATCGTGATCTCTGGGATGGAAAATCTTCTGAAAGAAATTGAACAGGGAAATCCAGTGATCATTTTACAGAACGTGGGTTTAACTAAAACCATTGCTCCAGTCTGGCACTATGCTGTGGTAACGGGCTACAATTTGAAAACGCCATGGATCCGTCTGCATTCAGGACATGAGAAAAATAAACGCATGAACATGAAACTTTTTGAAGAAACGTGGGACATGGCAGATGCATGGGGCCTGCTCGTCCTGAACCCAGAACAAATTTCATCAACCGCGGATGAACTTGCCGTGGCCCGAGGTGCTGCGGGGCTTGAACAAGTTGGAAAACTTCCGGAGGCGATACTCGCTTACAAGGGTATTCTCACTCGTTGGCCAACTTCATTGTCTGGACTCTTGGGGCTTGGGAATTGTGCCTTCACGCAGAAAAATTATCGGCAATCGCTTCTCTACTTAAAAGCGGCCGTTAGCGCACATCCGGATTCTTCCATGGCCTGGCATAATCTTGCGACAATTGAAGGAGTTTTAGGGAAGATAAAAGATGCGAAGTTAAGTGCAGAGAAGGCAATGAAACTTGTGAATCAAGATGAGGCCCTCGCTTACCGCGAAAGCCTCAAGGGTTTTTTACATTAGATTAAATCATCTTCGTTAAGTAATTTGCCTAGAAGATCCCCTAATTTTTTTCCGGCCTCAACATCACTTGGATGGTGAACTCCACCAATCACACGGTTCATGGCAGCTTCATCGGCGCGCTTAAGAAGTGCTTGTGCCTTCGCCGGAAAGCGCTTTCCTAAAATGATCGCCATCGCTCTGGCATAAGTGCTGTGTCCACTTGGGTATGAGCTTGAGCTTTCGAGATCAATACATGGTTTAACCATCGGGTTACGCACATAAGGACGCGGGCGATTGAACATGTCTTTGGCGATTTTGATATTGGCACCAAGCTCGAGTTTAGAAATCGTATTCATACCAAAAGGTAGAGAAGAAATTTCAGCATCTGTGAGAGGGCCTCTTGATCCACCAAAAAAACCTTTAAGAGAAATATTTGATTGCTCTCGAGCGTAAGCACAATCAGCTGACGTGCGTTTATTTTGCCAATCTAGGAGGACTTCATCATCCATCGCTTCGGCCTGGGTCCCACGATCAGGAAAGTTTCCGATCGTGGCTTGTATTTTAGTTTTGGAAAGGAGAGTCGGAAAAAGATTATCTGCTTGAGCGTATGAAAGTGTGAGCAAGGAAAAAAGCAGGGCCTGACCTAAAGTTTTCATGAAGACATCCTTAGTTGATTTCAATGATTTTGTTTATCACCACTCACTCTGAAACGTTAACCTATAGTTATTCTAAAATCTTAAATGATCTGACATTCTTTGATGTAAAATCAAGGGGCCAAAGGTAGAAGTACCCTATGCGCAGTACCAAAAAGAAAACGAACCTTAGTTCAATTGACATAAACCACATTCTTAATCACACCTCCGACTTGATATTCTTGCTAGATAGCGAAGGGAAATTCAAGAGCGTTAATCCGTCTGCAGAGACTGTCCTGAAAACCTCAGCAAAATCCTGCCAAGGCCGTTTGTTTAGTGATGTGTTTCCTTCCCGCCATCCTGAAGTCTTTATGAATAAATTCAGCGAGTCTAAAATCACTCAAAGTGAGGTGAGCTTTGAGGAAGAGTACTCTGATAGATTTCTAAACGTGGTTGTAACCCCTACCCTTGAAGGGACATTGGTTATTTGTAAGGACATTACTTTAAAAAGAAAATGGGACGATCTCTTAAAGACTACACTCGATTCAAAACGTGAATTTTTCGCTATCATTGGGCATGAATTAAAGACACCCATGACTGCCTTAATGCTTCAAACCGGTTTAGCAAAAAAGCTCCACGAGAAATCAACCCTCACTCCACAAAAGATTGATCAGTTTCTGGAAAGGAGTGGGAGTGATATTCACCGGCTCACCAAATTGGTGGATAATATCCTCGATGTGATGAACCTCAATTCTAGTGATCAATCCCTTTTGCCCGAATACTTTAATCTTCAGGAAGAATTGGAAAGTTTGATTCCAACTCTCGAGAAAGAACTAGCTCGAAGAAACATCGTCATGAAGCTCGAGATCAATGCACCGATTCTCGTTTTTTGGGATCGCCAACGTCTGAGTCAGGTTCTCGCCCAGTTAGTCACTGATCTTGTTTTTGTAGGCGAAACCAATGAGATTTGTCTCAATGTCAGCACCGGTGGAGGCCATGCTTACATCACTTTTGAGAAGGTTTTTGACCATTTTGAGCGGGCTTCTAATGGGAGGGGGCTGGGGTTTTATCTATGCCGCGAAATAATTGAGCTCCATCAGGGTCAAATTTCAATGGTAGGAAGTACTGAAGAAGGTATGAGTCTACAAATCGCTCTTCCCGTGAGACCCGATTTTCTGGTAAAATAGATCCATCTTAAAAGAGGATTAGACACATGGGAATCATGAAAGACGCTCTCCTGAAGGCCGGTTTGAAAGAAACGACGGCCCCAAAACCGCAAAATCATCGGGAAAATATTCCGAAGAAAAAGCAATCAGAAGAGTCGAGTCACCAGGCCCAGAGAAATTTCTGCGAGCACTGCCAAGGGGTAAGACCAGACGTTGAGCTCTATCATCACCGCAATCCGACCACGGAAGCGGAGTGGATTTGTGTGAAATGCGCGGATCAGCTTAAGATCGAAGATAAGTGCAGAAAGACGGCCCAGAGTGATACTTCCATTCGCAGAATGTTCCGTCGTGAGCATGGTGCGACCTTATCTGCTGATGACATTAAAAAGAATGCTGTAATGAAGACTGATCGAGGCCCTGCAAATGGTAACCGTTAAGATCGTTTACCATTTGTTGATGTTGAGAGTTACGCAAGCTTGAGCTAAGATAGTCCTTATATGTACCTAGAAGTTTATTCCGAGTCCGAAGAACCAAAAGTTTTCTCTCTTGAGAAAGAAGAGAATATTGTCGGAAGTGCACCGAGCAATGATGTGGTTCTCGAAAATCCTGGTATCAGTAAACGCCACCTCAAAATTATCCGCTCCGAGACTCAGTGGTTCATCATAGATCAAGGAAGTACTAACGGGACATACGTTGAGAATGAGCGTCTCATTCCTGGAAGAAAAATTGAAATCAAGCCGTCGCAATTTATTCGACTAAGTGATGTGATTCATATTTCTATCGTTGAGAAACCTGAGAAAAAAAACTTGCCACCGAAGTCAGTTGTAAAATCCACTGTTAAACCTGAAGAGAAAACAAGAATCGTCTCTCTGAAGGACCTTAAAGAGGCCAAGGCTTCACCACGAATCATAAGAAACTCTGATGATAAGCTGAATTCCGCAAAGAAAAAAGCAGTGGTTAAACCAGAAAGATCCGTTTCCACTAAAACTCTAGTGATTGTCGCTGTCATCCTCATCTTTGGTTATGTCGCTAACAAAAAAATGACCGAAGATCTGAGCATCAACAAAATGGAAAAAGACAATTCAATTGGTGGTCGGGCCGCTGATATCATCAAGAAAAGTTCTAACGCCGCCGAAAACGTCGAATAAACTCCAGTCAATTTAGAATCCCTAAAGGTTAATCTGCGTGAAGTGCAGGGCAATTCGCCTTATACTCAAGCGTTTTGTTCTAATCTTCTCGAGGGGCATGATGCTAATTCCATCTAAATCAAATAGTTCTCATCAGTTTTCTGAAGAAATCATTGGAAGTGATCACTTAAAAAATGAAGTGCTAAGTCCAGAGAAGATGGAGGCACTCGCAGGCCAGATGGCCCAAAATCTCAAGGTTCATGACAAAAAATTTGCGGGTTCCAGTCTTCTTCCCGAATTATTGCGAGATAGTGATGAACTCCTTCAGGCATACCTCCTACTTACCAAAGAACTTACTGCGACGACTTTTACTCCGGCATCCGAATGGTTCTTGGACAATTTCCACATCATTGAAGATCAGCTCCGTAGTATTAAGCGAGACCTTCCCAAGAATTTTTACGATGAACTACCGAAGATAAAAGAGGGCCCTCACTCTGGCATGCCACGAGTTTATGTCATCGCACAGGTCGTGGTTGAACAGGGAGACGCAAGAATCGATCTCGAAACTCTGAAGCGCTTCATAGTTGCCTACCAAACAATTTCTCCTCTTACTATTGGTGAGCTTTGGGCGGTGGCCATTACCCTCAGGATTTCTTTGATAAAAAGACTTCTCCCACTTGTGCGAAGAATCCTTCTCTTCCGTGAGCAAAGACGCAGATCTGATATTGTCGCTGATGAGATCCTGGAGCTCGCGGTCAGAAATGATGTGACACCTGAAGACATAAGGCAAAAGCTTGAAGCCTCTTTGAATTTAAAAGAAAATTTTCAACGCCCATTTATTGTTCATCTCATGGGCCGCTTAAGAGACCAGGATCCAAGTGTCTTTAAAGCGATGGAGTGGCTTGAAGAAAAACTTCGGGGCCTCAAGTCAAGCACGTCTCTTCTCATCCAATGGGAACATTACCGTCAGGCCGCAGACCAAGTTTCAATCGGCAACATCATCACCAGCATGAGGCTATTCTCCGTTATTGACTGGCACGAATTTTTTGAAAGTGTGAGTTTGGTTGATCCCATTTTAAGTGAAGATCCTGTCGGTTTTTTTTCCAGTATGGATGTGCCGTCAAGAGATGATTATCGTAAGCAAGTGGAGAGGCTTGCTCGTGGATCAGAAAAAAATGAAATTGAAGTTGCTAGGACAGTTTTAAAATTAGCTCAAGATTCTGATAAGCATATTGGTTTTTTCCTTTTAGACGATGACGTTTTGAAAACAGAGGAATCGATTTCTTACCGAGTTCCTTTGCAACTGCAACTGGCCCGTTTTGTGGACCATCATCCATCATTGATCTACTTTGGATCAATGCTCATTCTCATGGGGATATTTTGTTATGGGCTTCTGAGCTACCACGAGAAGTTTAACCAAAATCTTTTGGCCAATATCGCTGTCGCATTTCTCGTTCTTGTGCCAGTGAGCGAACTCTCTTTAGGCCTTGTCAATTATTTCACAACTCTCTTAAGAAAACCCAAGCGCCTGCCTCGCATGGATTACAAAGACGGCGTCCCACTCGAGAATTCTTCGATGGTGGTGGTTCCTTGTATGTTCACAAGTCATGAGGTGATAGCTGAACTGGTGAACAACCTAGAGGTACAGTACCTCGCCAACCAAGATGATCATATTTCATTTTCTCTCCTTGGGGATCTCCGGGACGCAAATCAGGAAATCCTTGATGAAGATGCAGCGTTCATTAGGCTTGCTCACGCTGAGATTCATGAGCTCAACGAAAGATATGCAAAGAATAAACCTCCCCGTTTTTTTGTCTTTCACCGCTCGAGGAAGTTTAATCCGAGTGAAGGAAAGTGGATGGGCTGGGAGAGGAAACGTGGAAAGATCCTGGAGTTTAATAGACTCCTAAGAGGTGCAGAAGACACGACTTATATCTCCCAGGCCTGGGACCTGGACTTTTTTAAAAACATTAAATATATCGTGACTCTCGATGCGGACACACAACTTCCTTTGCAAAATGCTAGGCGCTTGATTGGAACGATCACTCACCCACTTAACCGTCCGATATATTGTCCGAAAGAAAAAAGAATTATTAAAGGATATGGAATTATCCAGCCAAGAATTTCTGTTTCTGTGGTTTCAGCTGCTCGAACGCGTTTTTCTCAAATTTTTTCTGGCAACACGGGAATTGATCCCTATACAACGGCCGTGTCAGATGTTTACCAAGATCTGTTTGGTGAAGGAACTTATACCGGTAAGGGACTCTATGAGATTGATGCCTTTGAAAAAGTTATGGATGAGAGAGTTCCAGAGAACTCGGTTTTAAGTCATGATCTTTTTGAAGGAAGCTTCACCAGAGTGGCCCTCGTCACTGACTATGAACTCATTGATGACTATCCATCTGACTTTGAAACTTTCTGTAAACGAAATCACCGATGGACTCGTGGTGACTGGCAGATTCTGCCTTGGCTTTTTCCGGTGGTGAAAAACGCCCATGGAAAGTTTGTCCGCAATAACTTGCCTCTGGTGGCGCGGTGGAAAATTTTTGATAACCTTCGCAGAAGTTTGCTCGCACCAATTATTCTCGTCTGGCTGTGGCTTTCCTGGACCATGCTTTCAGGGTCTACCGTTGTTTGGACGGCAGTCGTTCTCCTCACGATGAGTATTCCCGTATGGGCGCCGATGTTTCAGGAAATTATAAAAAGGAAAAATGTTCCCTGGCCTGAACACATTAAGACTTTCTTGCGGGGATGCCGCTTGAGGATAGAGCAGATTTTTTTAATGGTCGTGTACCTACCAAGTATTGCGCATACTAACATCGATGCCATTTTTCGCTCTCTCTTTAGGATGTTTATTTCTCATAAACACATGCTCGAATGGGTAACTTTCTCGCAAACTCAAAAACTCGTCAGAAATGAATTCGCCATGCGAGACATCTTAACTGACAGTACTATTTTTTCTGCCTTCACACTTTTAACAGTTGGATATTTTTCTCCCACTTCTCTATTTGTCGCCCTTCCCTTTATTGCTACATGGGCAGCTGCTCCCTATATTACCCATCAGACTAGAAAAATAATCCCGAGTTCTCTAGATACTTTGAACCCAAATGAAGTGAAGCAGTACCGCCGCTATGCCCGTATGACATGGCATTTTTTCGAAACATTTGCGGGCGCGAAAGAAAATTGGCTCGCACCAGATAACTTTCAAGAGGATCCAAAACCAGTCGTCGCTCACAGAACAAGTCCGACGAATATCGGATTACAACTTTTAGCGAACCTCTCTGCTCTGGATTTAGGCTATATTGGTGTGACTGAATTCATCGAACGCACAGAGAATACCTTTGCTTCTATTGATAAACTTGAAAAATATCAGGGTCATCTTTATAACTGGTACGATACTCAAAACCTTACCCCTCTTCATCCAAAGTACATCTCTACTGTGGATTCAGGAAATCTCGCGGGGCACTTGATCACTCTTAAACAGGCCTGTCTTGAGATAGCGAAGGGTGAATACAAAAATAAACATTTCCTCCAGGGTCTTGATGACACCTTCGCTATCTTAGATGAGCAACTCTATAAACTCCAGCATCACACAAAGCTTCCAAAGAGCGGATCCTTAAAGCGCCTGAATGAAACTCTGCACTTTGTGAAGAGTAAATCGAAAGATGGGAGTTGGGATGAGGTTTATACAAGTCTTCAGCATTCGAAGAAACTTTTAAACGATCTCATTTTCGAGAGTCGACCAGCACTCTTTGATAAAATTGAATTGTGGATTGACTGCTTGACTCATCAAGTGGATTCCTACCGCCGGGATGAAACCATGATGCCAAACAGGTTGCGACTTCGTCTGAAGACCATTGCTTATCAGGCCCATGATCTCGCCCATTCGATGGATTTTAAATTTCTCTTTTGTGATCAAAGAAAAGTCTTTGCCATTGGATATAATGCAACAGACTCACGCAGAGATGAATCTTTCTATGACCTTCTCGCTTCAGAATCCCGCCTCACAAGTTTCTTTGCCATCTCAAAGGGAGACGTCTCCGAAGAGCACTGGTTTAGACTAGGCCGCGGTTTAACCAACGTTGTCGGAAGCCGTTGTCTTGTATCCTGGTCCGCTACGATGTTTGAGTATTTGATGCCCCTAATTGTCATGAAAAGATACGGAGAGACCCTGCTCGATCAGACTTATGATTCAGTGGTTAAAAGACAAATTGAATACGGGGATCAAAGACAAATCCCGTGGGGAGTTTCCGAAGCAGGTTTCAACGCCCGGGATCTTCAGTATAATTATCAGTATGGTCCCTTTGGTATTCCAGGTCTAGGTTTGAAGCGAGGGCTTCGAGATGAGCTTGTCATTTCTCCTTACTCAACCATGCTGGCCGCAATGGTACAACCACGAACAGCGTTGAAAAACTTAAACGATCTGGAAAAGATTAATGCCTTTGGAGATTTTGGATTTTATGAATCCATAGACTACACACCAGAGCGAGTACCAAAAAATAAAAAATCAGTGATCCTTCATTCTTACATGGCCCACCATCAAGGGATGAGTCTTCTTTCAATCAATAATATTTTAAATAATTTTATCATGCAGGAACGTTTCCATAACGATGCCCGAAACCAGGCAGTGCAACTCCTCTTGCAGGAAAGAATTCCTGCGAGTGCGGAAATTGCAAAACCACGAGCTGAAGAAACTCACGTCGAGAGCTTTGCTCGTAGTTCAGAGAATCATCAGGCCCGAATCTACGCTGATGCCCATCTTTCCACTCCACGAACTCAAGTCCTCTCAAACGGAATGTATTCGGTCATGGTCACAACCAGTGGATCTGGGTTTTCAAAAAATGAAGACCGAATGGTCACGAGGTGGAAAGAAGACCCTACTCTCGATAGCTATGGCCAATTTATCTTCTTCAAAAATATGGAGAGTGGAAAAACCTGGTCGACCTCGAATCGTGCTCGTGAACCAAAACCTTTGAAGTTCGAGGCGCTCTTCTCTGAAGACCGTATAGAACTCGTGCGTGAAGATCATGACATGACAACTTTAACTGAGATCATCGTATCTTCAGAAGACAACGCAGAACTAAGACGAGTGACTCTATCAAATAAATCCTCTCAGGATGTGGTAATAGAGGTCACGAGTTTCATGGAAGTCACGCTTGCGCGCGCGCAGGATGATGCCGCTCATCCGGCCTTCAGCAATCTTTTTATTCAAACCGAGTTTTTGGGTGAAGAACAGACTCTTCTTGCGATGAGACGGCCTCGATCACAAAAAGAAAAAGAGCACTGGGGCTTTCACACTTTAACTGTCGATGGAAAGACCGAGGGCCCAGTCGCTTATGAGACCGATAGATTTAGATTTATTGGTCGAGGGAATACTGTCTTTGATGCTCATGCGATCACAACCGAATCTCCTCTTACAAGTTCGGTCGGTGCCGTCTTAGATCCTATCTTTTCTTTGAGACAAAAAGTATTCGTACCGGCCAAGGGGATTGCTCGGCTCACCTTCAGTACGGGTGTGGGATCAAATCGTGAGGAGTGTAAAAATCTCGCCAATAAATACCGAGACCAAAGTATTTTCCAACGTGAGTTAAGCCTTGGGTGGGTGAAAGCTCAAGTGGGACTAAGGCACTTGAATATTTCTGCCGAAAAGGCCCACATCTTTCAACGCCTAGGGGGAAGAATTCTCTACCTCGCTCCGTACTTACGAGGGTCAGCACAAAGTCTTGCCTCGAATAAAAGACAGCAGTCTGCTCTTTGGGCCTACGGCATCAGTGGAGATATTCCGGTCGTGCTTACACGCATCCACCAGGATAAAGACATGGGGCTTATCCGAGAACTTCTACGCGCCCACGAATATCTTCGCTTAAAAGGTATTCGTTTTGATCTTGTGATTTTAAATGAGCATGCCACAAGTTACTTGCAAACTCTGCAAGACGAAGTGATGAGACAAATCCTGATCAGTGGATCTCATCATCTTCTAGATAAAAATGGTGGTATCTTTGTAAGGCGCGCGGATCTTATTCCTGCTGAAGACCTAACTCTTCTAAAAACGATTGCCCGAGTCAATATTTTTGCCGACAAAGGCACCTTAGAAGAGCAGCTTAAACGAAGGCCGGTAGATGCACCTCAAGTAGCACCTTTTGTAGCGACGGTGACAAAAAAATTATATCCACCAAAAAAAATCCATCCTCCAGTACTTACTTTTGATAATGGCTTTGGGGGATTCGTTGACGACGGAAAAGAGTATGTGATCCATCTTGAAGAGGGAAAAAACACGCCTGCTCCGTGGATCAACGTGATCGCAAATAAAAAAGATTTCGGCTTTATTATTTCAGAGAGCGGCTCTGGGTACACGTGGTCAGAGAATAGCCGAGAAAACCGTCTCACTCCTTGGTCAAATGATCCCGTGAGTGATCCCACAGGCGAAGCGATTTATTTGCGGGATGATGAAACGGGAGTTCTCTGGAGTCCAACTCCTCTACCTATCAGAAGCGAGAGCGACTATCTCATAAGGCACGGCCAAGGATACACGGAGTTTGAAAGTGAAACTGAAGGCTTCAAGCAAAGTCTTACCGTCTTTGTTTCTATGGAAGCACAAGTAAAAATATATTCATTGAAACTAAAAAATGTTTCTTCTAAGAGCAGAAAGATTTCCATCACAGCGTATGTGGAATGGGTCTTAGGGGTCAACCGCGCTCAAACTGCTCTTACCGTTTATCCCGAATGGAATGAGGCCACTCAATCCATCATTGCAAAGAATGCCTACAATAATGAATTCGCCGGAAGAGCGGCCTTCTTAGGAATGAGTGAAAAAATATCTTCATATACCTGCGATCGCCGAGAATTCCTGGGACGAAACGGAAATAAAAAACGTCCGGAAGCTCTCACGAGAGAATCCCTTTCAAACAAACACAGTGCTGTGATGGATCCTTGTGGGGCCATGACTTCAAGTCTGGAATTCTCTCACGGTGAAGAAAAAGAAATCATAATTATTCTGGGCCAAGCAGAAAATGAGGCCATGGCCATTGAACTTTTACAAACCTATCGCTCTCCAAAGAAGGCGAGTGAGGTTTTAAAAGAGGCCAAAGACTTCTGGAATATAACTCTCTCTACTATCACCGTTAAGACTCCAGATGAATCTGTGAACATCATGATGAACCGCTGGCTCGTCTATCAAACTCTAGTTTGCAGGTACTGGGCGCGCTCGGCTTTCTACCAATCAGGGGGGGCCTTTGGATTCAGAGATCAACTTCAAGATGTCATGGCACTTGTCTACACCAGACCCGATCTCACCCGAGATCACATCTTAACCGCGGCCCACAGACAGTTTCCCGAAGGGGATGTTCAACACTGGTGGCATCCACCAACTGGACGTGGAGTACGTACACGCTTCTCCGATGATTTACTCTGGCTTCCTTTTGTTACTGCTTTTTATCTTGAAGCGACAAATGACTATTCCATTTTAGATGAGATGATTCCTTTTATCGAGACTCCCCTTCTTATTGAGGGTCATGATGAAACTTATACTGAACCAAAAGTTTCAGATGAAAAAGCAACACTCATGGAACACTGTCTCCGTACAATTGATCGGAGTTTAAAGGTTGGGTCTCACGGTTTGCCACTCTTTGGTTCCGGAGACTGGAACGATGGCATGAGCCGCGTCGGTCACGAAGGCCGGGGCGAGAGTGTGTGGATGGCATGGTTTCTTTCTTTAACTCTTAAGAATTTCATTCCGGTTTGTGAGAAAAGAAATGAATCCAATCGAGTTACCATTTATAAAAAGCATCTTATTGATTTAAAAACAAGCATCGAGGCCAATGCTTGGGACGGGGAATGGTACCTTCGCGCCTTTTTTGATAACGGAGAGCCCATGGGGTCTCGCGGAAATGAAGAATGTAAGATCGATGCGATTGCTCAAAGCTGGGCAGTTCTCTCAGGTCAGGGAGATCCGGCCCGTGCAAAGATTGCGATGAAATCAGTGGATGAATACCTCATCGTAAGAAACCAAGGGCTGATTAAATTATTTACTCCTCCATTTGATAAAAGCTCACAAGACCCGGGGTATATCAAGGGCTATCTTCCAGGAGTTCGCGAAAATGGTGGACAATACACTCATGCAGCGATCTGGACGATGATGGCGTACGCAGAAATGGGAAATGCGGAAACGGCAAGTGAGCTCTTCAACATGATCAATCCGATAAATCACGCGAGAACTTTTGACGAAGCAAAAAAATATAAAATTGAGCCTTACGTTGTGGCAGCAGACATCTATGGACTTGAACCCCACATTGGCCGTGGTGGATGGAGCTGGTACACTGGTTCTGCGAGTTGGTTTTATAGAGCGGGTCTTGAGGGACTTTTGGGGCTAAAGCTTAAGGGTGATCACATGACTCTCACTCCTTGTCTTCCAAAAGAATGGAAGCGAGCGGAAGTGGTGTATCGTCGTGGTAAAACGGAGTATCACATTGTGATGAAGCCCGATGAAAAGAGAATGCTCGAGTTTGACGGAGACGAAATCTTGGACGGAAAAATTCCGATCTTAGATGATGGCAAAATCCACCGGATACTTTGTAAATTTACCAGTGCGGAGTAAACTGCGAGGACAGGATTTCACGAGCTGATGGCCACCTTTAAGAAGTAGAGTTTTACTTCTTCTCTGCGGCTATCTCTCTATTTCCCAACTTCTCTACATACTCTTCGTAGTATTTTTTTCTAAATTCTTTAAACTTAGCGAGTTTTTCCTGATCTGGTATCTTGGCAACAACATCCTGCTCAAACTTTTTCTCAATCTCCTTGAGCTTATTGATACCAACATCGAGGATCTGAGGGTTGATGTCTCTCCGGAGGGTATCCATCTCTTTGACCATCGATCCTTCGCTTGAGATGAAGCTAATGGCCACTTCTTCTGAGAGTTCTAGCTCTTTAACAATGTATTCGTGAAGTGCAAGGATCCAAGAGTTCTGAAAGTCCTCTTTCTCCATCACGGCTACGAAGTCTTTTGTGTAGAGAACGTTATCCACATACGACTCCTTATATCCGGGAGTCATTTCTGGGTTGAAGGTGTATTTTTGTTTCCATTCGTCGTGCTGATTCTTGACAAAAATATCCTGGGCAGACTTCTCTTGTTTGATCATGGTTTCAATCTTTGCCAAAGATCCACTACGAACATGTCCTAAGTCCATCGCGACTGCCCCTAAGGCCGCA
This sequence comes from Bacteriovoracales bacterium, assembly GCA_038322885.1. Taxonomy (GTDB): domain Bacteria; phylum Bdellovibrionota; class Bacteriovoracia; order Bacteriovoracales; family Bacteriovoracaceae; genus Peredibacter. The sequence goes on along the minus strand of JBBQGK010000002.1, from coordinate 23,690 downwards.
GCTGGGAGACCGAAGCGGATAAAGTACTTGAAAGCAACGGGAAGAATTTTTTTGCGCTCACTCATGTTACTCGTGAGAATCTGAGCCGATTTTTCCTGGGTCTCATGGTACTGGCCATTCAAGGCCTGAGTCAGGGCCGCCTCAACTTGTTTTTTAAAGTCTTCATCAGTTCGTTCTTCATTTTTCTGGGACAAAACCAAATGATAGACTGCACTGACAGCGTGAGAGACGCGATCTTTCTTGGTGCGATCAAAATTTTCTTTCTCACGCTCCATTTCTTTTACCCATCGTTCTTCTTTTTCACGGCGGGACTGCCCCATCTGTTCCATCACTGACTTTTTATTAAGGTTAAGTTCCTGAAGTTGTTTTTCTTTTTCGAGTTCGAGCTCAGCGTGAAGCTTTTCTTTTAAGCGGGCGAGTTTTTGAAGCTCGTTTTTTCTTTTCTCCATCATTTCTTTTTGAGTTGCCTTTAGATTTTCTTCGCGTTTGGCCAGTTCCTCATTACGAACAACTGCCACACGTTTAAATTCACGACGCTTTTGCTTCTCAAGACGCTCCATGAAGTATTTTTCTTCTTTCTTTAGTTTATTTTCCTGAGACTCGCGCAGAGTTTTCTGATGTCTCTCCCCTTTCTCCTCAAGAGAATGAAGATGGCTTTTAACTTGACCTTTCTTTTCATCATAGATTTGATTCAAGCCGCTTAGTTTTTTTTCTGCTTCTTCAAAACGCTCAAAGGTCACTCGGTCTCGGCGTTCAGCTTCTTCATTGGCCTCGCGCATGCGGGCTTGAGATTTTGTCATCACATCTTGCTCAAAGAGGCGCGCTTTGGTCACCATCGTATCGGCCTCCATTTTCGCTTTTGTGAGAACGGAGTCGCCATTGGTCTCAAGGTCAGAAAGGGTTTTCTTTTTCAGGGCCTCGACTTCACTCATCAGAGAATTTCTCTCCTGTGCCAAACGTGCTCGTTCTGCCCTTTTCATATTCTCGATCTCGAGATGAGCTTCTTTTTGTTGTTCCTTGAACTGAGCTTCGTTGTCGAGAAATTTGATATTAAATAGAGAGATTTCATACTCAAGATTGGTCTTCTTTTTAAGTAAGACCTGATTCTCAAGCTGCAGTCGATCTTTCTCCTCTGACAATTGATCACGCTGTTGTACAAACTTGTGGAGAGAGTCCTCAGTTTCTGCTTTGGATTTTTTTGCTTTCTCATACTGAGCGTGAGCTTCCTTAATCTTATCTTTTTCATGGATCAGATTCGAGGAGAGATTTTTGTGGAGGCCATCAAGTTCAAGAAGCTTATCCTCAAGGCGCTTAATTTCTCGCTCGAAGCGCGATTTTTCTTCTTGAAAGTCATCGGTCAAATGCTTTTTCTCACGTTGCCCATTTTCCCTGAAGTCTTTGAGGTTTCGCTCCATTTCACGGAGGTTATCTTCTTCTTTAATGATGAGACGCTTGTTATCCTGAATGCATCTCTCCTTACCCTCTATATCTCTTTGATGATCTTGTATTTTTCTGGATAGCTCTTGAGCATCAAACTCCAGTTGATGAAAAGAATTTCTGCGATCGGCGAGTTTACCCTCTACCCGCATGAGTTCGAGACGAAGCTCTTCGTTCAAATGCTTCAGGGTCTTTTCTTTATGCCCCTCCTCACCCACCTGGTCTTGGAGGAGTTTTAAAATAACTTTTTCTTTCTCCAATCCTTTGTGGAGGGCACGGGCCTCATCCTTCACTGCACTGAGAGATAACTCTTCAGATTGGATCTGTTCATTAAGTAGAAAAATCCTCGCTTCGTAGTCTTTTTCTTGCTGAACTTTAAGGACTATTTCATCTTCAACATTTTTTAGGATGGCCGAGAGTTCATCGATCTTCTGTGATACGGAATTGATCAGATCGACTTTGTGTGAGTGTTCACGGTTATCATCATGCTTTCTATCTTCCAAAATTTGTAGGTCCTTTAAAAGGACATTCTTTTCTTGTCTAATTTCATCGTAGTGGTCTTGTTCACGGCGTATATCTGATTCTAGCCGTTCACGCTCTAGATGAAGCCCCTTTAAAACGAGGTCTTTTTCTGCAATGGATCTCTGAAGAACGTCTTCGCGATCTTTTTCCTTCCGGGCTCGCTCCTGCATAAATTCATATTTGTCTTCTTCGTCTTTATTTTTCTGACGAGTTCGCTCAATCTCTAAAAATACTTCTTCTCGCTTAGTTTTTAAGTGCTGAATCTCGAGTTCTGTTTCACTTAAATTAAAAGGCGGAGGCGTGACTTCTTCAGTATGGGTAAAACGAAGCTGGTAATCGGTTCCGGCCACGTTTAAGTTTTTAGTTCCTTCATAGATCAGCTCTTTCATGTAGGGCAGTTGTGCCCCATCTAAGAGAAGCTGGGTTTGACTGGAGAGACACTTCAAAATGATGCGAGAGTTTTTCACTTTAAGTTGGAGGACGTTTCCAAAGATATTTCGTGATCCTAGGAGCACATCACAATCAACGCCTGAACCCAGGACCACAAAATCTTGATCCATAAACTCGTAGTCAACCGTCTTCTCATTTGAAGTTACAAAAATTTTGAGTAAACCCACTGTCTCCTCCTAAGAACTTTTAAGCGGCTTCTGAGTCAGATTCTTTCTCACTCACCGGTTTTGCCGAAGATTTATTTCCCACGTTCTTCCACCATTTATTTATCGGGCGGCGAATATTCACAAAACCAATTTCCACGGATAACTCACGGGCAATGAGTTCTTCCGCCAGGGCCTCGATGGGATCGCGATGTTCTTCGAATGTTTTATAATCATGCGGAAGAGCATTTGAATTTGATAAATTCCATAAACTATCAAGCTCACTCTCAAATCTCTCGACCGTCGACAGATACACCTTCTCACAGCTAAAGATGCTATTCATAAAGGTCATTCCGACACTTAAGACAATCCCCACAATTGAGGTCGACATGGAGAATGAAATTTTAAGCAAGAAACTATCCATAATGAGCTTTGATCCTTCGACATCACTTAGGTTCATGCCGCCGAGTTCAGGAAGGGCCTTCATGATACCTAAGAAGGTTCCAAAAATTCCTCCCACGATGAAAAGGCCAGGGAAGATATTTAAAATATCATTAAACGCCGAGACAGAAAAAACGCCAAAAACGCGGTTAAAGCACGGATTATTTCTGAACACGTTGCCAGAAATTTCCAAAAGCTTCGGACGTTCGTGCTCAATTTTTAAATACCGTATATGGCGAAGAGTATCTGAAACAAGACGGGCACAACCTTGTTGTACCAAAAAGATACGATCCACCATCGTCATAATCGCATCCGGATTTCTGCGCTTCAAGATCGCACGCACCTCAAAGACTTCATAGTAGGTGACTTCGAGGAGTCTTTTTGTCACGATAAAAAAGGACTGATCAGCTTTTTCATTTCGAAGTTCCAGATATCGACGAACGCGCTTAGAAAACTCAAGACTAAACCACTCTTCGCGCTTTACCGTAAACCAAACTAAAAGCCGCATGGTTACGGCAAAGGCAAACGCCAGCATCATCACTGGCATCAAAAGATCCGTTGCGAAACTCACGAGACCGTCGACCATTGCTTGAATCCATTGTTGATCAAACATACACACCTCAATCCTTTAAGTTGAAACGAATGATAACTTTCTGCGATTTTTCACAGTTATGTTGGGCACAGTAATCCTTATGGCTTAATCCTGATGCTATCGTTCGACCTTTAACTTCTTCCGCTAAAAAACTGCGGCCCGTGACTTTCACAATGGGCAGGAGTTCTTTCTGATAGTCATAGGTCATGGTCTTCTGATCGAAGATATAAGAGAAGATCGATTTCGCGCGGTAGTATGAGAGATCTAAGTTATAAGCAACGGCCGCACGATCACCTTCCGCAAGAGATTGTGGATCGACGTACTTTCCTTTATAGGTAGGAGACGAAAACCCTACGAGTTCGACCGAGAGAATTTCTTTGGCAACATTCTTATCGTCAAACAAGCTCTTTGAATAAGTCGGGATAAACTTCTTCAAAATATTTTTCATATTCTCTTTAAGATCACTCTTTCCTGTATCAAAGTACTCATCTCCGAAGTTAATGGTCACGTCCCCATTCTTCGGATCCACTCCAGCCCTGATCCCATTTTTTTCTAAGTTTTTTGCAATTTTATCGGCGATGCGAATTTTAGCATCGGCAAGTTCCTTCGCACGTCCCAGGTCCCCTTTGAGGCCAGCATTCTTCTCTTTAAGATCTTTGATCGAAGACAGATATTTATCATGATCTTTTTTCGCGTCGGCGAGAGCACCTTTAGCGTCGCTGGCCGCTTTCTGAGCATTGGCCACTTCACCTTTAAGATCTCCCAGCTTTTTATCAAGATCAGCGCGCTCTTTATCAGCATTTGCCTTAAACTCAGATAGTCTCTGAGCTTTTTCCTGCGCTGACGCCTTTTCAGCATCGAGAGCTTTTTCCAAAGCCCCTCTTTGCGCTTCAACTTTGTCTTTGAAATCCTTCTCCATCTTGGCGACTTGGCCTTTATACTTTTCCTGCGCGTCTTTGATTTCGTTTTCAAGCTTTGCCTTGAAAGCTTCTTGTTCACTGATTTTGTCTTTCGCGTCTTTCAACTGGCCAGACGCTGCTGCCAGTTCCTGGTTAATACCTTGAAGACTTTGTTCCATACTTTTTGACTGAGTCTGGAGTTCATTTACTTTTTTAGCATTTTCAAGCTTCATCATCGCAATCTTGCGATTAAGTTCAGAGCTCGCATGAGTCTTACTTTGAAGATCTTTGATCTTTTCATTTAAGTGCTCATTCAAGCTTGTGATCTGGCCGCGGTTCTGATTAAGGGTCTTTTCTTTCTCTTTAACTTCACGATCAAGCTTTGCCATTTGCTCAGTCTTAGTCTGAAGCTCAGACTGAGATTCTTGGATTTGCGACTCTTGATTTCTAATCAAAGTCGTTTTTTGTGAAATATCCCGAGTCTGTTCAACGATGGTCGAATCAAGTTCCTTGATCGTATCATTACGCTTCACGATCAGATCATCACGAGTCTTGATGCGTTTTTTTGCGAGAAGATTCGTATTGATGATGTTTCGGACCAGCTGTTGATACTGATTTAAGGCCTCTGCTTTATCCGAGTTCGCCTGGGCCTTGTTCTCAAGATTTTTTTTCTCTTCCTTTGCTTCATCCTGAAGCAGAGTGAGCTTACTCATGAGATCTTCGTAGTTTTTAGCCTCTTCTTCAGAAGCCTCTTTAGCAACGTAATCTTCCTTCAGAGTGTTGTAGGCCTTAATCTGGCGCTTGAGATCTTCCGACTCATTTTTTAATTTTTGATTTTCAACCTGTTGCTGGACACTATTTGTTCCACTCCTCAGACTCGCGACAACGTAGAGCAGGAGAAAGACGACGGATAAAACCATGAACAAATCGGAGTAGGACGTCCACATTGAACCTTCCGCTTCCGTGCTCTTGGCCTTAAGTTTTTGATAATCAAAACTCATAGATAAACCTCATCATTGAAGTTGATTGGACGTAGTTCTTTCGTCCCGAACCTTTTTTTTCCGCAATTAAATCGTGATCGGGAACTATTGCTCATCCTTAGCGAGTAGGCGCCCGCTTCTATAGGCAGAAGGGACAAATCGTGGCGAGATTAGTGGGCGATAAAGGAATTTTAGTGAGTTATAACCTAAGGCCTTGGGAACGTTCGAAGAAAAAGAAAAGGGCGAATAAATCATCGCCCTTTTTAGTTATGTTTTAATAATTTGATTCAAACTTTTCATTTAATCCCTTCCAGCCTCCGCCTAGCGCTCGATAGAGATTTACTGATGCTGTGAGCTGCTGCTTTTTGATCTCCACCAGCTCGACCTGTGCCTCAAGGGCGTCACGCTGAGTGAAAAGGGCCTCGATATAGTCCACGCGGGCCGCTCTAAAAAGAGTATTGGAGATTTCGATAGATGCATTCAAAGCTTTTACTTGTCTCATCTTTAAACGGTAAATCGTGTTCAGATTCTTGATCCGTGCGAGCTGATTTGAAACTTCTTCAAAGGCCTTCACGAGAGTCTTCTCGTAGTTAAAGATCGCCTGCACCTGCTTATTATCTGCCGAAAAGTAATCTGCCTTAATTGCCTTCCGGTTTAAGATGGGTGCCGAGATTCCTCCGGCAATGGCATAGAAAGGAGATGTCGGAGTACCTGAAAAGTGCTTTGAATTAAACGTCTCGTAACCCGCATTTCCATCAATATTGAGAGAAGGATAAAAACGCGCTCGTGCTACATCCACGTTGAGTTTCGCCGATTCAAGTTGAAGCGAGGCCTGCATGATATCGGGTCTGTTGTTTAAGAGTTTTGTTGGGACAGAGGTCTTAATGGTCGCAAAGAGGTAATCAGAAAATTCTTTTGGATTTCGCTTAATCTCCTGGGGAAATCGTCCCAGGAGCATGTTGAGTCTGTTCTCCGTGACGATGATATTCTGACGAAGAAGATACTTTCTACTTTTGTTCTTTAAAACCTCGGCTTCAAATCTTTTAACGGCAAGGGAGGTCACCCGGGCGGCCTTGAGTTGCAAGTCGACCATGCTCTTAATCTGAGAAAGGACTTTGATGTAGGATTCTACAATTTCAAGTTGGTTATCTAGGGCGAGGAGTTCAAAGTAGGTGCTTGAGATTTCTGCCACGAGATTGGTGACGATATATCTTCTGCCTTCAATGCTTGCGAGATAAGTAAAGTAAGCTGCCTTCGTCGCATTCCGGAGCTTCTTCCAGATATCAATTTCCCAAGACATGTTCACACCACCATGGGTAAACCGTGTAGGAGAATTGGCGTCATCGGAGCTAAAGCGCTCGGCTTTCTCAACCCCACCGTTTCCACCAACGTTAAACTTCGGCAGGTATTCCCCTTGGCGAAACATGATCTCGTTATTAGCGATATTAATTTCCTGCTCGAGGATCGCTAGTTCCTGGTTATTCTTCAGGGCCACATTGATTAGGGAGGCAAGATCAGGATCATGGAAAAATTTCTGCCAAGTGACTTCAGCTGCACTTCCTTCCGCAGGACCAATTTTCTGGAGAGGAAAATCTTTAGGTACAGTCAAATGACCAGAACGGACTGGTAGAGTCGGAGCACATGCTTGCAAAAGAATGAGTATCCCAAGAACAAGGGGTAATTTATTTTTGTACATAGTGGTGACCTTTTTCTGTAAGCGGACGATCGTCTTCATCGTTGATGAGTGACTTACCAGCAGCAATTGTTCCAAAGATGTAGTAGAGACCAGGAACAATCAAAACACCGAAGATCGTTCCAAAAAGCATTCCTCCAAGAGCACAGGCCCCGATGGTGTGGTTGGCCTTCGCCCCTGGACCAGTGGCAATCACGAGCGGAACGAGACCAGCAATGAAGGCAAACGAGGTCATAAGAATTGGACGGAATCGGGCCTTCGCACCTTCAATTGAAGCATCCAGTACCGACATTCCCTGCTCTTGCTTTTGCTTAGCAAATTCCACGATCAAAACGGCGTTTTTACCCAAAAGGCCCACGAGCATGATCACTCCGATCTGCGCGTAAATATCGTTGGCGAGTCCCATGATTTTTAAAAGCAAAAATGATCCAAAAATTCCGGGAGGTAGAGACAAGATTACGGCGAGCGGAATAATGAAACTCTCATATTGAGAAGAGAGAACAAAATAAACGAAAACTAAAACGACTAAGAAAATCCAAATCGCCTCACTTCCTCGAGCAGCTTCATCAAAGGTCAAACCTTCCCAGGCCACATCATAGCCGTGAGGCAAATTGACAGCAGCGACTTCTTTAACCGCACGGATCGCATCCCCAGTTGTGTAACCCGGTGCTGGAAGTGCGTTGATCGCCGAAGAGGTGTAAACGTTATAACGAGTAATCTCATTGGGTCCTTGAGTTTTCTCAAGAGACATAAACGCCGAATAAGGAACCATTTCGCCCTTGTCGCTTTTTGTATAGAGATTCAAAACATCCGTTGGAAGACGTCTAAATTCCGGTGACGCTTGGGTATAGACTTTAAAGAACTGTCCGAAACGAATGAAACCTTGCTCGTAAGTGGAACCGATCATGATGTTCAGGTTCTCCATCGCTTTTCCGATCGAGACCCCTTTTTGCATCGCCACTTTTCGGTCAAGCTTCAACTCATACTGAGGAAAGTTTGCCGAGAAGAACGTAAATATTCCGGTGAGCTCTGGACGCTTTCTTAGGGCATCCATAAAACTTCGGTTAATTTCATCAAATTTTTTGTAATCGATCGTCCCTGTCTTATCGAGCATTCGAAGGGAAATCCCTCCGGCCGCTCCGAATCCGGGAACCGCTGGTGGCTCGAAGTACTCGATGACCGCACCGAGATCTCTGGTCTTGGATTCAAGCTCTTCAACGATCTGTTCAACTGAGTGCTTGCGCTCTGACCAGTCCTTCAAACTGATAAGACAAGTTCCGGCGTTCGAACCCTGACCTTCAGTCAGAATCTCATAACCAGCAAGGGACGCAACTGATTCCACACCTTCAATCTTTTTCGCAATAAACTGAAGCTTCTGGGCCACATCGTTGGTTTTTTCAATCGTTGATCCAGGTGGCGTCTGAATGATCGCATAAATCATTCCCTGATCTTCGTTTGGCACAAAGCCCGGAGGTACCAAGGCCGCGACCAAAATAATCCCGGCGACAAATCCACCGATCACACAAAATGTAAAAAACTTCCAGGCCACAATGCGTGTCAAGATACTCATGTATTTATCGGTGATCTTTTCGAAGATCACGTTGAAGGCCGCAAGAAATTTTGTAATCGGATTCATCGAATGCTTATCCGCGTGAGTGTGCGGTTTTAAAATCATCGCACACAGGACCGGAGTGAGAGTTAAGGCAACGACCCCGGAGAGAACAATTGAGGTCGCCATCGTAATCGAGAATTCCCTATAGAAAACTCCGACGGGCCCGGGCATAAACGCTACTGGAACAAAAACCGCAGTCATAAGGAAAGTGATCGCAATAACGGCACCACTGATGTCTCCCAAAACGGATTTGACCGCTTTAAAAGGACTCAGGTGCTCTTCGGCCATTTTCGCATGCACGGCCTCAACGACTACGATCGCATCATCGACCACGACTCCGATGGCGAGAACCAATGCAAAGAGTGTGATGAGGTTGATCGTGAGACCGAAGGCCTTCATAAAGAAGAAGGCTCCGATCAGAGAGACGGGAACGGCGATGGTTGGAATCAAGGTCGAACGCCAGTCACCGAGGAACACAAACACCACGAGTGCCACCAAGATGAACGCCTCAAATAATGTGTGCAAAACTTTTTCGATCGACGCATCTAAGAAGGTCGATACGTCATAAGAAATTTTATAATCCATTCCCGGAGGAAAGGATTTTTTCATTTCTTTGAGTCTATTCTTAATGTTCGCGATGACCTCGGAGGCGTTAGAGCCTTCGGTTTGCCGGAACATAATTGAAGCTGCCGGGTGGCCATCGACGTTGGAATAAATATTATAGAATTCGGAGTTGAGCTCAACTTTTGCGATGTCCTTGATGTAGAGAATTTCTCCCATCTCATTGGCCTTCACAATGATGTTTTCATACTGCTCTGGTTTATTGAAACGTCCTTCATACACCAGCACGTACTCGAGAGACTGGGCCGTCTTACCAGAGGACTGTCCAATACGACCGGGTCTACCAATAATACTCTGCTCAGCAATCGCCTTCATCACATCATCAGTCGATACCCCGTAGGCCCGCATGCGGTCCGGATTGAGCCAGATTCTCATGGCATATTGACGAGATCCTAGAATCCTTGCTTGCCCGATTCCGGTGATCCGTTTGAGTTCTGGTAGAAGAAAAACGTTAGCGTAGTTGAAGAGAAATTTTTCGTCTGAATTCTTATCCGTCGAAAAGAGATTCACGTACAAGAGCATGGACGGTTGCACCGGTTGCACAACAACTCCCTCGAGCTGAACCAGTGCCGGAAGCTTACTCATCACCTGATCCACTCGAGCTTTCACCTGAATCAAAGCTGCATTGGGATCAGTCCCTAGGTCAAAAAGGACCTGAATCATCGCCTCACCCGCTGAGGTCGAAGCGGAAACAATATAGCGCATACCTTGAACACCGTTGATCGCTTGCTCGAGAGTGATGATAGCCGAACTCACAAGTACGTCCGCACTTGCTCCTGGAAATGAAATCGTCACAATGACTCGTGGAGGGGCAACTTTAGGGAACTGAGAAACCGGCAGTGACTTGATCGAGAGAATTCCCACGAAAACAATCAAAAGCGATATGACAATCGCAAGAACCGGGCGGTGAACAAATTTTTGAAACATACAAAACCCTTAGTTGGCGGCCAGTTCTAAACTCTTCATCACCTCGTCTGGATTTTGCAGACGGGTTTTAACTTTTTGACCCTTCGTCACTTTTCCTAAACCTTCAATCAAAACTGTATCGCCGTCTGTAAGCCCACTTTGCACAACAAAAAGATGAGGCACCTCTTTTGCAATCGTGATTTCTCTCGACTGAACTGCTCCCTTGCCATCAATAACGTAAACATATTTTTTATCCAAGATTTCAAACGTCGCTTTCTGCGGAATCAACAAAACATCTGTGAGGGCCTCAGTCAGAATAACGTTTCCGGTTTCACCGTGGCGCAAGAGCTGATCAGGGTTAGGAAAAGAGGCGCGGAAGGCAACGTTACCTGTCGCATTGTCAAAGTCGGCTTCAATCGTATCGATCTTACCCTCGTGTTCGTAGACTTTTCCGTTCGCGAGCAGCAGTTTTGCAACAACCGGAGCTGCGACAGTCTTTTTCTTTTCCATGTAGTTCAAATAATCACGCTCGGAGACGTTGAAGTAAACCCAGAGTGAGCTGATGTCTGATAGCGTGGTGAGGAGCTGACCTTGTTCAATGAGACTTCCCAATCGAACTTGAAAGCGGTCCATGATTCCCGCGAAGGGAGCTGAGACTGTCGTGAAATCCAAATGCGTTTTCGCGAGATCCAGAGTCGCCTTTGATTTCTCAAACTTCGCCTTCGCAAGAGCGAGCTCATTTAAAGAAACAACTTTCTTTTTCGCGAGCCCTTCAGTCTGCGTGTATTCAATTTGCGAAATGCTGTATTCAGCTTTTTTCTTTTCGTATTCCGCTTGCATCAGCATGGGCATAATCTGAAACATCTTTTCGTCTTTCTTGATGTTCTGCCCTTCATCTACAAATATACTCTGCAAATAACCCTTCTCAAAAGCTCGGATCTCAATGTGCTGGATCGCTCTGATCTGGCAAACATACTGAGTCTCAACGTTCAGACTTTTTCGCCAAGGCTTAGTCACTGCAAAGCTTGTTTCCGCTTCGTGATGCGCTTCGTGCTGGCAGGAAAAGAGAGAGAAGACTAACGACAAGATCGTCATCAGGCGGATTGAGTTCGTCATAAGAGCACGCTCCAAAGGGATCATTCATAAAGAAGGGTTAATATTTTAGGGAAATTATGCCTGAGTTGGAGGCGAATGGGCACGATAAAGAGAATTTAAAGAGGGATTTGTTTCAAGGGTCTGATCAAAAAAATTAAATTTTATTAAAGTGATCGAGATAAAATTTGAAAGATTTGTTCCCAATACTGGGGGACTGAAAATACCTGTCCCATCAATATCGTCGTAGTCAGCAAACTCACGCTCGGTATTTGTTAAAGATGTCTTTATTCGAGATGAAAGACGCAAATTACTCAGTGCGCCTGCGAGAAGAACAAGGAGAATGAAAACTGACAATGATAACTTCGTCTTCATGAATCTTAAATTACTCCAAAGATAGCAAGATGCAACAGATTTTAATCTCGATCTACAAAAATATTGAAATCATATTCTTTATGAAATGCGGCAATGAAAGTTTATTAATCAGCTCCGAACCCAATTGCAAATCGTGACACCCACTTCAAGTCGTAGAACTCCATCCACTTTAGTCGCCTCTTCAAGAAGAAGACTAAAACGAAGTTCAAGATCGATTTGGATCCGATCATCGTCCTCGGCGATATAGGCCATTTGTAATTTGTCTAAGTCAGCTTCAATGTCTTCGAGTTCTCTCATTTGGGTATTGTATCTTTGCCTTATCAATATTCAAGAATTGAAAGAGCCATCGAAACTAAAAAAAGATCAGGTCTCGCAATGGTAAATCCGACACCAAGTTCTGAAAATCACTCTTCCGATGCGTCCACCGAGAGTGCTTGAGTGAGGCCCTTCGGGAGTTGGTACGGGAACCGGAATAGGAGCTGGTGTTGGGGCCGGTACAGGAACTGGTTCAGGAGTCATATCCGGCTCATCAGGAAATAAATTTCCACGTACAAGTCTGGCACAGGCAATAGGTTGTGAAGCAGCTTTTGAAGTACCGGGTCTCGCCGTTACTGTGTCCGGAAGACTAAATGTTTCAGGGATACCTTCGACAATCACGACCAGATGATCCATCGGAAGATCTGGCTCGGATAATTTCATCACATCATCATTTAAATCATCGTCAACGGCGTGAAGATCACTGAGCATTTGAGAGTACGAAACAATTTTCTCGTAACGATAATTACCCTTCGGATAAATTCGACCTCCTCTACTCTGGGTTGAAAGATCTGCATCGAGCGGAACGAGGATGGGACTCGTCTGAGCAGAAACTTCGGTGCTATCAATTTCTAGATCGATATTGTCTTGATCTTTGAGTCGCGGGCACTGGGTGCCAATCCGAAGAGATTGAAAATGAATCACATCCGGAAGATTCTTAATGGCCACGACAACGTGAAACTCATCTTGAAAAAGATTAATTTTTACAACTCCCAGTGGATGCGGGACTTCGCGAGAATTCACCGGCACAAACTCACCAGTGTAAAGACCTTCAGTGCTCTCTTCATTTTGGGGAGGACTGATTTGTTTATTGTCGGTTTTTTTTCCACAGGCAAGTAAGATGGCCAAAAAGAGAAATGCAATTTTCATGGCGTGAATTCTCTCAACAAGAAATCCACGCCGCAATTAAAGTTCGGCTAAAGATCGTTAGAAAATGAATCCGGGTGATAAGTATTTCCTCTGGGCAAGTACTCCCCATTTATTAAATCTGTTTCATTAATCCGCGAGATGTTGCGTGCACCACAGCTCTCAAGAATTCCTCTTGCTCGTCCTGACCATTCAAAATTATCCACATGCACCGATAATAAAATTCCACCCTCTTTTACAAACTCTTCATAAAGTTCTGCATCTTCTTGTGGAATTCCTAAACCAATAAGGCCTCCTGCAATCCCGCCGATTGTTCCCCCTATCCCGGCCCCAGCAATCGCCGCCATGATGGGGCCCACGGCCACAAATGGACCGATACCCGGGATGGCGAGAGCACCAGCTCCCGCGAGCCATCCTAGAATTCCGCCGCCTAAAATACCGCTTGAGGCCCCTGTTGCAGCACCCTCGGGGGCCTTTGTATGATTGGCATCAGCATATCCTATCGTTTCAGAGCGATTATGCATCAGAACTGAAATATCAGAATTTCGGAAACCCTGGATCTTTAATTCATCTACCGCGCGTTCCAAAGAATTCCTTGTATCAAAGATTCCAAAGACCGCGTTGTCATTTTTTTTTCTTTTATCAAAACCCATACATCCCCCATTTTTTTGTGTTCACGCATTTAATTTAAGCGAATGCTTGGTGAGAATTCAGCAATAAACAACAGGGCTCAAGAATGTTTAAGGTTGAGTTGCGAATAGGCAGAGAATGAATTTAGGAAAGAAGTTCTTGCAGGGTTGAAGCAAACTGGTCCACACCCTTCTTGGTCTTACGTGCGCGAGATTTGTAAAGCTCCCAGATGCGCTCAAACTCGCGATCATCAGCGAGCATACGGTTTTTTAAAACGTTCGCCTGCTCGTCACTTAAAACGTAATCAGAGGAAACCATTTTAATAAAAAGATTGAGAGACCCTGTGTTCATAGAGACAAGTTAGACGCCCTAAGCAACCTTCGTCAAGGCAGTGGCCGGATGTTTTTTGAGTTTCAACTCCCTCATCACCCGCACCACACGGAAATACTGAGGGATGGAACTAAACTGGAACCTTACTCCAATGCCCGATTGCTGATTAAACGGAAACGAGTGAACGATCTCGATCGGAAGTTCAATCGTCATGCCAGCGTAAGTAAAACTCAGCTCCATGTTCTCACCCATACCAATGGGCCCATGATGAGTCATGAAGGCACCAGTGCGGGAAATGTTTAAGAGCTCCGCTTGATAATAGTTCGGACCGTCCTTGATCGAACATTGAACTCTGACTGGGAAGCGCTCCATGCATTCCCAGAGGCGAACTCGTCGATCAAAGAAAGGCTCGCGCACTTTCGGTGAGAGGAACGCCACAAAGATACAAGACGAGAGACCCACCACGACGTAGTGATACATGAGTGGGCTTTCACTGTAATAAGGCCAAGAATATTTTTCGTAGAAAATAATATTGTAAACGATGTAGCTGAGAACTCCCATAAACGAGAAGTAGCTCCAGCGGCGCAGTTTCATAATCAGGAGTCCAGCGATCGGAAAAATAAGCCAGAAGTCTAAGACCTCTCTCACTCCGTTTCTCACGAGAAGATTTCCCATGATGATGGAGAGATCAAACTGGGTGTGCACCTTGAAGTAGAGAACCTTCATGAGAGGCTCGGCCAGGCAGAGAAAGGTGAGGAGAGTAAAGATGATGGGTTTGTTTTTCATGGAGGTGATTTTATCACTCATAAATTATTTCTCAACTTTATCGTTTTAACGAAACTAGTGAATTCATTCACTGCCACGACGATTTTGCAGTCTCTTTTATCGTCTGCCCATAATGATAGGCAGGGAGAATCCTATCTGCGTCTCCTGAAAAACAGGCCTCAACCCACGGGCCTTAACCCAGTCTAAAAATGAGGGCGATGGAGCATTCCATTTCGCCCACTGAAAGCGTGAGGCCACATACTCTGAGACCAGAGCAAGAAAATCTTCGTCGTTACCATAGGAGAGGTTGAAGAGACTCAAGATATCCTGGTCCTCAATGTAGAGCTTGATGTTCCGCTCCTGGACTCTCACGGGCCTGATCGCAAAGGAGAGATTTTTTGCCATCTCATCTTGGGGATCATGCTTAGGACTTCTTGGTGAAGAAAAAAAATGATTAAGAGAAAAATCCTCTTCGCTCCACTCTACAGATAAAGAATATTTCTGAAGCCAGCGAAAAAAAGATCGACCTTCGCTCATCTCTTCCGAGCTCATCCCACCGGAGTGCACCCACCCCGTGTAGGCGCGCATGAAGCTCACTTTCTTTGACATCACTCTCTTTAAGATCAAAAGAGAGTGCCGGTCTCCGAAATTTGGTGAATAGGTTTTCCCGAGAATTTTGATTTTTTTAAAAGTGAGGAGCGGCATGGGTCCCATGCCATAGAGATCGGGCCTTACTTGGCTCTTATTGCTCATAAAGCCTCTCTCGACCCTTCAAGTAAAAAAGTTTAACGCAAAGCTTTCAAAACTTTTCTCATTCTTTACTTCCAAGGAACTGATTTTTTAAAGAAAATACTCCCATGACAAACCCACAACGCATTCTCCTAGTCGAAAATATACACCCGATCGCGAAGGAGGCACTCGAGAACGAAGGCTTCGTTGTCGACATGCTCACTCATGCTCCGACTGAAGAAGAGCTCATTAAGCTTCTTCCGAAATACACCGCAGTTGGGATTCGCTCAAAAACAGAAATCACGGCAAAAGTTTTAGAGCATAGTGAGCACACGGTTACGATCGGTTGTTTTTGCATCGGTACGAACCAGGTCGATTTAAAAAGTGCCCGCAAAAATGGTGTCGCCGTTTTCAATGCTCCTCACTCAAATACTCGCTCCGTCGCAGAACTCGTCATTGCAGAGATGATCGCTCTCTCCCGTCAACTCGGAGACAGAAACTCTCGCGCTCACCAGGGTGACTGGGTTAAATCTGCAGAGGGATCGCGCGAAGTGCGTGGTAAAACATTGGGCATAGTGGGCTATGGCCACATCGGAAGTCAGGTCAGTATTCTGGCAGAGTCCATGGGCCTTAAGGTTGTTTTCTTTGATACCTATAAAAAACTTCCCCTCGGTAATGCGAGCTACGTGCACTCTCTCGACGAACTCTTATCCCTTTCTGATTTTGTCACTCTCCACGTTCCAGAAATTCCTGAGACGATGAATATGATCGGAAAGAACGAGCTCGCAAAGATGAAAAAGGGATCATATCTCATTAATGCCAGTCGCGGGACGGTGGTCGTGATCGATGATCTGGTTGCCGCTCTTAAAGAAAAACACATCGCTGGTTGTGCCGTGGACGTGTTTCCAGTTGAGCCCGCGAGTAACAAGGAGAGATTCACTTCTCCCCTGCAAAATCTCCCGAACGTCATCCTCACTCCTCACATCGGTGGATCCACTGAAGAGGCGCAAAAAGCAATTGGCATGGAAGTGGCGGATAGTTTTCTTCGTTATTTAAAAATTGGATCTTCATCAGGTGCTGTGAATTTTCCTAACGTCGATCTTCCGGTGAAGCGTGGAACTTCCCGCATCCTGAACGTGCACCGTAACGAGCCCGGAGTGCTGGGTGAGATCAACACGATCATCTCTAAAGCGGGCGCAAACATCGAAGGGCAGTATCTCTCAACAGATGATGAGATTGGCTATCTCGTGGTTGATGTCCATTCTGCCCAGGCCTTAAATCTGTGTCAGGAGATTGAGAAACTCCCGCGCTCGATTAGAACGCGGGTCGTTTACTAAATTTTTGCTTTGATTGCTGCGAGGATTTTTTTCTGCTGACGATACAGTGTTATACCCAAGACTAAGACTCCAAGAATGAGGAGTATGGCACTCACACTTTGATCGACCAAGAAGAGTCGCAAGTGCGGCAACGTTTCTGTATCAATCATCCCCTGATTAAACACAAAAACTTTGCCTTCGTTCGGAATTTTCACCCGAGCAGGCACTCCCTTATATTCCGGCGACGAGCCTCTTGAAGTTGATTTCATAGATTCCGAAGCATCCAATTCTTCGTGCATCATATCGTTTGCCATGATGCCACTTTTTGCCATCATCGGTGCAGCAGCTGGAAATCCAGCCCCTTCGTAGGAATTTCCGGCCATATTTATAGAAGCTATTTTTTGATTAGAAAGCTCGTTTGAAAAATCACCTAAACGGGCATAAATGAAAACACCAACCAGCACACCCATGGCGATCACACCGACTTGTGTCCAAGATCTTTTCGGCCAAAACTGAATGAGTTTTTGGCGCTGACCATAAATTTTGAAAATCACAAAAGATATGACAAACAACGTTCCCGCATTGGGGAGTAAAGCAAAAATAAAAAATGATGAGACTCCGGCCAGAAGAAGTTCACCCTTCATGAGTCCAAACTCTCTTAAAACATAAACGAGGAGCAAGGCAAACAATACTCCCCACAGAATCGAAGATAAATTAAGTTCTGATTTTGTTTCGAATAAACTTTTGCCGTAGACCATTTCCCATTTTGGAGAAAGTTTTACGTCGACTGAAACATCACTCATCACAGCGGCCGGACGAATGAGCTCATCTGAGAGCATCTGACCCAAAAAGCTTCCGCTTCCCGAACCTTCATATTGAATCAAAATATTTTGAATCCCCGTCGGCACTTGAATGAGAAGTGCGCCTGAAGGATCTTTAAGGAGAACCTGTGGCACTCCTCCAATCTCAACGTAAGTTACCTTGTTTGGAATCTTAAATGGAATCTCAGGAGTTCCCTGGTTATTGATTTCAAACCCGGCCTCCACAATTCCAGCTCCTTTGCGGGGAACGTAAACCGTGTAGTGAGCACGATTAACTGAAAACCCCGTGCTCGTAAAAACTTCGAGTTTTTTCGACGACCAACTAACGGCCTCGTTCGACGTCAGAAGGTAAGCGCGCGACGTTGAATACTGAGAGTACATACCGGTATCTTGAACAGAAATTCGGCGGGCCTTGGTCTCAAGCGAGAGTTGAAGCATCGGAGAATTTTCGATCAAGAGAAAATTCTGGGCCGAGGGCAGTGGTACTTTGAAATTCACTCCCTGAAATCGTCCACTTACTGAAACGGTGTTGATGCCCGGGTTGAGCGTGAACTCGACGGCCGTGGTTGTGTCTTTATAAATGCCATCGGCCGTGATCGACTGGACCATTTCTCCGTTTCTCAAAGGTAGAGAGAATATTTTTTTAGTTCTTCCGGGGTTTGAAAGTTGCAGGCGATATTCAAAGCGTGCCTCTTCTGGGAGGACAGTCAGCCGGTGATGCCCGACGATGGTAACCTCGGCCTTATCATTTTCTGCCACACTTGATGTACGAGTGAGAATAACTGATTGTCTGGAATTATCGCCGCCCAGAATCACTTCCCCATTGTCGATGTCCACTTTCAGGAAAAGGGCATTCATGATGGTGAGATTCGCCTCGTTCCAGTTCGGAAAATTTAGCGTGCAATCCAGACTGAAGCGGCTTCCTTCGGAGAGAAGCTGAAGTGAGTTTTGGTTTTTTTGAAGGAGTGCATTTCCTTTACAGTCATAAACACTTCCCTTCGGAAGATCCATGAATTCCACCAGCTCCGACTTTCCACTATGGGCACCCCTTACTTTGAGACTCAAATTCTTACCGTAATCACCTGTGATTGAAACACTCTCAATCACCGTGAGATTGGGGACCTCAGTTTCTTTTTTGAGTCGGGTGTATTCTTCTAAAGGCAGAGTTACTTTTGATTCACCGGCAGCAAAAATGAAAGTAGAGTAAAGAATCAAGAGAAAGATCAAAAGCTTCATGGGCACCTCAAGAATTGTATCTAACAATTCTGTCAAAGATGCTTAAGGAGTGCAACCAAAGGGTTAAGAATTAAGGCATGGCCTTGTGGTTCAATGCAAAGATGGAAGGATCAGGGTTGAAGTACTTCTGCTGCAGCCTAAAGGTAAAGGCCTTTGTGCTGAAGTCAACAAAGCCCGCATCCCAGGTCGTATCTTGAATCATCCATTTTCCATCAATCAAAACTTCATTCCATGCGTGATTGGCGACTCCCTTAAAGACGGCGCCCGGTCCATTAATCCCCTCGCCTACTACCAAGCGCGCTGGAATTCCTGCGGCACGATTCAAGGCAACCGCGAGATTTGCGTATCCCTCGCATACTGATTTTTTCTTTTGAAGAGTGGTCAGGGCATCTAGATCTTCTACTTTTAAAACTCCCGATAAATACATCTCCACATCATAAGCAATGTTGCTTGCAACCCAATCATGAATCGCCTGCGTTTTTTCAAGATCTGTTTGTAGGCCCGCTACAATCGAATCCTTGAGATCCATAATCTCCGAGTCATCGCTTTGAATTAGCTCCGTCGGCTCTAGCGCATCAATATTCTCCCGTGGATCACTATTCTCCAGTTGAAGAGTCGTTGCCTGAAAATAAGAAGCGTATTTAGTTTCATTTTTTGAATACAAAATTGTTATCTCGTATTTCCCAGCTCCCATTCTCAAATAGAGCTTCGTGCTGAAATGAGTTCCCCCACTCGAAGGAAGAATGAGTGTGTTATCCTTTCCATCTTTGGTCTCTTTGATCCAGATCCACTTAACGTCTTTTTCGATGTCTCCAGATATGATCACTGAACTATCCTGAGAAGTGAGAGTGTTCGCCGCAAAGGTATTGGCATTTATCCAATTCTGCGATTGAGCTGAAAAACTTAAGAGGATAGAAAATATGATAAGGAGTTTATTCATAGAGAGAGTGTAGGCGCACTATGAATACACCATCAGATCCCTTGAATATTTTATAGGTGACCAAAAAATCGACACTTAAGGTGATTGTTACAGGGTCACTCAAGCTTACTTTAGAAATTCTTATGACCTAGGACCCACCAACCTTTTGCTATAATAAAGGAACCAAGGAGGGTCACATGAAAATGACTCAAGTTCGCCCACTTAAAGTCGTCGAATTTTTCTTCGTCTTCGCTGCCATCGCGGCCATAGTCATGACAGTTGTGTATGAGATTTTAAAGGCAGAGAGCCTGTTGTTTTAAGCCGAATATTGGTAGGAAGAAAATGTGAATTCACAGCGGGATGGAGAACAGTTTATGCGGTAGTGAAAAATGGGAGCACGATTGCCCTCGAAATTCACTCCGTTGTCTCTCTCCCATCCATGTTGATCTTTCTCAGGACTGCCGTAGGGAATTGTTTGGAAGAAAGCTTTTACCTTCTCTGGATCAGTCATGGTGAATTTTATCTCGTTGTTTTGAGCGCTGACATTTGGATCTTTTAAATCGAGAGCTATTTTGCAACCCCCGTCGGTTGGGTACGGAGAATTTAAGTAGTAGATATTTTCGCAGGTGAATTTCATTCCTCCAGCGTCAAAAACATTTGTCACTTTTATCCCATTAACCGGTCTCGAAATATTCGAAATAGTTTTTACTCTCACAGAGAGAGGTAGCTCACCCAAAGTTAAAGAAATTTTTCTCTGATCATATTTCTTGAGAGAAATTGAACCCGCAAAAGAACTTGTGGTTAATAAAAGAGCGATCAAAAATTTCATTGAACTTCCTTCACGACAAAAGCGGCATTGCCTTGAATCCTGAACCAATCGTAATCTCGGACTTCCACTCCTAAACCGAAAGAATCTCGCACATAAAATGATCCAAGATCATTTTTGCAATCGATCCCTTCCACTTCGTAGCAATCTCCAGGCAAATGATCATCGTAACCCACGATCAATATCACGTGCCAGTAATCATCATCTACATAGTTTACCAGAAGTGGCGCCTTGTATTTATAGAGGGCCTCTTTCATCTGTTGAATGTTGTCTTTTGTGAGCACGTAGGTAGAAAACTTATTTCCAATCACAAAGAGAGGAATTGTTTCAACCTTAGGCAGAGTGATTTTCTTCATCGAAGAAGAGTCACGGTATGACCAGATGCTTTGATCTTCCCAATTTCCTGTCCAAGAACTGGTTGGCCAGTCAGAAGTATGGACGCCGTAACCGTAATTGAATTTTAAAACTGGAACTTCCCAGAAAAATTTTCCGCGCGTTTCATATTCACTACTGTGAATCACATAAGCTTCGGAGAGGTCATACGGACCATAAGCGATAGGATTTTTAATGTTGTTATGTTTATTGGCAATAAGCTCCATGGCACCGGTGCTGGCCATGAAAAGGCAGGTGTCAGTTTCACCTTGATCTGGACCCCATTGCACGTAGGGTAAGAGATCGCGAAAGCTTGAAGGGATGGAATCTGCATTGGCCACCGAGGTGACAAATAATAATGTGATAAGCCATATTTTCATGGGTCTTTTCTAATATCGATGACTCCACTAGCAAAGTTTATTTTACCTTTATTCCCCCTGTGCGATGCGCACATGCTGTTAACTCAGTAAACAAGGTAAAAAAAAAGGCCGCTTGCGCGGCCCGTAAGGGTTTTTTATAGGATTTTTTGCGCCTTAAACTGCTTAAGGTAAATCGCATCGTAGCCTTTTCCAGGGAAAAGTTTCTTCGCTGTGTTCACGATGGCCTGTGCCATTTGCGGCATACGAAGACCAGATCCCAGACCGAAGTGTGACTCGATGATGATCTTATCGATATCATCGCGAGAAACGTTCTTCGCGCGAAGGTCAAGATAGGCCTTATAAAGCGGAGCAGACCAAACTTCATCAGAGTATGGCCCATTGGCCGTTAGCATCTGATGAGCACCATAAGTGCGCGCCGGAGAATAGTCGTACTGAATGTTGAGTGCTCGACCTGGCCAGAATTCGTTGTGACCATCCCATTTGAATGCCCACTCAGGATGAGTATCCATGCCATGGGGACGAGACAAGCTGTAAGAGGCTGCCCAGTAATCACCGAAGCCCTCACCCATCGCACCTGTGTCTCCACCATCCCAAAGAGGGTTGATGTGGAAATGGATCGCGTGACCTAGTTCGTGAAGAATGACATCAGTATCTTCGTTATCATCAACTCCGCCGTGGCCAAAGGCCAACTGCTTGGCCGATGGAATATAATGCGAATTATCGTCGCCGTTCATTCCGTCCGCATCAACCGAAATACTTTGAGTGAAGATTTTTTTATTTGAAGTGTAACCAAGAGATTCGAGGTAACGGATGCTGCGATCGATGTGAAGATATGTCATGGCATCGTTGAAGCCTTCATCTCCGCGCTCAAAGTTCCAGTTACCATCTTTTGTTGTTGTCGGAGCTGTGTCAGGAAACTCGAAATCAGCAATGGTTACTTTCGCACCCGTGAGAGTGTAGACACCGTTGCTCATGCCGATTTCATTTAACGCTTGGACCGAGTAGGCCTTATCGAAATCTCCGGCCGGAGATGCGTCTTTGAGATCTGTGCGAGAAAGAACGATCACTGGATTTGGATCAAAGACTTTAGCAGTTCCATTCACCATTGAAAGAGGAAGGGCCAAAAACTTTTCAATCTGTTTTGCTTCAATCTCATTGATCGCTTCGTTGAGAGAGGTAAGCACAAGTGAGCGACGTTCGACTGCTGCTGACTTCTGGTTCTTGTAGCGAGGGAGTGCTTCATCCGAGGTTGATACGACGACCCCGTCATTCGCATTCACAACCACACGGTGGTAACCAAACGGTTCAGATACAGGCAGACTCACAATATAAACGAGATTCAGATCATGACTAAATTTAAGTGTGACCTTGGGAAGCTTAATCAGGCTTCCAGTGACGCCCAAAGTATCCCAGGCCTGACGGAGAGCTTTCTCTTCAGTCAAGAGCGGCATCGACATCAACATTTTTTTATTCACAGGAGGAGTGACTGTCGCATCGTAAACTTTTTGAACAGAACCATCCGCTTCGATTGAAACTGAATACTGTCCACCTTCAACATCGAGACCTTGAAACATTTGTTGATACGTATAATGAGTCGCAAGAAGACTCTCTTTGGTATCAATCAAACGAAGATCTTGATCATCCACTCTTGAATCAGTTGATTCCAGAACACTTGCAAGATCAATACTCTTTGCAGTTTTTGAAACACTGATATTTTCAGGATAGATCAAGCGAGAAGCATAAGCATTCGTGCCAATGGTCGTCGCTGCGATAAGAAGGGCGAGGGTTTTCAAGTCAACTCCTTAGACTGAAATATTGTTAAGCTAAAAGTCTATGACTGAGTAAAACTATATGGAAACGTGAATATTCTGACAAAGTCCTGCTTTTAGAGCTGGAAGGACTTTAAATGATCGAGAAATTTTTGAAGCAGTTTGTCTAACATCTCTTCTTGCCTAGCATCTTTGAGTTTTCCATCTGTCTCAAAGGCCTCGTGGGCCCTAGCGAGTCCTAACATGTCTGGAAAAACAAATCCGCCCTCAGCTTCAAGGGGATTTCGGCAGTGCCACAAGCTGCGGAGTGCGCCAAAACCACCTGGTGATGCACCTAGGAGGAGGATATGTTTTTGAGACCAAGGATTGGGTTTTAAGCGAGAGACGTAATCGAGGGTATTTTTAAAAGGTCCCGGTATTCCACCATTATATTCAGGGGTCGAAAAAATAATCGCTCGGGCATCACGAAATTTTGCGCCAAGATTTTTCACCGCTTCCGGCAATCCCATTTGCTCTTCATCATCCGCATTGTAGACGGGCATGGGATAGTCATTAAAGGAGAGAAGCTCAACTTCAACACCTTTTTTCTCGAGGATTCTTTTGGCGTTTAAAATATTTTTTTTATTGAATGATTCTTTTCTCAGAGACATCG
>JBBQGK010000001.1:0-103440 GCA_038322885.1 Bacteriovoracales bacterium | reverse complement strand
CTGAGCTCAACATGGACTTTTTGTATCAGAATAATACGGAGTTCACTAACTCCCTTTTAAAACTTGCCGCAGTAAAAAATATCCCTATCGTTTATGCTTCGAGTGCTGCGACCTATGGGGCCGGTGAGCATGGATATTCTGATGAGCACAAGGGTGTCTCAAAACTCAGGCCCTTAAACAAATACGGTTACTCAAAGCAGCTCTCTGACGAATGGATCTTGAAACAAACTAAAAAACCGAAAGTTTGGTTTGGAGTTAAATTCTTCAACGTCTTCGGCCCTCAGGAATATCACAAAGGAAAAATGAGTTCTGTGGTTTACCAGTCCTTTAATCAGATCAAAGATGGGGGGGAAGTAAAACTCTTCAAGTCCCACCGTCCTGATTTTAAAGATGGCGAACAGCTTCGCGACTTTGTTTACGTCAAAGATGTCGTCCGCGCGATGGTTGAGCTCATTGCTGCGGGTAAGAAGAAAAATTCTCTCTCTGGGATCTATAATCTTGGAACGGGTGAGGCGAGAAGCTTCCATGATCTTGTGAAGGCCACATTTACGGCGATGGATAAAAAACCAGAGATCAAGTTTATCGATATGCCGGTTGAGCTTCGAAATCAGTACCAATATTTCACTCAAGCTGAGATGGGTAAACTTAAAAAAGCGTTGCCGAAATTTAAATTCATGAAGCTTGAAGATGCAGTGAACGACTACGTTCGCTCGCACCTCTCAACTCAAAATCCTTATCTGGATATGACATGAATAAAAAAATCGATGGTTTTAAGCAGGCCATTGAAATGCTCCAGGGCCTCGATTTATCCCAGCAGCAGTCGGTCATCGCTGATATCGCCCGTCGAGATCCGGATCTTGCCATTAGATTAAAACAAAACCTTGTGACCTTTGATGATCTTCAGTACATCACGACTTCGATGATGAAGCGCCTTCTTCAGGACATCGAACTTGATGATTTAGGTCTCGCACTCCGAGGTGTTAACAAGAACCTTGTGGATTATCTTTTAAACATGTTTTCAACCAATATGAGGCGAGACATCGAGGACATCTTGAAAGGTCGTCCTCGCTCTTTGAATGATGTTCTGGATGCTCAAAGAAAGATCATGGAAGTCGTCATTCGTCTGAAAGACAAAGGGGAGATCATACTTTCAAAAGATAAGTCAGAAAGACTCGTTTAGTTTTCTGTCCGGCAGTTTATTGCCGGCATCTCGTTGATCCAATCCTTAATCAGTTCATTCCCCTCAAGGTGATTCACCGATCTTCCCAACTGTGGCATTTTAACGGCCAGATGAGAGTGAGACATTCGGTAGTAGAGAATAGATTTTTCTGCAGACCCGGGTTGAATATCGAATTCATTTCCACCGGTTCCGATTCCTGCAGCAACTGGAGATTTACAGTGTCCCATTTCGACACTTTCAGATTTTCTTTCGCTTTGAAGGAAAAGGCCCGTGTTGCGGGCGTTTCCGGCTGGGTTATGGCAGTGGGTACAGTTAATCGCGAGGTAGGCGTGCGCCCTGTCGTCCACTGGTTTACTTGTATCCGTCCACTCAACGAGCTTAGGAATATTTTCTCTCCCTTGAGGAAGTCCAGAGAGTAAGGATTTCTTACTCCAGCTTTCCAGTTGATTTTGACCTTTATCATCCGGCAGATTTCGGTTCAGGAATTTTGCCTGCGGTCCAATGGGGGTGATCTTTTCGTCGATAAAATGGCAGCTCGAGCACTGACGTAGGTTAGGAGAATGATAATCGAGTTCGATATCACCTTGACCAGCAACTCTTGCAGTCATGGCCCTGACAAAACCAGCTCGGTTAAGAATCGCTTTTCCAGATTTCCAGGAATAGTTCAAGGGAATCCACCCATTCGCACGACGAATCAGAACTCGGGTCTCAAGAAGAGTCGGAGTCGATTTATCTGCTTCCTGAATCGAAAATGTTTTTGTGATAGCAGAACCTATTGGAAAATCTAAACTATATTTCGCCTGATACTTGATCGACTGTCCATAAGGAAGAAAGATAAAACGATGTTTAATAGCATAGTCAGTAAAAAGCTGATTGTTGAGTGAATACAAGAAACCTTCGTTAGGGGATTTTGTTGGGTCAGACTTATCGGAGAAGAAATGATAATCTGAGAGATCAGGACAATCATAGTTGAGAGCTTCCCTGTTCACACCTCTTGATTGTGTCTTACACACCTTGAGGATTTCTTCTTCTGTTGGACCAGATGAAGTCGGAATTTCAACCGGAGCAATTTCCAGAGCAACATCCCCGGCACGAGTTAAAGTACAGTCATAGTCTTCCAGAGTTCTCGTAACTGGTCCACCTGGGTAGGGTAGGTGAGGTCTTTGGTGATCCAAGTGGAGATTGGCAAACTGAAGACCTCGATTCGAATCGTTGCCCTGGATACAAATTTTATTTTTCACCTCAGGTCTCTGCCCTTCATAAGTCCCATCGGAAATGCCATCGTAGATAATATCTTTAGGAGCAAGGCCTGAGATAAGTTTAATGATGAAATTCATTCTTCCACCATCGAAGATGCTAACCGGATGAGAATAAAAGTGGTTACCGTAAACTTGAATACCCTTCGGCATCGAATTATAGGTCGGATCACGTACAATGCGCTCACTGATCGCGTAGTTGGTAATCCCCACACCAGTAAGGGCATGCCACTTGATGACATTATTAAAAACCTCTGTATCAAGTGAGGCCATGAGGAAGACTCCCATCCCCTTGGGGACAAGACTTATGATCGTGCCTTTAGACGAGAAATTTTTTCCGTTGTTGTCGTAGATGTGGTTAGAAAAAATACGAGTGCGATGGCCTTCTTTTTTAACAAGATCCGGAAGATTGAAAACGAGAATCCCCGCAGTGTTGTGATGAGCTTCATTCTCATAAACGTCTGCATCGTCAGAATTTTCTATTTCAATGCCTGCCACATTTCCGTGAGCATTATTTCTACGAACGATAATCTTTTTGGATTGGCCGACATAAATACCGGCGTCAGATGATCCAGAGACGTCGCAGTTTTCGATGAGAGTGTTTTCAGTCAGAACCGGATAAATTCCGTAGGGGCCATTCAGGGGAGAGGGTCCTCTGGTCCAAGTCACGCGCAAATTTCTAAACGTGACATATTTCGCGCCTAAAACTTTGATCCCATTTCCAAACGAGTCTTCGACCGCGAAGCCCTGAAAAGTGATTCGATCTTTTGTCGCGAGAATTCCCTGAGGTCCAGCTTTCTGATTTTTGAAAGTAAGGATGGTTTTATCGGGACCTTGTCCAATCATCGAAATACCGGGGCGATCTATGAGTACTTCATTTTCCATCATGAACGTTCCGGCCGGTAGAATAATTTTTGTATTTGAGTCTGCGGTATCAATGGCGTTGTTGAGATCGGACTCGAAATGTTCAAAGCTCACTTTGATGTCTCTGGCCAAGGCAGAAAAGCTCATCAGAGGGATCAGAAGGAAGCTTAAAGAAAAGATCTTTTTCATAAAATAGGCCCATGGGTTTTAGATTACCTCTTTGATAGCATGGTCCCGGTCCTGATGGAAATTGTAGAGCTTATTCTATAAGAAGGAAAAAGTGTCATTCATCGACATAACTGTCACCAAAGCAAAACTCAAAGGGGTCGATTTCTAATCAGCTCGCAGCCCTGGGCTGGACCACCATTTAAACTAATGGATAAATAGACACCGCCATCAGTGATCATAAGGCTAACGACTTCTTGAGCAGAAGCTCCAGCATCATCTCGAAAACTATGAACCGACGTTACATTTGAATCTGATGACCATTGGCTATTGTAGGACTCAACACCATGTCCTCCTTGTTCCTGACCACTACTCGTATGAACGAGGTAGTCTCGCGCCTCACTACCAAGAAACTCCACTAAAAGAGAGTCCGAGCTTTGAGCAGAGATGTAGGCGCGCTGTGGAGTGCGCCCGGAGAATAAGGAGCAGCGGCTGGTGTTGACGGAAAATCTTCCCTGCATGCCCTGGATATTTCCTTGAGCAAAAAGGTGAGAAGAAAAAAACGTTACCATTGTAAGGACAAACTTTTTCATCATGGCCTCTTATACATCTAAAGGAGATCCCATGGTGCACCTCTTATATTTCTTACAAAACGTGGCCAAGTGACTAAAAGCACGGAGCACTTTGACCATTTGGATGGCTATATTGCCCCTGCTAAGTCTTTGTGGCACCACGCTCAACTCAGATAACCCGTCAAAATGCCTGCAAAGAGATTTGGCACGATTCCTGCTTAATGGATTCCTGAGAGAACGAAGGACTTCTTCATGGATGAAGAGAGTCAGATAAGGATATCGCCCTTCGAACTTTGCTCAAGGATTGGGCCGATCGCTTTTAAAGGATTTGAGAGCGAAACAAAACATCACGGACGAACTAACAATTCAAGGAGTGCTTTATGGAAAAAGCAACAATCGACCACTTCAAAAATCTTTTTTTGGAGATCCTTTCAGAAGAGGAAGTTTTTGAAGGAAAATTAGCGGCCACGACCCTTGAAGGCGATGAGATCGATGTGGTCTCTTCAGAGAAAGAAAATCAAATGGATTTTCGCCTCAAATCCCGAAATGCCGTATATCTGAAGAAGGTTCGCAAATCTCTTCAGAAAATTGACGACGGTACTTTTGGTGAGTGCGAAGATTGCGGAGCAGAGATCTCCTTTAATAGACTCCTCGCCCGTCCCACTGCGGATCTTTGTATCCACTGTAAGGAGCTCGAGGAAAAAGAAGAGAATCAGCTCATTCACCGAAACCGTACATCTGTGATGAACGGTGGGAGAGTTCTCCCGATCGAGCACCTTGAAAAAGGTTTCAATCGAGATGAGACTTCGACGTCCAACTATCAGGTATCCCACATGGATTACCAGGACATCGTGAACTAAAAAAACTTTTCAAATATTAAGAAAAGAGGAGGCCCGCGAAAGCGGGCCTTTTGGTATCTTAGAAACTGTAACCTAAATATTTTTTGCATTTATCTTTACCATTTCCAAACCAGCGACCAATGTTGGTTGTCGCTGCTTCTACGCAGGCATCGAACACGTTTTTAGGTTGGATCTCATTCGGAACATAACCCCCCTCGAGAGATTGGGCCACGTCTTGTGGGAACCAAATTCCTTCAGGAACAATTTTATAGTAGCAGTTATAATTTCCGTAGCGAGTATATGTTGGGAACTGACGGCCTTCATGCATCAACTGAACAAGATCTGTTTCATCAGCTTGAATTTCTTTACACTCAGAATTTTTTGCAAAGAGGTTCATCCATACTTTTGGATAGAGGGGCTGATCAATGAAGGTAAAACCAGCGTCGAGGACATAGAGCTGGCCCCTTTCAGCAATCACTGGAGCAACATGGTACCACCATTCTTTGCTGCCTTCTCCACCAGTGCGGTCTGTGTAGAAAAGAAAAATTTTAGCACCGTGAACACCATAGTATCGATTAAAGTCGTTCAGCCAAACCAAAGCACGGTTGGCACAAACTGAATTTCCAAGCTTCATGGTTTTTCTGTCCATTTGACTGAACATTTGCTCTTTGGTTACTCCACGATCGAGAACATCGGTGAGACGGTAATTATAATCCGGAATGCTCACGGGATAAGCATAAGCAGCGAAGCTGAATAGAGTCGAGAGCAAAAGTGTTGGTAAAACTTTCATAATATCTCCTAAGGGGGGTCAATGTGTCCGCGAATTTTAGTTGGATCAATCGTGATGGGAGTACCCACTGCTGACCAGATGGTCTTTTTGTGAGAACCATCAATGATCTTTGAGTGCTTTAATTGCACTGTCATGAGGCAGTTGAAATTATCCTGAACAGCGAAAAACGACATCCGCATGAGCGCTTCCTGTTCGTCTTCACAGTTGTCCACTTCATAAGGTGGTAATTTAGGCTTTAAGAGGCGAGTGAGTTTTGCCTGATCTTTTGAATAGATGATGATGTCTTTAGCTTTTTCCATCGTCGCATCGTACTCATCTTTAACCGCGGCGATTTTATCATTAAAGCAGGCCATGCAATAGTTTGTATGTTTGAGCTCTTCCGGAACTTTTTTCAAGTAAGAAAAGTAGTCTTCCCCAAGAAAATTTGTGCAGGATTTGCAGGTGTGTTGTGAACAAAGTCCACAGACATAGGGGGCCTTAGGCTTGCGGCAGCTCGAGCAGGTTTCAGTATTCATTGAGTTGAAGTACCTAACTCGACATGGTCTCACAAGGGAGGGAGAAAAATGTATAGGTATTAATCTGGGAACATTTTGAGGCGCATGAGGGACTTTTAATGGACCTAATCCTCCGAAACTTATGACTATCGATCGTTGGTCAAAAAAGTTGATAAGATAGAAGCATGAAAAAACTTATGCTGATTATATGTTTGTTTTCTAGTTTGGCCCACGCTCAGAACAATCCTCCATCGATGGCCTTGGGAGAGGATAAGGTAGGCGGAAAAGTGGTGGTGGAAATTGTAGACGGGCCCATCATTTATAGCTCTAAGATTTGGACTCAGAATGCTGTTAATCCCAATGTGACGACTCCGCTTATTATTCTCTCGGCCTTTGATGTTTGTAATGGCCGAAATCTCATTCCACGTTTCTTAGATACTGAATCTGGGAAAGCAAACGGAAATGTTTTTGCGAGCCGGAGCTTTAAATGCCTGGGCGGTGATTTGGATGACTGGAAGAGGTTACTTAGACAGCAGTGTGTGAATTTAAAACCAGATGAGGATCAAGCGAGAATCAAATACTGCTCTTATCTTGGTAGTAAACTCGGAGATAGTTTCGTGAAGTGCAAGGACGATAAGTGTGAGCCAGTCCAAGACTCAATACTAGCGCAATAAAGCAGGGTCCGGTTTCCCGGACCCTGAATCAAATTCAAACAATAAATTGTGAAAGTTCCTGAACCAGAGACTGCGATCTCGTGACAAAGCTTTCTTTCTCTTCAGAAGTTAATCCTTCAGAGGAGAGTGTAGCAAGATCCTGAACGTGGTGAGCGATTTTTTCAGCGAGTTCTTTTTTCTCGCCTTTCTCCCAAATCTTAAGCGCATTTTTAACGAGCACATTATTCGGGTTCACCACGAGAGTTTTTTTGATCTGCATGGCAAACGCTGTTTGTCCCATGTATTTTGTCATTTGCTGGAAGCGTTTCATGTTCTCATCAACTTTAAAATAAGCACTGCTTGATGAGTTTTTGAGGTTTTTCACATCCACACCAAGTTTGCCTTCAATATCCTTATTCTCACCAACGAGAACTTTCTGGAAAAACTCTTTGACCTTCACATCATCAGGAGTGGTGGCCTCTGAATCAAGAAGGTTTTCAATCTCTGAATCGATAGCTGAGAACTTAAAGCTCTGTTCACCGAGTTTTTTCATCTCAGCGTGCTGCATGAAGTGAGGATCAATGTACTGATCGGTCTCGAGAACTTCAATGCCTTCAGTGAGGAGTTGTTTGCGAAGAGATTCGTCGGATACGTTTTTTTCGAAGTAAACGTACTTGTCCTTGAGTTTCTCTTTAACACTCTCAGGAAGGGAGGCCTGGTACTCATCAAGAGTCACAAGTTTTCCAGAAGTATTTTTGAAGAGGACAAACTTTCTCATGACTTCATCAAATTTCGTATCTTGCATAGATCCGTATTTCACAAAAAGATTGATGTCTTCCCAAACTTTTTCAAAGCGCTCACGATCAGAGTTGGCGAGCTTTTTTAAGCTCTCAGCAACTTTCTTGATGATGTAATTTGAGATCTTCTTGATGTTCGGGTCGCCTTGAAGGGCCGAACGTGAAACGTTCAAAGGAATATCGACTGAATCGATCGCACCTTTTAAGAGAGCAAGAAAATCGGGAACAACATTTTTGATATTATCAGAGAC
Source organism: Bacteriovoracales bacterium (assembly GCA_038322885.1). Taxonomy (GTDB): domain Bacteria; phylum Bdellovibrionota; class Bacteriovoracia; order Bacteriovoracales; family Bacteriovoracaceae; genus Peredibacter. The sequence continues at coordinate 95,579 of JBBQGK010000001.1, read as the reverse complement.
AAAAACTTGCTTGGAGTAGAGCTTGATGCCGTTCTCCTGCATCGGTTTATTCTGGTTAATTTTCGGGAAGAACAGGACACCCTGGAGAGTGAAAGGATGATCCACGTTTAAGTGCAACCAGAATAGCGGCTCCTGATCCATCGGGAACATCTTCGCATAGAAATCTTTGTAGTCTTGATCCGTTAGAGTCGTCGGATCTTTTTTCCAAAGGGGAGTCGTCTCATTGATGATTTCTTCTTTCGGCTCTTTGTCCTCAAGATTTGTGAGGGCAATCGGATACGGCATGAAATCGCAATAATGGATGAGGGTTTCTTTGAATTTCCAGAAGTCTAAGAACTCTTCTCCATCAGCACCGATATAAAGTTTGATCGTTGTACCAATTTCTTTTTTAGTTGATTCAGAGAATTCGTAATCTGTATCACCAAGGCAAGTCCATTTTGTCGGAACTGAGTCTGGTGCCATCGCGAGTGACTCAACTTCCACTTTTTCGGCCACCATGAAGCTTGAATAAAAACCAAGACCAAACTTTCCAATGATCTCGTCTTTTGAATTCGTGTTGCCCATGTCTTTCATTTTTTGAACGAATTCTTCTGCACCAGAAAAGGCGAGCTGAGCGATGTATTTTTCAACTTCGGCTTCCGTCATCCCAAGACCATTGTCTGAGATCGTGATCAGGCGAGCGGCCTTATCCACAGAGATTTCAACCTTTCCAACTGGAGTTTCATGACCTTGCGAACGAGCAAGAGTAGACCTCTTGGTGATGGCATCGCAGGCGTTAGAAACCAATTCCCGGATAAAAATATCATGCTCTGAGTAAAGCCATTTTTTAATGATGGGAAAAATGTCGTTAGTTTTGACTGAAATCGATCCTTTACGGGTACTCATTTTAACTCCTAATTCTGGTGTCATGTTGTCGTCTTGTCATAGTGCGAGTGAATCCACTAAAAATATGGGGTTCAATGTGCGTACGTCAAGGGTGACAACTGAAATGGCCAACGAAAAATTGCCTTTAACAATTCTGACGACCGGTGGAACCATCGAGAAGACCTATGATGAGTCTGAAGGCTCGCTTGAGAACCGAGACACAATTGTCCGAAATAAAATTCTCCAGAAACTGCGTCTTCCGTACACCGATATTCGGGTGAAGTTTTTGATGTCTAAAGATTCGCTTATGATGGACGACGCTGATCGTGAATTTATCAGAGATTCGATCAAAGAAGCTTCTGAACTTTCTTATCCGATTGTTGTTCTTCACGGCACAGATACGATGGAAAAAACGGCAAAGTTTTGTTTTGATTCTTTTAAAGATGTTCCTGTACCAGTTGTTTTCACCGGTGCTATGAAGCCCATGGGTTTTGATGATTCAGATGCAACTCAGAATGTGATCGAGGCGATCTTCGCCGCTCGTTTAGTGAAGCCAGGTTACTACGTTACGTTCCACGGAAAATTATTCAACGTTCCACATGTTCAAAAAAATAAAGAGCACGGAACCTTTGAGGAGAAAATTTGATGAAGACTTTATTCTTTGTAGGTCTCTTTGTTTCTCTTGAGGCCCTCGCTTGGGGACCAACAGGTCACAGAGCGGTTGGTGAGATTGCTCAAAAATACCTTACTCCAGCTGCGAGTGCTAAGGTGATGAGTATCCTTAAAGGAGACTCACTGGCGCGGGTCGCGAACTGGTCTGATGAAATTAAATCAGAACCTAAGACCTATTCTTATACTTATAATTGGCACTATTCGACCTGGGCAGACGAGGCCCAAGACGCGGATGAAAATCCTGCCAATGGTCTTCTGATGACTTCCATTCGTGAGCAGCTAAAAGTGCTGAAGGACGAAACCGCGACGGATGATAAAAAAATGTTCGCTCTTAAATTCATCGTGCACTTGGTGGGTGATCTGCACCAGCCTCTGCACGTTGGAAGTGGAAGTGATATGGGCGGAAATGCTTGTAAGGTTTTTTTCCAAGGCAAACAAACTAATCTTCACTCAGTTTGGGATGAGGGGATGATTAATTTCACAAACTTAAGTTTTACAGAATGGGCGAATTTTATTTCTCAAGGCCGCAGTCAGACAGAGATTTCTTCTATGATGTCCGGGGATATTTTAGATTGGGCAAGAGAATCAAAAGAGATTCGTGCAAAACTATATCCTGATAACACTGTCCCAACTCCGGCACCTATGAGTTCTCGTACCTACTGCCGAACTGATGCTCCGGTTCTCGATGCCGAAATGCCAAAACTCAGTTATGAATACAGCTACAAATTTGTTCCTGTGGTTGAACAACGTCTTTTTCAAGCGGGTGTTCGTCTGGCCATGCTCCTAAACCAAAATCTTTAATCAAAGTTGCCTCTTAATTGAGGCAACTTTTTATTCCGACCATTTTCGACTAGATATCTAAGCCACTGAAAAGGCTTCTGAAAATCAATCTCTTTTTATCCAGTTCTCCTCCCAAGGGATAATCCTCTCTAAGGATTCTTCAAAGAACACCGATGGGTCCTAGAGGTCTATGACCATGGAAAATCAATTCGGGAAGAAAATTTTAGGGCAATGTCTTGTGCTGGTGATGGCACTTTCGAGTTGCGTGGGCTCAAATGTTGCTTCGACAAGAAGCGGAGCTCAACTATCTAATGATGTGACTACTTCAGGCTCCGGATCTGGAGTATCTAGTGGTGCAACTGATGGAACGGGAAATACTGTTGGAACCGGGACTACACTTCCACCGACTGTTGAAATTCGTCATTTGATCGAACCGAATCTTACGACCGATACGACTTACTCAACCGGAACTGGACTTGCTGGTGGTGGTAGCTACGTCAGAAAACTCACTCTTCCAAAAAATTACGGCGGACGTTTGTACATCGCTGGAATTAACATCTCAACCCTGAATTCAAGTTTTATCAAAGTTCGTTTTAAATTTGGAGTGGGTCGTCAGGTGATTGCAGATATTCCTGCAACGATCGCGAAGGCGCCCGGGATTACACCTTCAACATCCATTAACGTTCTGGTTCTTGATCTTCGATCTCAGCCATTTAATTCAGTTCGCCTTCCTTATGATCTTTTTGATTACAACGAATATGACACTGATGGAAATGGAATTGATTTTGATAATGGTGAGACTGCAGGCCAGGACAACCGTGATTCAAATCTTTACTGCCGTGGACTTCAGGTGGCCGACGATCCGACGTTTCAGGGTGTTGGGGCCTGTGATGGTTTACAGACGAACTCTGACCAGCCTGCCGAAGAGTGTTTGTATTCTTACGCTAAAGTTTCTGATCAGGGACTTGTGAAAGTTTCAAACTCAGTCCTCGTTCCGATCACTCCGTCCCTCCCGCAATATAAGAGTGTCACTGGATCAAGTTATTTTCAGGATTATCCTTACCAAATTGTTAAGAAGCCTCTCTCTGATACGATTCCTCTCTCAGCTGTGAACACTGTGGGAACGATTAAAGTTTCTGAAGCCTCGTCCACCTATGGATCGACGGCGGTAAACTTTATTAATCCGGCTAGCATCTGGAGCCCGATGGTGATCAGTGGATCCAACTATTATTACCGTGGGCCTTATCGTTTGATGAACATGTCAGACTGGCAGTTTAAGTTTTCTGACCTCGATGGCAAAGGCCGCCTCTTCCGTAAAAACTCTTGGGTTGATTACCCTAACTACCTCACGATGCCTTTGTCTGATGACAATGCAGCTGCGCCTGTTCAAACAAAACTCTACTACAATACCTACATGTTTCCGATTGCGACGAAGATTAATCTTGGGGCCAATGTCGCTCACTTAAGTTCAAGCAGTGTCGTCGGTGCTCGCTCAGAAAATACTCTTGGAACAACAGGAAAAACTCTTTGGATGGATGGGGCCAATGCTCGGGCACAAAGCCGGGATGCCGAACTCAATCACATTGGTTCGTGTACGGTGAGTTCATCAATCGATATTATCGCTCGTGATAAAAATGGAATTGACTACGTCGTGGCCTCAACGACAGATGTGAAACTCCAACTCGTTCGCCCAACTCAATATTCAACTTCAAGTACTGATGACGTTCTCTACAACAATTTTAAAACTTGTACGGCCAATGAAAGTTGCGGTGGGACTGCTTGTTGTTTTAACAGTCGTTGCTGGGATGAGAATTTAGTCTCTCAGTGTATCGATCCTTCGTTCAATCAGGGCAATCTTAACGTTGGTGCAAGCTGCACCACTGACCTGCAATGTACGAGCTTTTGCTGTAATAAAACTTCAGGTCTCTGTGCACCCCATAACACCAACCTGACTACTCCAGTACTTTGTAGTAAACAAATTGGGGATTCGTGTATCGCAAAAGAGTTTTGCGCAAAATCTGCGGTCACTAACTACCTCATCGTTAAAAACGGAACTGATGCTAGCGGCAACCAGCTTTGTCGCTTGCAGACTTACGTTTCCATGGAAAATGGCGACTGTAAAAATGGATCTTGCGTTCCACCAGTACAACCTACGGCCCCAGCGACCATCGACTGTAGCAAGGCCGTGACTGCTCCAAGCTTTTAATTGATCCTTTCAGGTGAACTTGGCATAATAGGTTCACTTGAAGAGGTTGTATGTCATTACCCGACTTATCGGATTGTATTCTTGATCACGTAGCGATTGCCGTGAAGAGTATCGCTGCCACAAAAAAAATCTACCAAGATATGGGACTTGTCTTCGATCCGAAGATCGAAGAGGTTAAAGATCAAAAGGTCTTTACGGCCTTTGCTTCTATTGATCACAACGCTCATGTCGAACTGCTGGAACCAACCAGCGATGAAAGTACCATCCATAAATTTATCGAAACTAAGGGAGAGGGGATTCATCATCTCTGCTTCAAGGTAAAAGATGTGAGGGCGAAAGTTACTGAGCTCACCGGTAAGGGATATCGCTTCATCTATTCTGAACCAAGAATTGGGGCGGGTGGTTGTCTGGTGAATTTCATTCACCCTAAATCATCTGGTGGTGTATTGATTGAACTCTCACAGAGGCCTTCATGAATTCTCAGTTTCAAGCACCTCCCTTAACGAAGACAAATAAAATTCTTTTGATAAGTGCAGGAGTGTTTTTTATTCTTCATTCCATCCTGAAAGCTGTGGGAGCTTTTTCTCTTGCTGAATACCTAGGACTCTCAGGTTACGGACTTTTTCACGGCATGGTTTATCAGCTCGTGACCTACAGTATGGTTGAAACAAGTCTCATGAGTTTTATTTTTAGTTCAATGATCATCTGGTTTGTGGGTTCAGAGCTTGAGGCCTTATGGGGAAGTAAGGTCTATTTGAGGTTTCTTCTTCTCACTACAGTTGGCGTAGGGATCATCTATGCTTTGGTAGGACTCTTGTTTTTTTATGGCACAACTGTCTACGTCACTCCTCTTCATGGTCTCGCCGGTTTGAACTTCGCGCTCCTGATCGCTTACGCTATGCTTTATCCTGATCGTCAGATGTCGCTGATGATGATTTTTCCAGTACGGGCCCGTACGTTTTGCTTTGTTCTGGCAGGAATTGAGACCTATATGGCGATATTTAGCTCATTTACCAGTGCGTGGGCCCATCTTCTTGCCATGGGACTGAGTTATTTAATTATCCGTTTTCAGACTCAGCCGATATTAAAGGCCATCTTGAATCGAACTTTTACAAAATCTGCAGGTAAGGGGTCTTCGAAAAAGCATCTTTATGTGGTGAAAGATGAAGAAAAAGATCCTCCCAAATATTGGCAATGAGAATTAACGGCAATCCTCCTTGCCATGCAATGGAAATCAGTAGTATAAAAAGTTTCGTTTAAAAGTGAGGACATATGAAATTAAGATTAGCTCTTGAAGAAAAATTGATGGATGTTCGCGTTCGTGACCGTTTGATTGCTGAGAAAAAAATCGGTAAAGAAGAGCTCAAAAAATACATGGACTCTCTTGCAGATGAAACAAAGAATGCTATTCCTCTCGATCAGGAAGAAGCCGCTAAACTCCAGTAGTTTTACTGAACCACAAATCCAGAAAAATAAATTTGTTTCACGACAGGTTGACCTTCACCGAGAAGTCGGAATTTTGCGTTAACCTGTTTCTTGACTCTATTCTCAAGCAGAATCTTTCCTGTCACAGAATCTAAATCTTCCGGATCTAACTGCGAAGCAATCTCAATCACAACATCTTTAAATACATACTCGCGAGCTTTGATGAGCTCTTTCTGATCACTGTGAAAGGGAAGAATGTTCATTTCAATATCAAGGTAGCGCAGGCGGGAGCTTCTTGAGTGCAAGTTCACAGCAAATTTTTTGATGGGTACCGGAGTGAGATGAGTTTCATCGAGAGCATTTTTCTTCATGGCCTCAGCTTCTGCCGCTTGATCTGTCGGGGCGGCCTTCAGCATATTATGAGCGTAGTAAACGGCTCCTGCTCCACCCAGAGCGACAACGAGATTTACGATGATGAGGATCTTTTGCATGGGTTAATCATAACATGAGGCAGGACTTTGGCCAAAAAAAAAGGGCCCCGGTCGGGACCCTTTTGAGATCTAGAGATATTTATCGAGTTGAAGTGGAGTGAATGGAAGATCCAAATCAAGAGCAACTTGTTCGTAAACGAGTTTACCTTTATAAATGTTCACACCAAGACGAAGGGCCTTGTCTCTCATGATCGCGCGATCAACACCGTCACGGGCGAGCATACGAGCATACTTGAGAGTAACGTTTGTGAGAGCGAAAGTTGAAGTGCGAGCAACCGCACCTGGCATGTTGGCCACGCAGTAGTGAACAACTCCATCAATCACAAAAGTAGGATTCTCGTGAGTCGTTGCCTTACAAGTCTCGATACATCCACCCTGATCAACGGCAATATCAACAACCACTGAGCCTTTGCCCATTTTAGAAATCATGTCACGTGTAACAAGCTTCGGAGCTTTCGCACCAGGAACAAGAACCGCACCGATCACAAGATCCGAATGAATCACAGATTCTTCGATGTTTTGAGAGTTAGAGAAAATGGTGTGAACCTTGTTTTCAAAAAGTTGATCGAGTTCAGCAAGACGCTTGGTTGAAAGATCGATGAGTGTAACATCAGCTCCCATTCCTACGGCCATTTGAGCTGCGTTTGTTCCGGCGATACCACAACCAATGATCGTTACTTTCGCGCGACGAACACCTGGAACGCCTCCAAGAAGAATTCCTTTTCCACCCTTATCAAGTTGCAAGTAAGAAGCACCCACTTGAACTGACATACGACCTGCAACCTCTGACATAGGAACGAGAAGTGGAAGTGAGTTGTCTTCAAGCTGGATCGTTTCGTAAGCAACACATGTTGCTCCAGATTTCATGAGGCCTTCGGTTTGCGGCTTATCAGCTGCGAGGTGAAGGTACGTGTAAAGAATGTGGTGTGGTTTCAAAAGAGCAATTTCATTTGGCTGAGGCTCTTTTACTTTGATGATCATCTCGCCCACTGCAAACGCATCTTCAAGTGTGTTGACGATTTTTGCACCGGCCTTGATATACTCTTCATCAGTGATGCCAATTCCCATCCCTGCATTATGTTGAACGAAAACTTCGTGACCGTCTTGCACAAGTTGACGAGCACCTGATGGCACAAGACCAACACGGTTTTCATTGTTTTTGATTTCTTTAGGCACAGCAATTTTCATAGGGAGCTCCCGTTAATTAAAGTAAAGCGGATGACGTAAAAAGTTCACCCATTCTACAAGAAATTTAAGCGTTAGAATAGAGGAAGGACTGTCCATCTTGGGCAGGAAAGACATTGTTTATGCCTCGCGAAAGTAATTCAGAGAGCAGTTCCTGATAATCCCACTCGTGGCTCATGTGAGTGAGAACGGCCTTATCTGGAGCAATTTTCTCTATGTACTGCAAGGTCAGATCTAAATGCAGGTGAGTTTGATGAGGTTTACGACGGAGGCAATCGATCACTAAAATTTCAAGCCTAGCGTCATGAAAAAGACTTAAAACGTCCTCAGGGATTTCTCGACAATCGGTGATGTAGCCGCATTTTCCATGGATGAAGCAAAAAGTTTCTTCGTGACCGTGGGGAAGAGCTCGGAAAATAAATTTTTCTCCGGCAATGATTTGCTCTCCACTCAAGATTGGGGCGAGGTCTAGAATGGGAATGCCTCCACCTAAAATCTCTTTTCCTTCAAAGTAAGAGTTTCGCTCAAAAATATATTTAAATTTTCTTCGCAAATCTTTCGACGCCGATTCATCAGCGTGAACTGGGATCGGAGTCTCTTTTCCCCAACAGAATGGGCGCAGATCGTCCATTCCATGGGTGTGATCAGCGTGATCATGAGTGATGATCACGGCATCAAGAGAATCGATTTTAGTTTTCAGTAGCTGAGTCCGAAGATCAGGTGAAGCATCGATTAAGATTTTTTTTTGTGATGAGAAAGTTAGCAAAGCCGAAGTGCGTAAGCGTTTATTTCGGTGATCGTTTGACTGGCAAATTAAGCATTTACACCCTAAAATAGGGACTCCCGTGCTTGTGCCACAACCCAGAATAGTAATCCTGTTCATGTCGAGGATGTTACAATGAAGTTGCTTCTAATTCCACTTGTTCTCTTGCTTGGATGTTCTTCAAAAAAAGAGCACAAGAATCTCGCAGATAGTATCAACCTCAAGGTGAAAGAGGTGAAACTTGAAAACGGCATGACGGCCCTCATTTCTCCGAATCCAAAACTTCCGATTTTTTCTTTGTATTTCTTCTACAAAGTGGGATCAAAAAATGAAATTCCTGGAATCACGGGTGCGAGTCACTTCCTAGAGCACATGATGTTCAAGGGTGCCAAAAAATATGGAAAAGGGATCATTGATTTCATGATCGAAGGTAGTGGCGGATCGACGAATGCCTTTACGACCAATGATGAAACCGTTTACTACGAAAATCTACCGACCAGTCAGTTGGAAACAATTTTAGATATTGAAGCTGATCGGATGGAAAATCTTCTCTTGGATAAAGAAGAGTTTACTAAAGAGCGTGAAGTTGTTTTAGAAGAGCGGAAGATGCGCTACGAGAATTCTCCTCGCGGACAATTGTATCTTGGTCTTCTTCAAACTCTTTACGCAGGAACTCCTTACGGAACTTCAGTCATCGGAGAGATTCCGGATCTCCGTTCTGTGACTCGTGACCAGATCATGGCCTACTTTAAGCGCTTCTATGCTCCTAATAACGTGGCCCTCGTGATTGTAGGAGACATTGATAGCTCCAAAACGGAAGAATTAATCAAAGAAAAATTTGGAAAAATTCTTCCCTCAAAAACGGTCAAAGCTGATCAGGACAGTTTAAAAGATGAAATGTTTGCACCGAAGCTCACGGAATCAAAAGTGGTTGCGATGAAAGGAGAATCTCCGAGTCCGATGTTTATGATGGCGTGGCCTTCTTTTAAAGCAGGACATCCTCGTGGATATGCTCTGGATGTTCTGGGATCCATCCTTGGTTCGGGTAAGAGTTCGGCATTAATCAACCAGTACATTCTTATTCCTAAACCAATCGCGACCTCAATGTATGCTGCCCACCAGTCTCTTGAGAAATCAGGTTTTTTCTTTGTGGGTGGCGAGCTCGTGAAGGGAATTAAGCTTGATGACTTCCGACTTGATCTTCAAAAAAAGCTCATGGGATTTTGTCAGACTGAAATCACCGAGCGAAGCATCCAGAAAATTAAAAATAACTACCTCGTTGATCTTTATAGCGGCCTAGATACCAATGCGGGACTCGCGCAATTTCTTGGTGAGAGACAGCTCCTTTTTAATGACTGGCGCTTTTATAAAAAAGAGCTCGATCTCTATGAGCAAGTGACGGTGAAATCAGTGCGTGAAGAGTGCATGGATGTCTTTGGTCGTCCAAGCGTCTTTGTTTCTGTCTGGGATAAACACAAATGAGAAATTCAATGAAAAAACTTCTATTCGCGACCCTCTTTCTTTCATCAGCTCTTCATGCGAGCACGAGCTTTGTTGATTCGGTGAAGAAGTTTAAGTGGGGAGATCTTGATGTTGTCTGGATTGAAGATAATAAGTTTCCCAAGTTCACGGCCTCGGTTTATTTTCATGAAGGTGCTTTAAATGATACCTTTCCGGGAGTCACCCAAGCAGCTTTCGATCAAATGAGCTCGGGGTCATCGCGCGAGAACCAAAGAGAGATTTCAGAATTCTTTGATTTCTACGGGGCCAATCTTAAGCACAATGTGACTCACGAATATTCGATCTTCACGGTTCAGGCCCTAACTAAAGACATCGAGCCGGTGATGGGAAAAGTTTGTGAGCTCTTCCGAGACGCTCAGTATCCTGAATCAGAATTGAAATCTTATATCTCTCGCAGTAAGAGTCATTTGAAAAACCTCGTGACGTCACACGCGGGACTCGCCGATCGCATCTTCCGCAAGCTTTCTCTCGAAGGAACTCCTTATGAGCAGCCTGCCGAAGGAACTCTCGCGAGCTTTGAGCGTCTAAGCCCGACGATCTTAAAAGAGCGCTTAGGAGAACTTAAACATTCTCGTAAAGTACTTTATCTCGCTGGTCCATCTGATGTGAAGAACATGGAAAAAATTCTGACCACGAACTGTGGATGGAAAAATGAATCTGAGCTTAAGCCGCAGATTATTTCTAAGCCTCAGCCTCAATCGTACATTTATCTCGTTTCGGTTCCGGGCGCTAACCAGGCCCAGATTCGTATTGGCCGCTATCTCGTGAAAAGGGAAGTGGAAAATAAGTATGATCAATTTCAGTTCCTCGCAGGATTTATGGGGGGAAGTTTTACGTCGAAGCTAGTACAGGAATTACGAGTGAAGCGAGGCCTCACGTATTCAGCGGGTGCCTACATTTCAATTCAACGAGACTACGGCCGTGCTGGAATCATCACGTTCTCAAAAAATGAAACTGCCGCGGATGCGATCGGCATCGTTCGCGACGTTTTTTCAGATGTTTCAGCGGGGAAAATAACTGAAAAAGAATTTTCTCACCAACAAGGCCATGAGATCGGAAGTTATGCTTTTGGTTTTGAAGAGACCTCAGCATTCTTGGGTCAGCTCATGCTCTACGGTCATCAGAATCGTCCACTCAGTGATCTTGCGAATTTTCCTGAGCACATGGCAAAACTCACTGCCAAAGAATTAGCGGAGTCTAACTTTGAAGTTTTCCCTTGGGAGAAAATGACCATTGTGGTGGTAGGGGATAAGAGCTTAGAGAAGAGTCTCTCAAAAATTCGTCCAGTGAAAGTTTTAAATTTTCAGGATTTTCTTTAGACTAGATTCCTTCGGTGGCCACTGTCATTTCGACGATGGCCCCTGGATAGATCACAAGCTTTCCAGATTTAATCGTGCCTGAAACATGGGCACTTGATCGGATGGAGACCGTACCAGTGCATTCTATGTCACCGTCGACGGTTCCAAAAATTTCGAGATCAATAGCACGGATTTTACCTTTAACAATGCTGTCCCTCTCCAAGACGAGCTTTCCTTCTTCCCGAACCTCAATACTTCCGTGAATCTCAGAAGTGACGATGGCGTCTCCGCAGAGAGTTAGATCGCCAATGAACTTTGATTTTGCACCGAGAACGTTATAGTGAAATTCTTTGAAGTCCTGATCTTTAATCATGATTTAGTCGCCGTTTTGAAAGTTTCTGTTTCTTTGATGAGGAGAAGATCTCCCTCACGACTAAAAATATAAATAACAAATTTTGCTGATGGTGAGTTGAGTTTCGTTATGAAATCTGCGCTTGTTGGTCTGAGCCTAGAAACAGAGAAAGGCTCACCCATGGAAAACTTAATTCCCTGGGAGAATCCATTATTAGCATCGGCCGGATAGGCCATGAGTCCTGAAGGAGTAACCATGAAAACGATCACATGTCCGGTGACTTTAATTTCTGGTGAGCTCGAGATGATCTGGAACTTAAGGGCTATGTCATTTGCATTTTGGACAAACTCAAACTGATCTAAGGTCACGCGATTTTGAGAAAGGAAATTCTGCATTCCGTACGGTCGGATAATTCCCATCAGGTAGGGCTCTTCTGCACCACCGGCAGGGGAAGCAGGGAGGGAAGAAAGTTTGTCGGTGAGATCTTTATTTATTTGTTGAAGAGACTTCACTTCCGTTTCAAGTTGGGCCAATTGAGAGTCATCCGGAGAGATGACTTCCGGAAGACGAGGACGAGGTTGGTTCATGATGCGAGGGCCTAGGCCCCAGAGAAAAAGTGCGAGAAGGGATACGACAAAAAGAACAGGTACAACAACAAAAAAGGTTCGGATGAATTTTTTTGTGAACCGGAAATAGCGTGGAGGAAGTGGGGCATCGTAAATCACGATGGATACTTCACTACCTGCTTTTTGAATCGTATCATTCATTATTATTCTTTAAAGAAGCGCTTAGAGGGAGTGAAGGCAACATGGCCTCCGTCAATCTTGGTCCAGAGTTCTCCAACGATTTTCCAATCGTAGCCAGAGTTCTTTTTGAGATAGAGAGTCTTTCTCCCGATATCGTTGATGATTGAAGAGCGGTAATCTTGCTCAAGGTAAACCACAGCGTACTCTTCAGTTGAAAGAATTGAAATGTCGCTGAACTTAATCTGGGGAGAATCTGGTCGTGAGAAAACAGCTTTCTTATAGGCCTTGTAGGAATTGTAGTTCCCTTTACTATTATCGTGAAAATTCTCAGTATCGTAAGCAGCAATATATTGATCAAAATTCTTATTCTGCCACGCCGATGTCCATTTTTCGACAGCCTCGCTGATGTCTTTACGATTTCTTTCCCAAGTGACTTGAGAGAGGTAAAAAATATCTTGAACTACGATGATCGGAGTTGCGTTGAGTTCAATGTATTGTGAAATTTCTTTCAAATCATTATTTTGAACAACCACACATCCACGAGAATCAAGACCTTTAAAGATCCTATTGTCGTTGTCGGTCGAGTGAAGCCAGATCCCGCCACCGGTCTTGTGGGCGCGCTCATCTATGAAGTTTGGATAGTTCATCGGAAAGGCGCCACTGCCGTAAATTTCTGCGGCCTTACCATGGCGTTTGAGCAGATCATCTTTTGAGAGAAATTCATACATCGTATAAATTCCTTCGGGAGTCTTGTGGTCACCTTCGGCAACTTTGTCGCCTTTCTGTTTCCCAGTGGCCATGTTGAAGGTTTTAATGAGCTTGGGAACTGTCTTATTATTCTCAAAAATATGAATTTTATGAGTAGCTTTCTCAACTAATATTACGTGATGAGCGAACTTTTCATCCATCATGAGAATGTTTGAAGGAAAAAAATCCTCTGCGACTGCTTGCCCGACAAATATAGTCAGAATCATCCAGAAAATGAATGCTGTTTTTTTCAAGTCTCCTCCCAATGAGTGAATCAGAGAGATTGTATTATGATGAGTTACAGGACGCAATAGCAGGTTGGTCTAAATGGCTGCAATCTTTGCCTCTGGTACAATCACGCAGGCCAATAAGTTATCATTATTTCAAGGTAGCTTAATGAATTATAACTTTATCACTCTGATTAACGGAATAGTTCATGCAGTTTCATCGTTTGATTAATCTTCGGAGAGCCCATGAGTAACAGTGATGCCAAAACAAATCAGGAAGACCATTCTCTTCTTACTGACCTTGATGACATCGGCTTGACCGATGATAGTACACCTGATTTGCCACTGGATGATGGCGGTCTTGATCTCATGCTTTCTGATAATCTTGATTCAGAGGATAATTCGGATTCGCTTAGTGACGATACAGACGCCGGAGACGAAAGTGACGAGGACGATGAAGGTCTGGAGCTAAGTCTATCTGATGATATGGAATCTTTTGGCTCAGGTGATGCCCCTTTGGAAAATCTAGGTGAACTTGATTTTTCTGATACTCCTGATCTACCACTTGGGGAAGATCTGTTGTCGAACGGTCTCTCCCTCTCGAGTGATGTTCAGGCCTCTGAGGGACTGGATCTTTCAGACGATGATGCTTTAAGTGATATTTCGGTTGGTTTCGGCGCAACCGAAAATCTTGATGATCATTCGGATCTCTCCGACGATGCAAAGAGAAAGCTCAAAGAAATTGATGAAATCATGGAGAATTCATCTTCACAGATTAATATTCATGCAAATTTAAGCTCTAATGGTTCTCAGGGTAATGACTCATCACCTAGTCTAGATCGGCCACTTGTTTCCGATGATCTGAACCTTGATCATCTCGATTTCTCTCAAGAACTTGCCCAAGAAGCGGAAGACGAAAAACCGAAAAAGAAAAAGAAAGAAAAAGAAAAAGATGAACCCGTCCGTGAGACGACTTCTGCCTCAAGCCGAGCGATGAGTTCTGATCTTAAAGAAATCAGCGGTGCCTATACCGCTGAGATGGAGCGCTCTTTTGCGACCATCTCAAACCTCAGAGCTGACCGAGAGGAGCTTCTAGCAAAAATTCAGAACATGGAAGAGGATAAAATTCTCCATAACCGTCAATCTCTCACCTTAAGGGCCGAACTCGATGAAAAGAAAATCGAGCTCTCGATTGTGCGAAAGAAACTCAACGACGAGATAACTGATCTGAAGGACAGACTTAAATTTCATGATGAGCGCCGGATGATCCTCGAGGAAAAAAATCGGATTTTGTCTGCAGAATTGGAAAAGTCATCCCAGAGAAACAAAATGGATGTGAAGAAAGTTCAGATGAGAGAGCGCGAACTTGAACAGAAACTGGAACTTTTAAAATCTGATGCCGAAACTCAAATACGACACCGAGATCTAAAGATTCTTGAGCTCAAAAGAAAACTCGACGCCATGGAGTTTGATATTGAGTCGATCCAGGTGCAGGAAAAGAAATCTGTCGAAAGTCGATTTGAACTGGAAGATAAATTAGATAAGGCGATCAGAACTCTGAGAAGTGCCATCACCGTACTAGAGGAAGAATCAGATAGGGAAAGTGCCGTACAGGCCTTAAAGAAAAATATTGATGTGTAATGACGAACTACAATAATCAACTCGACATCCTGGCCATTGGCCTGGATTCATTTTCTGGCGAAGCGATAAAACGCTCTCTCAAAGAGAACCGCATTCGTTTTCACATTACCTTTCTTCAGGATGTTTCTGACCTTGATAGTTTTAAAAGATCAGCACATTCGGTTTTCTTTTTTTCAAACCGCCAGAGCCAAAAAACGATTGATGACATCCGCCGTATTCATCAGCACCTGCCACGTGCAGCGATCACTCTTCTTTCACCTCGTCCTGAGCATTTGGGAATTGTCGCGGCTTTCCGTGCAGGCCTTTTTGATTTCTTAACTCTTCCCCTTGATCCTCACGAGATTCGAACAGTTCTTTACCGGCTAAAACTTCATGGGGCCATTCAGAGTGGCCAGTGGAGTCCAGAGCGCGCCGTCCTTCATCTTTTTTCTCGTCCAGAAAATTTCTCAACAGTGCGAGACGTGACCTCAAGCCTCAATCAATATTTAAATCTGTTTTTAAAGATAGAAAAAAATCTCAATTTCACTGCGAGTGACAAAAACCTTCACTCGCTTGGGCACAAACTCAAATTTTCTGATCATCAGGTAAAACGTATTAAGCGCTTTCTAGATGATGAAACCGGCGTGATCTTCGGATTAAGGTTCTTAAAAGACAGATTCTACTTTCTCGTGAAGCATGGGAACGGAAAATTATCGTACCTCGTTGCGAGAAATACCTCTGAATACTCGATTAAAGAAATTCTCAGTGCCTATCTTTCAAACGTTCTACGTACATCAGTTTCGATTCTCTCTGAATCTAAAAAGCGTGAGGCGATTCGCATGCTTTCCATGACAGATGATGTGACGGGCCTCTATAACCAGAGAAAGCTTTTGGCAGATCTAGAGTTTCATGTAAATAGGTACCAGACGGATAAGGCAGGCTTCAGTCTTCTCTTTGTCGATATCGATTATTTTAAAACCGTGAACGATCAGTGGGGTCATGTGGTGGGAAGCCAGCTCCTAATTGATATGGCAAAAATTGTGAAGGCACAGCTTCGAGGATCTGATCTTGTTTATCGTTATGGAGGAGATGAGTTTATTATCCTCCTGCCAAAAACGCCCATCGATGAATCTAAAAAGATTGCCTTGCGCATTTCGGAAGCCGTAAAGGCCGCAGAATTTTCCATTGATAGCGAGAAAAAACATCGTCTGAGTTTGTCTATTGGTGTGGCAGATTTTCCGACAGATGCTGATTCGGCCAAGGCGATCATCGAGTTCGCAGATAAGATGATGTACATGTCTAAGAAGTCAGGGCGAGGAAAAGTCTTTCACGTGACTGAGGTCGTGGCGTAAAAAATTCATAAAAAAAAAGGGCCCAGTTTCCTGGACCCTATCGAATAAACTTATTTTTTTGCTGCTTTCTTTACAGTCTTAACAACCTTAGCAACTTTCTTTGTCGCTTTCTTTTTTGAAGTCGCAGCTGCTTTAGGAGCTGCAGCCTTCATCTTCGAAGTTGCTTTCACGATCTTATCGAGACGAGCTTGAAGAGCATTGATTTCTTTTTTGTGACCATCGAGGAATTTTTTTGCTTTCGCTTCGATGTCAGCTTTTTCTTTCTGAAGTTTTTTCTTCATGTCAGCGAGGTCTTTATCAACGATCTTGCTGAAATCTTTCTGAGCATCACGAACCAAAGTATTGATGTGACCTTTGATCTCGCTCACGTTGATGCCATCAACGAAAGTTTCGATGTTAGACTTGATCTCGTTGATCTTGCCCATAACTTTTTCTTTTGTCGTTCCAACTTGCTCGCTCATGATGTTCTCCTAGTTCAATTGATAATTAGTGTTTTTACTCATGGGTACTCGGTACCCAAAACCAAAACTTTTTGCCTTCACTTTTAAGATAGGACAAAACTGAACTCGTTTATACTCTGATTTTGTGTAGAGCTCCAACACTTTTCTCACTTCGCTCTCTGAAAACCCACGATCGAGAAGTTCTTTCTTGCCCAGATGATAACTTAAGATTCCCTCTAAGATCGGATCAAGGCGTGCGTAAGGTGGAAGCGAGTCCTGATCCAGTTGGTTTTCTCGAAGCTCGGCAGATGGCCCGCGCTCAATAATCCCGTGAGGGATGGGAGAGTGAAATTCATCATTCACATACTCTGCGAGACGATAAACTTCTGATTTATAAAGATCTCCGAGGAGAGATATGGCCCCGACGGAGTCCCCGTACTGGGTAGAATATCCAACTGCGAGCTCTGATTTATTAGACGTATTGATCACCATCGCACCGGTTTGATTCGACCGAGTATAGAGAAGCATTCCCCGAAGACGGCTCTGGACGTTTTCATCGGTCAGACCAACAAAGGATTCGCTAAAGGTTTGGGTGAAAGAGTTTTTAACCTGGGAATGAAGGAACTTAATCGGCAAATGAGAGAGGGGAATCTTCATCTTAAGACACATTTCTTCAGACAACTGAGTTGAAAGTGAAGATGAATGGATGCTCGGCATATATATCGCTTCAACCGACTGGCCAGTTTTAAGAGAGAGCTTCACGATCGCAAGGACCAGTGCTGAGTCCATGCCGCCTGAAAGGGCGACGAGAAACTTCTTGAATCCACTCTTGGTCGCGTACTCCTGGAACCCAAACTGCAAGGCCTTCAAGACTTCAGCACATTCTTCATCAGACCATGATCTTAGGACCGAGGGCCTAACCGATTCATCAAGATCCGGAGTGAGGAGTCCTTCCCAGGTATTTTCTGGATGAAAAACGGGTTTTTGCGAGTAATCACCTGCTAGTTTTGAGAGATCTACGGTTTTGACTTCAGCTTCAAACGACTTCATCTCGAGAGCAATCAGGCTCCCACTCGCGATGAAGCTCGCGCCATCAAAGATGATCTCATCTTCGCCACCAACTCGGTTCACGTAAATGAAAGGGCAGCCAAATTTTAGCGAAAGATTTTGAGCTCGCTCATGCCGTTTTTTTGATTTTCCGGTCACAAAAGGCGAAGCTGAAAGATTGATCAGAGCAGAGAGTTTTAAATTCTTTTCAGTCGCTTCCTTAAACATCAGCTCACACGGGTCCATCTGATGAAAGCTTGAGGCCCACATGTCTTCACAGATATGCAAACCAAAGGTCTCACCTTCAAATTCATAGAAACAATTCCCCTGACCGGGAGTGAAATATTTCTGCTCATCAAAGATATCGTAATTGGGAAGAAGTCTCTTGGTGTAGAGAATTTTAAGCCCCCAACCCGGAATGATTTCAAAGATCACATTTTTGATATGCTTT
Organism: Bacteriovoracales bacterium; assembly: GCA_038322885.1. Lineage (GTDB taxonomy): Bacteria > Bdellovibrionota > Bacteriovoracia > Bacteriovoracales > Bacteriovoracaceae > Peredibacter. The sequence goes on along the minus strand of JBBQGK010000001.1, from coordinate 77,392 downwards.
GGATTTCCATTATCCTCAAGCTCATACTGAAGGCCCCCAATCAAGGCTCGCCATCCAGATTTAGGCTGCTTTTTTGCCCACTCATGGAGATCATTTTTAAGCTCGAGATAGCTATCCATAAAAGGGCGCTGAAGAACCAAGTCCTGGAGTGGGTAACCTGTGAGATAAAGTTCAGGAAAAACGTGGAGCCCAGGGGTTGAAAGGGATTCAACCGTAGACTTGAAAATAGAATCAAAATCCGCCAGGGTATGATGTGTCTGGTGTAGGATGACTGTTGTTTTCATTGACTCATAGCCTCAATTCGGGATAAGAATTGCCCTCATTATACTAAAAAAAATGCTTTAAAGAGAGTGAATCATGCAGAAATCTGGGCAGCCTCGCGTCTTAATTATCGGTGCCGGTCTTGCGGGTTCGGAAGCAGCTTTTTTTCTCGCTCAAAATGGAATTCGAGTTACCTTGATTGAATCGAAAGTCGTCAAGCGTAATCCCGCTCAAAAAATTCCCTTTTTCGCAGAACTTGTTTGTACCAATTCCTTAAAATCTCTTGATCCTTATTCGGCCCACGGACTCCTAAAGTCTGAGATGAAAGCGATGGGCTCGTACATCATTAAGTGTGCTGAAGCTCACGCCGTTCCGGCCGGGGACGCTCTTGCCGTTGACCGTGAGAATTTCTCTGCGGAAGTGACGACTGGTTTAAGAAATCATCCGCTCGTTCAAGTCATTGACCGCGAAGCAGGGGACGTCACACTTCTCAAAGAAGAGTTCGCCGCAGATTATGTCATCGTCGCAACTGGTCCCCTCACAAGTAAACCCCTTGAAGAATGGATCACGAGAGAGCTCGCGGCCGATGATTTCTATTTTTACGATGCCATCGCTCCAGTTGTGGATGCCGATTCCTTAGACCTCACCAAGATGTACATGAAAGACCGTCATAAACCGATGGAAGATGGGGGAGATTATCTCAATGCTCCCATGACTAAAGATGAGTACTACGCTTTTGTTGAAGAACTCGCAAAAGCTGAGAAAGTTCAGGCAAAAGAATTCGAAGATTGGAAGTTTTTTGAATCATGTTTACCGATCGATCTCATGGCCGAGCGTGGAAAAGACACCGCACGTTTCTCCTGCATGAAGCCCATTGGTCTTGAGCCAGACATCAACGGAAAATGGCCCTATGCTGTGGTTCAACTCCGTAAAGAAAATCTCTTAGGCTCGGCCTATAACCTTGTCGGATTTCAAACTCGCCTGACATACAAAGAACAGGTTCGCGTCTTCAAGATGATCCCGGGATTTGCAGATGCCTCGTTCATTCACCTTGGCTCTTGTCACCGAAACTCATTTTTGAACGCCAGAACACTTCTCGACTTTGACCTGAGGTCAAAGAAATTTGATTTTCTTTATTTCGCGGGACAGATCACCGGAGTCGAAGGCTACACTGAGTCGGCGAGCATGGGTCTATACGTCGCTTTCCAACTCTTGCGCCGGATTCAAAACAAGGAACCTATCCGGTTTCCAGTTGAAACCGCGATGGGGGCACTTGTGAACTACATCATGACCGTCCAGAAACCTTGCCCGTCTAATATCAATTTCGGACTTCTTCCGACGGTAGAGATCACAAAAGAGCAATGGCGCACTGGTGGGAAAAAAGGCAAGAAACAACTTGTCGCCAAGAGAGCACAAGATGTTTTCCAAAGCTTCACTTCCACGTTAGTATAGATTCATGACCGGAATTCTTTTAGTCATCCTGGCCTCTCTTTTCTGGGGAATGGACGCTCTCATTCGTTATCCACTGGTGGATCGCGGGATCAATCCTATTACCATCGTTTTTTACGAGCACACAGTCCTGACTATCATTTTTTCATTGAGCCTCATTCCGGCCATCAAACGAATCGGAGAACTCAAGGTTGCGGATGTTTTTAGTTTCATCATCGTTGGTGGAGTGGGGTCGGCCTTAGCGACTGTGGCCTTCACAGAATCTTTTCAAATCCTTAATCCATCGATGGTTATCCTTCTTCAGAAATTCCAACCAGTCGTTGCGATTATTCTCGCTGCGATTGTTTTAAAAGAACCGATAGAAAAGAAATTTCTGATTTGGACAGCGATTTGTATCGTCGGCGGTTTACTTGTGAGTGGACCCGACATCGAGCGCTTGTATCACCTCTTGCAAGACGACTATGGCCGAGTGGTCTCAAGCTCTGCACTTCGTGGCTATACTCTGGTCGGAGTTTCCGTTCTTGGTTGGGGAGCAGCAACTGTTTTTGGGAAGAAGTTATCTCTTTCTGGTTTTGAACCGAAGCACATCATGGCCGGAAGATTTCTTACCGGATTTCTTTTTCTCATTCCTTTTGTCTCTTGGGGCAAGTCTCTTATTTTTCCGGAGGGGATGGATTACCTCAAAGTTCTCATGATGGTTCTTCTCTCGGGAGCTCTTGCGATGTATTTCTACTATCAAGGTCTCAAACGAATTCCCGCTAAAACTGCCGCTGTTGCTGAAATGTTTTTTCCTTTCTTTGCGATCATTCTTAATTGGATTTTTCTTGGGAAGCAGCTGAGCGAACTTCAACTCGCAGGTGGGGCCATTCTTCTCATAGGGTCATTTGTGATCCAACTTAAAAAGTACTGATATGAAAACTGCTATCGCTATTGATTCTTTGATCTCGCGGGATGAATCCACCTTCCTCTTAGAACTCGTTTTAAATTTATTTCCGGATTCAGAAATCTATACCATTGCTCATAAACGCGGCGGAATTTTGGGACAGGTTGAGACTTGTCCGATCGTTTCGAGTTTTCTCACTCATAAAACGAAAGACGTTTCTGTTTTCAGAAAGAATTATTATCTTCTTCCTTCTGCTGTGAAGGGGATGCCGATTCATCCTTCGATTGAGAAGATGATTATTTTAAGTCGTGGCTTCATCCAAGGTTTAAATATTCCGAAGAACGTTGAGAAATATCTCTATATCCTTGATTGGGATCTCGTTCCGAATGAGCAAATAGGCTGGCAGAAAATCTTTAAGCCTTACGTGAATGACTGGCGTGATAAAACGCTTCGAAATTTTCCAAAGATTGCTGTGAGTTCTGAGGCCCTTAAAGAAGAGCTCCATCTTCCGAATGCAGAAGTCTTAGAGCCCACTTACCGGACCGAAGAATACCCTTTCGTGAAAGATGAAGATCATAATTTTCTTTTCACCCATCATTTGGTCTACACCCATGACCTGACAGATGTTGAACTTAAAACCCTTCTGAAATTTCTTGAATCAAAAGGGGAGACGGTTCGTCTTTTGGGCCCTGATTCACACTTAAGTGATTTGAAGAGTGCTCACAAGTCAGCTGACTTTGCTGGAGACCACTGCGAGGCCACAAGTGCTCTTTATTCTCACCAAGCAAAGGCCATTTGGGATTTTTCAAAAACATTTTTTCCACTCCGCGCTTTTGGTGGACTTGCCACCGGTCGACCAGTTGTTGTCCGCGAAAATAAAACAAATCGTGAGTATCTCGTTCAGGGAAGCCATTTCCTGTCTGATTTCTCCCAAGAAAATCTTGAAAAAATGTACCAAGAAGTAAATGGATCCTACCTATCAGTTGATCGCAAGGCCCTAAGACGCCTTGGTCTTAAATGGAATGAGAGACTTTTCAAATCACGTATGGTGAAATTCTTAGATAAAAACTCCTGAGGTCTGTATGCTCTATAGTGGATTCAGCAAATTAGAAATTGATCGAATCGTCGCGATTCTTGAAAAACATAATATTGAATATACTGTTGGTGTTCCTAGTGACCTTGGGGATGGAAAGAAAATTCCGCGTGATTCGTCTGTCATGCAATTGGATCTTACGGATGAAGAGCTCATGAGAGTTCCTGAAGCGGATCGCATGAAACTCGCTGACATGAGGATTCATGGAGAGATGGAGTCGCCGTATACGGAAGAAGAGCTCAAGGATTTAGAGAATTACGTAAAACCAGTGAGTAAGAAAGCTAAAGAGCAGTCGAAGATGCAGCAGTGGGCGACGATTTTGGCGGTGGGGATTATGATGTGTTTGTATTTGTATAAAAAGATGCATCTTTGATCAACTCAGCACGTTAAGTTATATTAGTTTTATCCAATCTTCCTTTAGACAATTTTTAATATCCTCCTCACAAATTGTTTACTAAGCTTTTACCACTAACTTTAAAACTGGAGCACGAATGAAAGTTCTATTCGCCACTATTATTTTGTTTTCATCCATCAGCGCCCTTGCCCAAGACGTCCGAGTGATTGAAGTGAAAAAAGAAATCATGTCACTCGCTCGACAGTTTGAAGGCAAGACAGACACAGACGGAAAACTACAAGAAGCACTTGAACAAAAAGTAGCTGACCTTGAAAAGCTTCTCCCAGATCAGACAACAACTGAGCGTGCACAAAAAATCATGGGTGAGTGGAGACAGGTTTTCGGGCCGTACTCTGCTACTGGTGACGGAACAATTCCTTTCGGTTCGCGCACAGATCAAATTTATCAGATCATTTTTCCTAATGGGATTTTCTACAACGTTGCTCTCTTTGAGAAGGCCCGGATCAAGATGGTTTTCTTGCTGAAGGGTGAATATAAAATCATGAGTGAGGCGATCAAGGGAACTTTTGTAAAGAACAGTATTGTTTTGCGCAATATTTCAGAAAAGACCTTGAGCAAGCTTCCTGCTCAATTGGAGAGCGGATCTCTTAAAGTGATCAATTTACCAAATCGTTTGCCTCCGGTTGGAATGGGCGGGCAGCTTTTTGAAGTATATGCAGATGAGGATGTTCGCATTCTCAGAGGGAGGACGCCTCAGTTCAAACGCCCAGCACTTTATGTCATGGAAAAAGTTAAGCATTAATCGATTCGTAGGTTTGGGAAACTGTAAGTCAAATCTTCCAGTTTCCTGGACCTGATTGTTAGTGAAAGGGTTCATACTCAATTTGCTTATCGGGTGATAAAAGCTTTCCATCTTCTGCCCGAATGACAAACACATTTTTCTTTTCATCTACGATTTGAAAGTTCTTGTTCTCGGCCTTAAATTCTCTAATCCAGATTTCCTGCACGTCCATTTCTAAGTCCGGATTGTATTTACGCTCGTAAAGTTTTGTTCTCCAGACGGGGGTGGATTTGTTATCAGTTCTACCTTCCAGATACATGGTGTATTTTGAAGAGTTTCGATCAAAATAAATTTGCGCTGAAATATTGTCAATTTTTTGGGTCGGAAAGGGACGCAAAGGGGAGCGCTTTTTATTAATTGTCATCTGAGTCTCCTCTTTTAAGTCTTTTTCCTTGAGAAGTCTGTACACGGGAACTCCAGACTCTAAATCAATTCTTCCTGTCTCATCCGACCATTCAATCACTATGCCGTTCAAATCAAATTTTAAAGTCTCTGAAATAGTTAATTTCGTCTCTCCGCCATAGTTTCCATTCTTGAGTTGCAGGGTTTCAAGACAACTTTCGATAAGTTTTGAGAACACGATTTTGCCTGTTTTAGAACTTTTGATTCTGACAAAAATCTCTTCACCGCCACCGCAAAAGCCTTTTCCTTTGGCGTTTGGACGGCTCATCTCTGAAGTGATCAGAATATCAAAATTATTCATTTTCTTTTCCAAGAGGATGGATTCTGATCCACTGGCAAAAGCTTTCAAAGTGAGGAGGAGAGAAAAGATATGGAGTATGATTTAGCTATCCATCGTCTTCAAAATATCCTCAACCTTCTTAATAGATCTCGTGATAATTTGTTCAGTAGATTCGCCTTCGGCCTTCTTGAAAACAGTCGCTGCCGAGTGAGAATGCCCACCACCGCCGAGAGCAATCGCAATCACTCCCACATCATAATCACCTGATGATCTCAAACTCATCTTCACATGATCACCATCATCACGGAACATGGCCGCAACTTTGATGTTGTTTAAAACAAGTAGGTTATTGATGAACGCGTGAGTATCCTCAACGTCTGAAGAGAATTTATCGATGTCCTGCTTTCGCAAGAGCATCCAGGCAATCGTTTCATTGGCATTGGTCGCAGCTGTATCGAGAATTCTCGAAAGCAGGTGCATATGGTGAATGCGTTTAGTCCCGTAGATTCCGTTGTAGGCTTCCGGCGGATTTATTCCCGTCGCCATGAGTTTTGCAACTAATCGGTGAGTGTTGGCCGAAACTGTTGGGTAACGGAATGAACTTGTATCAATAATGATGGCCGTATAAATCGGAAGAGCGATTTTCTTGGTGAAATGAACACCAAGATATTCGATAAGTTCCCCCACGAGTTGGCCCGTGGCCGCTGCGGTTACGTCGATGCAGTGGTTAGAGAGATCTCTTCCGCGGCAAGGGTGGTGATCGACATAAAGTGTAGAAGTGTTGCCGATAAATTGTGAAAGCTGATTTCCGACGCGTGCGGTGGTGTTTGTATCCACCACGATCATGAGATCGGCCTTGAAGTCGCCGTGATTTTGTTTGAAGTCTAAGTAACCAGAAACGACATTTTCCGAATCAAGATACTGATAGCGATCGAGAAGAGGCTCCTCATTCACGCAAAAGCACTCTTTTCCATATTCTCGCAGGGCCAGACAGAGAGAAATCTGAGAGCCTATTCCATCTGCGTCGGGAAATTCGTGGGTCGTGATAAGAATCCGCTGTGCCACTTGAATTCTTGATTTAAAAGTATCTAAAATAGTCATATGTGTAATGATCTTCTCGGCACTTATCGTTAGAAACGTGAGGGCCTTTTCATAGGATAGCATGGATAAAATTTTGGTAGTGGACGGCGTCACTCGGGAATACCCCGGTCGATTCGCCGTTCAGAACTGCTCTTTCAATGTCACTAAAGGTTCGATTCACGGTTTCTTAGGGCCAAATGGTGCTGGGAAATCTACGACGATGAGGATGATCGCGGGCCTTTTGCCCACTACTGCTGGAGAGATTCACCTATTCGGTGAGAGAATGACTCCGGAAAATACCAAACTAAAAAATAAGCTCGGGCTTCTTCCGGAAAATCCTCCTCTCTATTTAGATATGAAGGTTAGGGATTATCTGGAATTTGTCGCAAAAATCCATCGTGTCTCAGATTTGCAGGATAAAGTTCAGAACGTGATCAAAGAGCTATCCCTAGAAGCAGTCGAAGGTCGCCTGATTGGAAATCTCTCTAAGGGGTATCGTCAGCGTGTGGGTCTCGCCCAAGCAATCGTTTACGATGCGCCTTTTTTGATCCTGGATGAACCAACGAATGGACTTGATCCCCAGACAGTCGTTGAGCTCAGGGAGTTCATTAAAAAACTCGCCAAAGAAAAAACCATTCTTTTCTCATCCCACATTCTTTCTGAAGTTGAGCAACTGTGTGATCACATCACGATCATCCACGAAGGCAAGATTCGAGCTTCGGGAAATCTTCACGATATTCATCAAAAGTTTCGTCAGGGATTAGTTTTGAAAATTGGTCTTGGAAAAAATGAAAAACTGCCCGATCTGTCCTCGTTTGGGAAATATAAGATCACAAAACATCACCTGGTGGGTGAGGAAGAACAGTTTCACCTGATTTTTGAGGACGACCGCGACTGCAGAAAAGACGTGAGCTCATACTTAGTTAAAAATGGTTCCTCTCTTCTCACCATGCAGATTGAGTCGCCTGAGCTTGAAGACATCTTTCTCCATATGACAGAAGGCCACTCATGATCTGGACACTTTATAAAAAAGAACTTCAGTCTTATTTCTCTTCGCCCTTGGCCTACGTTCTTATTGGGCTTTTTTCTTTGATCACTGGTGTGATCTTTTTTAATCTCTTGGTTACTTACTCAGATGGGATCCAGGCCTTGCCGCAAAATATGACCGAGGAAATTTCCTTTTTGGAGGAAGTTGTCCTACGACTTTTCGCGAACATCAATTTTTTGTTTCTTCTTTTTATTCCGCTCATCACCATGAAGCTCTTTTCTGAAGAGAGACGCATGGATACGCTCGATCTCTACTGGATGTCTCCAGTTCGTGAATGGCAAGTTGTGATTGCGAAAGGGGCGTCGGCCCTGACTCTAGTTCTCTCTATGCTTTTGATGACCGTGCTCTTCCCCATGATTATTTATGGCGTGGGAGTGAGAGACTTCACCGTTTTGGGGTCTGCTTATTTATCTTTAGTTCTCAATGCGACCGCTTATATTTCTCTGGGACTTTTTTGTTCATCCATTTCTCCAAACCAAATCATCAGTGGTCTTCTCTCGATTTTGGCGATCATGATGATGTGGATGATAACTTGGGGCGGACATCTCAATTCAAATTATCTCGTTGCAGAAATTTTTTCTTATGTGGGAGTCACATCACACTTTGAGAGAATTTTAAAAGGCCTCCTCGGTACTCAAGACATTGTGTACTACGCTTCTTTCATATTTATCTTCGGTTTCCTAACGGTGAAGAGCCTTGGAAGGAGAAACTGGTGAAAAATTGGTTATTCCCATTATGGGTTATTATTGATGTTCTCTTAGGGCTCTCTTCCCTCGCACTTTGGATAGCCGCTCCTGAGTACATGACTTTAAATTTTTGCATCAGTGGATTTGCTTTGGCCCTCGGGATTCTTCTCGCCATGGTTCGTATGAATGAGCTCAAGCTTTTACTTAAGAGCTCTTATTTTAAGAGTGCGCTTCATCATGGATTGAATGTGTTTTTAGCCTTGAGTATCTTGGGAGTAGTGAATTACCTCGGAAATAAAAACTTCAAAGAGTTTGATCTTACTCGCGAAAAGAGAAATAGCCTTGCAGGCCAGACCCTGAAAGTTCTCGAGATGATCAAGTCACCCCTTCAAATGCAAGTCTATGGTAAGCGTGAGGAGTGGGAGCCTATTTTAAATGTGCTAAAACTCTACTCTGCCAAAAATAAATTCATCAAGGTCGAAGCCATTGATACAGATTTGAGACCAGATCTCGTGAAAACCAAAGGCATCACCCAGAATGGGACTGTTATTCTTCATTATGAGAAACGTGAATCCCAATTCATCATGGAAGACGAACTCTCAGTCACTAACGCTCTTTTGAAAATTCTTCGGACAGAAAATATTTCGATTTATTTTGTAAAAGGTCACCAGGAAATTAGCTGCGATCAAAGAACCGATGAAGGACTCTCTTTTCTTTGTGAAAAACTCTCGGGTCAGAACTACGAAGTGCGCTCAATTGATCTCACTAAGACCAAAGAAGTTCCAAAAGACGCTCACGCTCTGGTGATAGCAGGCCCCATCACATCGTTTCTTCCACAGGAAGCTGAACAGGTAAAACAATATCTCGAGCGCGGTGGAAGTCTCTTTCTCGCTCTCGCACCGGCCTTCAAAGCCGAGCTTTATGATAACATCGCTTCCCTAGCGGAACCTTACGGACTTGCTCTTGGAAAAGATGTGATCATCGATCGCGAGTCAACCATTCAAGGGGCCGAGGCCACTATTCCCATCATCACTAAATATAGTCCCGGGCACCCGATCACGCGCGGGTTTTCTGAAAGAACCATTTTTCCTTTAAGCTCATCGGTGAGTTTAGTGGAAGGCAATGATACTTCTGAACTTCTCGCTCTCACCTCGGCCTATCCCGGAAGCTGGGCGGAGACCAATCTCGCTGGTGTTGCAAAAGGGCGTGCGGAGTTTAACGCCGACAAGGATCACAAAGGTCCGATCGGACTTTTGGGAGTGGGAGAGCGATCTGTTGCAAATTCTGAAAAAGATTCCCGCTTCATCCTCCTGGGATCGAGTTCTTTCTTAGTGAATGGCTACCAAGGCCAGTCTGCGAATACGACTTTGTTTCTAAACGCCGTCTCTTGGATGGTGAACGATGAGGGAATTATCTCTCTCAATCGCCCAGGCATGGTTGAGACTCCTGTCATCTTGAGCTCACAGCACTTACAACTTATTTTTGTGATCTCCATTTTACTCGTACCAGTGATCTTTTTTGGAACCGCGATCTTTATCTATCGCCGTCGCAGACTTCTATGAAAAAAAATCTTATTCTCTCAGGGATTCTTGTTCTCTTACTGGTCGGAACTTATTTCTTTCAAGAAAAGAGAAATGAAACTCACTACGAAGAGTCCTTAGTGAAAGATCATCTCATCATGAAAGGTATCGTGAAACTTAAGCTGCCGACAGTTGAGGCGATTAAGAAAGATGATTCTTGGTGGGAGGGAAATACGCTTCTCTCTCATAACGCCTTTAAGGTCATTGAACAGAAAATCACGGAAGTAAAAAAAATTAAAGATGTCTCTGGTGAATGGAAAACCTTTTTTAATGATCCTCTGACTCTTTTTGTGAATGACGAGGAATGGGTAGTTGGGGACTTGTCTCTAGACCGTCAGGGATTTTATCTTTCTCGGGACAAAAAAATCATGCTCGTGACCCTCGAGGGTTCGAGTTCTGAACTTACCCAGGATGAAAATTCTGTCGCAGTCAAAAAATACGATGAGTTTAAGCGCGAGATCACTAAAAACCATGACGAACTTATTGAGAAACAAATCTTCCGTTTCTACCCTGACTTGAGTGCGAAGCGGGTTTTGATTGAATCCTATGAGCGTCTGCCTTACGAGCTCAATCTTGAAAAAAATGAAACTCTTCCGACTCCCATTCCGGGAATAAAAGTACACGATAAGATTCAGGCAAAATTTAAATCTCTTCTGACTCTGATGACGATGAAAAGTGAAGTACCCTTTAGTGAAAAGCTTAAAGTTAAACGGCTGGGTACGATCAAGTTTATTGCTGCGAAGACTGTTACCTGGGAGCTCTGGCTTAAATCGGAGAGTGCAGCCGACGCAGTCTTAATTGATCCAGATTCGAAGCGTGCTTTTTTAATGATTGGTGGCACGCTCAAAATCTACTTCACGATGGTTCAGGACTATTGGGATAAAAAAGTTATTCCCCCTTCAGAGTTTAAGCCAAGTGAAAAAATTGAAATGATCCTTTCTCAAGGCAAAAAAAATCTTCATGTGGATATCCTCAATCAGGAGCCTTTAAAATTTGAATCAGATAAGTCTCGTTTAAATCAGGAAAATCTTCTCGCCATGATTAATATTCTTTTTAACCTCTCGCAGTTTGATCAGGCCGACCGTGTGTCGATCCTTTCAAGTTCGGAGAAAAAAATGCTCATGACCCAGGATGATCTACGCGTCAGTGTATTGAATCAGGCCCTCATCTTGTGGGTGCGAGCAGAGGAGCTTATAGTCGTGAATCTCACTCAGGGATTTAAGGCTCACTTCATGATGTACCGGCAAAAAACCGGCATGACTCTTGCGGATATGGTAAAGTGACCTATGGACAGAATTAAAGAAATCCTTGAGACCTATTTTTTAACCTTGGTTCATCCGTTCCGGATTCATCAGCAGTTTCGTTATCACCTTCCGCTCCCAAAGCATGAGGGTATTTTGTATCGTCCGCTCACTCTGGCAGAGTCTCTTGGCGTATCTTGGATTTTTTCTCTCCTAAGAGGACTTGGGAAAATCATTCTCATGAATATTTTCCTTCAAACATTTTTATCGATGCAAAGTGATAAGTTTCCTTTCTTGCAGGATCTCGCTCGAAGCTCTGGCATCACGACCTATTATTTTCTCCTCTTCTCGGCCGCTCTCGATATTGTTTTTTTTCCTATTGGGGTTATCATCCTTTCAGAATTTTGGGCCTGGGTGATTCGTAAATACTCAAACATTCTTGATCCTGAAGGGCCTTCTGATGAGATCGCAGATCAGATCACCACACACGCCCTCTCCTCAAATATTTTTACGATGATTCCTATTCTCGGAGATCTGATCCAACCGATGGTTTACTATTTTCTTCTCTATGCTGGACTTCGTTCTAACCTAGGTGCTTCTAAATCTCTCGCCTTTGTTATTCTCGCAACACCGACCCTTATCTTTGCCATTCTCGCTTCGATGGCCATTTTCACAGTATTTTGTTTAGTTATTTGATTTTTGTTTGAATGAAATTTTCTTACGGCCATGCAAAATCAATCCGTTAAAAATGGAGTGTCATTGTCATCTATTTCACTTTTTGAAAGGATGATTTCACACACAGTCTTTTGTTAAGGGGTCGGCATGATGCACCATTCACACGGTTCGATTGAAGTAGTTTGCGGTCCGATGTTTTCTGGAAAAACAGAAGAACTCATCCGCCGCGTGAAGCGCGCTCAAATTGCTAAGCAACGCGTGCAAATTTTTAAACCTGCTATCGATATCCGTTATGACATTGAAGATGTTGTTTCTCACTCTTCTCAGGCGATTAAGTCTGAGCCAGTGGAGACTGCGATTGATATTTTTGCGCGCTTGAAAGACTCCACACGAGTGATTGCCATTGATGAGGTTCAATTCTTCGATGAAGCGATCGTGACTGTTGTTTCTAAGCTTGCCGCTCGTGGTTACCGTGTGATTTGCGCGGGCCTTGATCTTGATTCACGTGCCATGCCTTTTGGACCGATGCCAATTCTTTTGGCACTCGCTGATGAGGTGATGAAGATTCACGCGATCTGTACTGTCTGTGGAGCTCCTGCCACGCGCTCTCAGCGTCTGGTCGCCTCTAAAAAACAGGTTTTAATCGGTGAGTCGGAAGCTTATGAAGCACGCTGCCGCGGACATTTTCAGGTAGATGAAGCTGAAGAGCAGGGTCACCTTCCCCTCGAGGCAGAGCTTAAATTCACTTCTCAGCTTTCTAACTAGAATGCTATTGTAGTCGTCTTAAAGGACGACTACATGGCGCTTAAAATTTTCTCTTCTCATCCGTCTAAGTCTTCACAAAAAATTCTCAACGATAAACAATATAATTTTCCCAGTGCGGGAAGCAACTCGTACTGCTAGGAGGAAAGATGGAATCATACACACCAGAGGTATTAATTTCTGAAGAAGAAATTGCACTTCGTATCGCGGCCCTTGGAAAAGCGATCACCAGTGACTTCGGCAACGAAGATCTCGTTGTGATCTGTGTTTTGAAAGGGGCGTTTATGTTTTGCTCGGATTTGATCAAGAAAATTAATCTTCCCATCAAGCTCGAATTTATTTCTCTTTCTAGCTACGGTGACGGAACCCTGAGTTCAGGAAGTGTCCGTCTTGATATGGACATCACGGGAAGCATCGAAGGAAGAAATGTATTGATCGTTGAAGACATCGTTGATTCAGGACTCACGATTAAAACGTTGCTAGAAATGATGGCCCTCAGAAAGCCAAAAACTGTCAAGCTCGCGTCTCTCCTTTTTAAGCCCGCAAAGCTTAAGCACCGAGTGAATATTGATTATCTAGGCTTTGAGATCGAGGATAAATTTGTCATTGGTTTTGGTCTTGATTATGCCGGCCGCTACCGTGAGTTGCCCTACATCGGAGTCTTGAATGCAGGTAACTAACCAGGGAAGTGTTCGCGTTGACCTAGTGGGTGGAACGCTTGATATCGAACCAATAAACCTTATCATCAAAAATGTTGTGACTTTAAACGTGGCGACTGGACTCAAAGCTTCAGTGACTCTTTCAAAAACAACTTTTGATGGGATTGAAATTCACTCAACTGATTACAATAAGCACTACAAGTACAACTCCATAGACCTGACCGAAGATCGTGTGGTTTATTCCCGCGAGTTCGAGGAAATGTCTTTTGTGCTCCAGATTCTTCGTCTCTTTAACATTACTTCAGGACTCAAACTTGACCTCTCAAGTGGTGCTCCCGCTGGATCGGGCCTTGGTGGCTCATCTGCCATGGGAGTCACTCTCTACCGAGCACTTTGTAACTTCACCGGCGAAAACTACGACCGCTTAAGAGCTGTCCTTCGTGTGAAGGCAGTGGAGAGCCGAATCCTGAACCAGGGAATGGCGGGTTACCAAGATTATTTTCCGGCGTTGACGGGCGGAGTCCTCGCGGTCAGAGGAATCGAGGGTGAGATCAAGGTCGAGCAGCTTTACACTGACGAATTAAAAGATTTCCTCGAGGCCCACTTAACTCTCATATCTTCAAAGCAGTCTCGCGCATCAGGGATCAATAACTGGGAAGTCTACAAGGCCTTCTTTGATAAAAAGCCTGAAGTCATCGGTGGCCTCACCCGGATTGCAGAAATTTCTCACAAGACTTATGTCGCCATTAAAGAAGAGCGCTTCGACGACATGCTCACTCTCATCGCTCAGGAAGGCGAGGAAAGAGAAAAACTTTTTCCAGGCATCACCACTGAAAAAATCCGCACTTTCACGACAGATCTCAAAAAAGAGGGAAATGTGGTAGGATTAAAGATGTGTGGGGCCGGAGGCGGCGGCTGCTTTATTCTCGTTCACAAGGGTATGGACCCTAAAGTCATCGAGGCAAAAGTTAAAGCTCACGGTATGGATATTCTACCCTTCAAAGTAGAGTCTCCGCTCTAAGGAGTCATTTTGGTTTCTGTCAGAAATGTTGCAGGGATGAGTCTTGGTGGGGGACGGAAGGAGAACTTTTTCTTCTCTCTTCTTGAATATTATCCAAGTGAGAAACGTTGGTTTTTAAAATCCCTCCATCAAGTGAAAGACGAAGAGATCCGTGACCGAGATGAAATTATCACGTCCTGGGTGAATCAATATGGACTTAAGCAGCTGGTAGTCGATTTCCCATTAAGCCGCGCTCCTTGTGAAGACTCCTGCGTCTCAACTTGCACGGGAGCGAGTGCTTGCCCACGCGAGTGTGTCGTGGCAGTTCGCAAAGAGATGCAAGATCTTTTGGATGAAGACTCAAAATTCCAGCAAGAAAATCCTAAAAAATATGAACAAGAGAGAGTGTCTTCTCTTGAGATCGATTACTCAAAGAACTTGCTGAAGAAAAACACTGACGAGCATATGCTTTCGCGTTCCTTTAAAAGAAAACTTCGCAAAGGGTTTACGCCCTACTGGCATAGGCCCATCGATTTCTGGGTTTGGAAAAATTACTACGATCAATTGCTCGAAGTTTTTAAAATCTCTTATGAATCTTTCGGAAATGTTTCGGTCATGCTTCTGGCGCGCTTGAATTATCTTCTTCGTCACTTGCCCCCTGATCTTAAGATGTTTGAGAGCAATATACATATCGCTTTAATTGAACTCTACCGTGCGCGAGTGATCAGTAAATCGCTTCTCCTGCAACTTTCGGACATTGATCTCGCACCCGGGGCGAGAGAGCAGATTGTTTTGAACATCGAACATCACATGTCTATTTTTCTCTACGAGAATGATCTTGATACGATTGTGAAAAACTCCCAGGCCTTCGATTCATTCATCCTATCGGTGGTTGGTCAAAAGATGCTGATGAATGGTTTGCGAGAAATCTCAGATTGGGGAAACTCAGACGGCGGAAATTTTATCGTGCCTTCTTTCCATGTCCAAGGGTAGTCTCCGGTCTTAAGACTTTCACTCCCGCAAATAAATAAGCGTAGATGAAGATGGTTGATAGATTGTAGGTCAGCCAACCCGCACCCAGCCCACCATTATCAATAATGAACGAGAGCGAAAAGAGGGCAGCGGTTAAGGTGTAGAACAGAACATAGCCTTGGGCCCAGAGCTTTTTTCGAAGATAGAAAA
This sequence comes from Bacteriovoracales bacterium, assembly GCA_038322885.1. Taxonomy (GTDB): domain Bacteria; phylum Bdellovibrionota; class Bacteriovoracia; order Bacteriovoracales; family Bacteriovoracaceae; genus Peredibacter. The sequence goes on along the minus strand of JBBQGK010000001.1, from coordinate 61,915 downwards.
AATAGAAGAAGAAATTGTTCGCAAGGATGATCAAAAGAAAGAACATGAACATCTTATCAATGAAGCCCTTCATTTCAAGCATCGTCGTAGAAGAGAGATCTTCTCTGGCGATGGAATTTAGGCTCATGGACTGGTTGATCACCATGTTTGAGATGCCCTTACTTTGCCAGTAGAGCTTCATATAAAAGCTGTTGATGACGTCAGTGAGGATCAAAACAAGCACAGTCATGATCACAAAGGGACGGGGCCCAAAATTTAGAAAATGTTGGCGAATCTTGTCTTTCATCCAGAGATCTTACCCGAATGTTGCATTTCTGTGAAATGCATATTGACCCATGCGCCATTTCGCTTCATAGTCATAGGATGGAAGAGTATTTGCGCCATAGCTTTGACTTTCAAAAACGGTTAAGTATTGATGGTCTCAATCGCAAAGAGTCCCGTTATTTACTTTTCCGTCTCGCGGGCCCCATCATGCAGGGTAAACTTTATCGTTTTGTAGATCTTAACAAAGTTCCCACCACCTTCATTCACGGAAATCCCCACATTGATAACTACGTCCGCACCATGAATGGTTCGGCCATGATGGATTTTGATCGCTCGCGCATGGGGCCTTATTGCTGGGATATTATCCGATTTCTTGCCTCCGTTTCTCTACACCGCGTAGAAAATGAAGGTTATCTTGCACGGACTGTAATTGAGCATTTTATTGATGCCTACATGACTCATTTTTTGAATCCGACTTTACCTCCCAAGCAAGTCAAAATGCTTAAAGGGGTTCAGCCAGAAAAATGGCAGTCAAGCACCCGAGAGTATCTCAAGTCAAATAAGCGCTGGGCCAAGAAAATGAGAGACTACGCTATTTCTCCGAAGTCTCCGGTCGCTGTTCAAATCTTTCAAAAGTATCTTGAGTCCCGGCAGGAACTCTCTTTATTAAATGACTACATGATTTCTGAAATTGGCCTTACACCCGGTAGCCTCGGGAAACAGCATTTCATTTTTAGTCTCATGCCCAAGAATCCTGACTCCCACAAAGACGCCATCCTGATCGATATCAAAGAAACCTATCAGGAAAAAAATAACAAATTTTTCTATTCTCCTTATGCTCATCAAGGCCAGCGCATGATCGAGGCGAGTAAAATTTTCGCCGATGGTATGGAAGATCGCCTGGGGTATTGCACTTATCAGAACCGCCAGTACTGGGGGCGCGAGATTCCAAGTTTTGCGGTCAAGATGAAAAAGTTTTTGGATAAAGATGAACAATGCGATTTTGCGTACTCAGTTGCTTCTGAACTTGGTAAAGGCCATCGCAAGGGCCTCGTCAATCCAAAGCAAGTGGAACTCATTGAAAAAGACTTCCTCGAAAACTTTGATCGTTATTATAAAATCAGCAAGCTCTTTGCCTTTGAGATCAATCTTGCCTTCGAAGCGATGACGAGAAAAATTCGTCTCTATGAAGACTACCGGAGCTGGTAGTGCTCTCACTCATTCTTCTTTTTCTTCTTGTTACGATTGGCTCTCTCGTTACAGGGATCACGGGCCTTGCTGGTGGCACCCTGATCCTCGCGGGTCTTCTCTTAATCTATCCCCCTGAACTCGCTATCCCCCTTCATAGTTTTACTCTGCTGGCCGCCAACGGACTGCGGGTGGGTCTTTTCTGGAGACACGTGAAGTGGAGAGTTGTTTTCGCCTACGGATCTCTGATGATCCCCATGGCCTGGATTGCCGTTCTACTTTTTGAACATGTAAACCCAAGCTACTTAAAAGTTCTCGTCGGAGTTTTTATAATCTCGTCTATTTTTCCATGGAAATTTAGTGTTTCTCACGAACCATCGTTAAGGTTCTTTGCCTGTATGGGAGCAGTCTCAGGATTTTTAGGAGTTTTTGTTGGCTCGGTCGGGCCTATGGTGACACCCTTTTTTAACCGTATCAAAATTGAGCGTCAGGGGAATCTCTCAACTAAAAGTGCGGGCCAGTTCCTTCTGCAGTTTTCTAAGATTGTGGCGTTCACAGGTGCCTCCGGCATTAATTTTATGACGATTAAGGATCACGTTTTGATTTTGATACTCGGTTCACTTATTGGTGTGGGAATTTCAATACCCATCAGTCGAAAGATCTCTGATCAAAAATTCGATACGATGGTAAATATTTTACTCGGTTTGATTGCGCTGAAAATTCTAGTCGAGGGAGTTAGGGAAATCTGGCCTATGTGATCTTAGTTCATGAACAGTTTCTTCTCTGGGTATTCCCAAAGATAGTGACTGTCTTCACCTGGAATTCGAACCTTGCACAAAGAAACTGGAATCGCCCCGAGACGTCGCACCTTATCTGACCATGACTGCAAAGTTGTATTAATCTTCTCTTGGATCGACTGGGCCTTATCTGAATTTGTTTTAAAAAATGAAAGCTGAGAGTTCAAAACATTTAACTCGCGTTTTGTCTTGGCCGAAATGAGCATCAACAATGGAACTAGATCTTCGGCCTCATCGTGAGAAAAGGTTTTTGTCTGGTTCAAAGGATAAATTGATCTGACATTGTCGACTGATGGTTCCATTATTCGAATTGTCCCTGTCTAAGTTTACGCTCTACGTCCTTTTTAGCAGCACTATCGCGCTTATCAAAGAGCTTTTTCCCCTTAGCTAGAGCGATTTCACACTTAACTAAAGACTCCTTAAAATACAAAGCGATCGGAATGATGGAATAGCCTTTCATGGAGACAATTTTGTTAATTTGTTGAATTTCCTCGCGCTTTAAGAGCAATTTACGCTTTCTTGTTTCAGGATGATTATTGATATTACCGAAATCATAGTGAGGAATTGTGGCATTTTGCAGCCATGCTTCGCCTCTGGAGTCGATAACCACATAGGCTTCATCAATTTTACCTTTACCTGTCCGAAGGGACTTAACTTCAGTCCCGAGGAGTGACACGCCGCATTCATACTTCTCTTCAATGAAGTAATCGTAGTGGGCCCGGCTATTTTTACAGATAATTTTAATCCCCATGAGTGGCGACTATAGCACTGACTATGGCGACTGAGAATGGGCAGCATAAAGATTTAGGACGTCAGTAAAGCTCAACGCCTCGGCACGGATCTCTAGATTGAGTTTTGTTTTCTCAAAACAGGCGAGTGTTTTCTCGACTCCCCATTCTTTTTTGAGGATTCCACCAAGTTGCTTGCGCCGGTTGGCGAATACCAGACGCAAATAACTTTCGTAGTGATCAATTTGATCTAAAGGAACATAGGAATTTTCTCGGCGCTTAAATCCCACTACTTGAGAATCAACTTTCGGAGGAGGAATAAAGGCCCCTGGAGGAGCGTAAACGACGTTAGAAATTTCAAACTGAGAAAGGCAAAGAGCGTGAAGCGAGCCCATGGAATTTCTTTGCTCACGAGGATAAATTTTATCTGCTACTTCTTTTTGATACATAAGAGTCATGTGCTTAATTTCTGGGATCCGCAAAAAAGATAAGGTGAGGGGGACACTCACATTATAAGGAAGATTGCTCACGAGCCAGATTGATTTGAACTCATGCTCATCTAAAAATTTCCTCCAATCAAAAAGAAGAGCATCCTGCCGGAAAATATTTTCTGATTTCACGATATCAGAGAGGATCTCCACAAATCTCTCATCCATCTCGATCACAAAAAGTGGCAAACCATACTTTGCGAGGTGAGGAGTGAGGACCGCAGGTCCTGGTCCAATCTCCACAATCGCATCGGTACCAATAGGAAGGGGGCCAGTGATTTTGTTAATCACATTTGGACTATTTAGAAAGTGTTGTCCAAAACTTTTATTTGCGAGCGGAAATTTGTGGCTCATGTTTTATCCAGATAGCGAGGCTTGCCATCAAGGGACAAACATTCTGGAAAGTTCACAACATTCTCAGGAACACGTGACGCCCAGTTAGCGATCATGGCAGCATTATCCGTACAATACATGGCCTTCACCACATGCACATTTTTAAACTCTTCACGAAAAATTTCTCTGAGGCGCGAGTTGCATGCAACTCCTCCGCCGATCACAATAGGAGTTTCAAATTTTTTAGGATTGAGGTGTAGAACTTTTTCAATCACTTCAAGAGCTTTAACTCGCAGAGTTTGAACGATCGCCTCTTGATAGCTGGCACAGAGATGACTTAACTCTGTCTGAATCTCAGACTTTTCCATCTTCTCGAGCCGAACTCTCAGTGACGTTTTTATCCCTGAGTAACTCATCTTACCTGGTCGATCTCTCATGAAGCTTATGGGAAAGGGATATTTCTTGCGATCGCCGGCCAGAGCAAGCTCGTCAATGATTTTTCCAGCAGGGTAACCCACACCAAGAAGCTTGCCGCCTTTATCAAAAGCTTCACCGGCGGCATCATCCAAAGTGTTACCGAGAACTTTCATCTCAGTTGGAGAGGTAACCCACATAAAGGCAGTATGACCGCCGCTCACCAGCAGTCCCAAATAAGGATAAGGAATTTTTTCCGTCAGATGGATGGCCTCTAAGTGTGCAAAGAGATGATTCACAGGATTGATGGGAATATTTTGAATAAGAGAAAAAGTCTTCGCAAGATTGATCCCGGTCAGAAGGGATCCCATAAGTCCGGGGTGAGTGGTCACTGCAATCTCAGTGATCTCATCCGGAGAGATGCCTGCCTCTTTGAAACCAATTTCCATTAAAGGAGGAATCGCCTTAACGTGAGATCTCGCCGCTAGTTCCGGAACAACTCCACCCCATTTAGCGAGGAGAAAGTCCTGGTTGTATGAATTGAGGGAGAGGATCTCGTTGACCCCGTCTTTAACTTCCAGGATACATATGGAAGTGTCGTCACAACTTGTCTCAATCCCGAGAATGATTTTTCTCTTCACTGAAATCTAAATTTCTTTTTTGGCCTCAGCGGCTTCTTTGGAACCAGGATAATCTTCTGTCACTCTGACAAAGGCTTCCTTCGCTTCATCTTTCTTGCCCATCTTCTCAAGTGTGCGGCCAATGAAAAGAAGAGAAGCAGGTGCGAGGGTTGCCTTTGGGAACTTGGTGTAGATCTTGCTGAAGTAAACCATGCCCTTGTCAAAATTCTTGGTAAAGTATTCGACCTTACCCATGCCGAAGAGAACTTTATTCTTATCACCGGGAGAGAGCTCTTCATTGTCGATTAATTCTTCTAGCACACCTTTTGCCTCGGAGAACTTATCTTCTTTGATGAGAGCTAGTCCTTCAGCGAGCTGACCCTTAACGCTTTTTTTTTTTGCCTTCACTTCAGCTTTTGGGTGATGAATTGAGCTTAGAGAAGCTGTTACTTTCTCCATGAAAGCGCGCTGCTCTTTTAACTCGGCCTGAATTTGATTGAGCTGAGTCGCCTGAGCTTCTTCCTGTGTTTTGATCAGGGCCATGCTTTCGCGCATATTTTTGATATCTTCAGGGTTCATCTGTTTTTGGCGGTGCTCAAGCTCTTCAAGGCGGCCATTCATTTTATTGAGCTGGGATTGAAGGTCTTTCATGTTATCGACTAGATCAGCGACTAGACCTCTCTGGTCTTTAAACTGTTCATTCATCGAATCGACTTTCTTTTCTCGCTCAACTTGACCGGCTGTCTTAATACAAGAGGTGAGGGCCAAAAAGAGGAAAGAGACAATGATAGTTGATTTCATAATTCATCCTTTGATCGAATGAATACATTCTAACCGAGAAACTTTTATTCCGCATTACCTTCTAGGGCCTTTTTTCTAATAGCGGCATATTCGGCTTTTTCAGAAAAATCTTTGGAGAGAATGGCATACTCTTTGGCCTTGTTGAAATACTTCCGGCGATAAGCGGACTTGGCCTTGAGGTAGTAGTCTTCGGCCTGTCGGTAAAGGTTAGAAGCGTAGATGTCCGCTCCTGCTTCTTTAGCTGCGAGAAAGGCAGCTTGTGAGTAACTCATTTCAAGCTTGGGGCGTGTAGTGGCTAAACCACACGCAACCAAGATGAAAAATAGAGGCAAAAGGACAAATTTCAATCGCAGAATTATTTAGCTGTAATAACGAAGTTACCGCGACGGTTTTTAGACCATGCAGATTCATCGTGACCTTCAGAAGCTGGTCTCTCGTTACCATAAGAAACAACAGATACTCTTTTAGCAGCAACACCCATTGCTACCAAGTGATCGCGAACTGCTTTTGCACGTCGCTCGCCAAGAGCAAGGTTGTATTGGCGTCCGCCGCGCTCATCGCAGTGACCTTCAACTTGGATATCTACTGCAGTATTTGAATTCATGAAATCAGCATTTGATTTAAGAGTTTCTTTGGCAGAAGAATCAAGGTTAGAGGAATCATAACCGAAGTACACAGTTTTAAGTCCGCCTGCCTTAGCTGAATCCGAATCGCCGTTAAGCTCGAGAGATAAACCAGCATTTGAGCCGTCAGCACTTGTCGCCGCAGCATTGTCCTGGCTATTTTTTGGTTTAGTAGAGCAGCCAACAGCGAGAAGACCAATCATAAGAGTTGTGAAAAAAGCGCGTGTAAACATTGAACTTCTCCTTTGAAGTGAGCAAAAAAATCTTTAAATCTAAATCGAGGTTATTATGCCGATTTTACACTCAGTTTTGAAGGAAAAACTTGATCTAAGTTCTAGGTCTTTGTTCAAGGACCCTTTTTATTTGTATGTCATGGTCTTGACGCATATTGATTAAGAAAGTCATAGCTTTGACACGAGATTCAATGGAGGCACGCATCAAGAGTTTAATATCATTCAAAGAAGAAGATGTTTTGTCGGTGAAAATCCTTGGCATCGGCTTTGCTTGTAAATACTCGTGTGTGTGTTGGAGTTAAAGAAAGGATTTTTTTAACTTCTCCTAGTCTCTCAAAAAAAAGCCCATCTTCGCGATGGGCTTTTTTTTTCCTTAAACTAAGGTCTTAAAGAGAAAGGCAGAGAGAGTACGCATGCTCATAGAAGATAGCGAATCATAAACCGGATTGAGCTCGTAAATTCCAATGACCGGATGATGGTTAATCAAAGAGCAATAAAATTTCCAAACTTCTTCTAATTCTTTAAGCGACATTCCGTCCCCGTTCACAGCACTGACTCCTGGAACTTGTTCGCCGCAAAGAGCGTCTGCATCGAGACTAAAAACGGTAAAAGTGTCTTTATCAATCTGCAGCTGCAGGGTATCGAGCGAATTCTTGAGGTTGGGGAGATCCTGTTTCCAGATAATTTTCATTTCCCCTTTTGAGAGAGAAGAAAGAGTACTGAGAGAGTTGGCAAAAGGGTGCAAGCCGATTTGAACAAGCTGAAACGCGCCATCAAATTCATCGGCGAACTGGCGAAATGGAGTTCCAGAGCTTGGAGATGAATCGGTTCTTGTGTCCGCGTGAGCATCAAGATTTAAAACGACAATTTTTTTATGATTCTGCCCGAGTGACTTTAAGAGTGGGTAGATATGATCATGTCCACCACCCAGATGACAAAGCCATGAAGGCGATGTTGTGGAGAGATGAGTCGATATTTTATGAGACTCGACCTCTTGAGAAACGCTGAAGTCACTTTTTTCGAGATCACCGTCACTGACTTCGAATTCTTTAAACGAGATATCTTTGTGAGAATCGAGACGATTTAATTTTTTGAAAGTGGCGAGTAAAGACTGAGGGGCAAAGCGCGCTCCATTGCGGCCTCCGTTTTTGATGACACCTTCGTCAGACGAACTCTTAAGAAAAACGAAATTTTTATTCGCTTTCGCTTCAAAAAGAGACCCCAGAGCTTCGAGTGCGCGCTTTTGTGATTGAGTGTTGATATCCTTCATCATAAAATATTCTTATTTCTCCCTGAGAGTATGACGTTGCCAAATTTAGAATGGACTGACAAGGATAGTGTAAAGTGGTTTATCATGCTCCCATCCGGGCATGAAGGTCCCTATTCCCTCAAGGCCTTGCAGGCCCGTGCAGAATCGAAGTCTTTGGGCTCTGAGACTCGTATCTGGACCGAAGGGCTCACTGAAACAATTTCACTTAAAAGTGCTCTCTATAAGATGGAAGTTGCACCCATCAAAAAACTTCAGATTATTCATACTCCTGAACCAGTTCAAATCCATGCGCCAGCTCCGTCAAAGAGGATTGAAAACTTTCAAGTTCCAGTGGCAAAAGAAGTTATTGTTCATGATGATGAAGACGATATCCCCCCGCTGCCTCCGCTTCCCGAAGAAGAAACTCTGACGGCCGACAAGTTTAAGAAAAGAAGTTTCAAATTCGACAAGTTCTCCTTTGCCGTTTTTGGCCTCTGTCTTATGGGTTTCATGGGATACCTTTTCTACGTTCAGTGGATCAACGGTCAGCAGAATTTTTCAATCAGGCGCTACGGTAAGATGAGCCCTGAATTGCACGAAAGAATTTCAAATGAAATGGCTTTTGAGGGATGGGATAAGAAAATTTTTTTTAAAGAATATGTTCCTTCTGACCTCTCCGTAATCTGGCTCATAAATTCTGGCTACGAGACTTGTGATGTTGAGGCCAATTTCCAATCTGTCGACGGAAAATTACTCAGCATGAAAGGTGAAAAAGTCAGCTTTCAAACTCATGCCATTTTGAAGTCTCATGTGGCGGAGTTCAATCGATTTGAATTCAGCTCCGGAACGAAGGTTGTTCCGGGACTTTATGAGATGAATGTTGAGGCAAGGAATTGCGATTGGGATACATTGGCCGCAAAAATGGCCAATCGCTTTAGAAAGCCAGATCCCACCTATGAAGGCCGCATGAAAGTTGTTCTTTTTCCTCAAGGCGCCCTGGAATTTAATGCTCTCTTAGATAAACTCATTCAGAAGAAAAATGAGATCCAGATAAAGCTTGAAACCAAAGACGAGCTCTTCTGGCAGGACCTGCAACAGAAGCTGCAAACCTTGCTTGCCATCAGCCTTCAGATCGAACAATTTTTTTTAGAAGTGCTTGAGCAAGATGCCAGAAAATTTTCTGAGAACTTAAAAACGGGAGTGAATAGCTACACCAAGCAATTTGGGCATGGTTTGACTAACTTTGTTGTATCTAACGAAGAATACTTTAAGGCCATGCCTCTAGAAGATCTTCAACGGATTTCTAAAGGGAAGAATTACGAAAAACTAGTTCGCTTAGCGAGTAAGGAAATTGGTCTTGAATCCATGAAGATCATCGAAGAGTTGCAGAAACTTAAAAATCCAAAGCGCCCGCGACTCGACGAAGAGAAGAAACTAGTCTCAAAAACTTTTGAAAAATTACGCTCTGATATTAATGAAAAGTTAGTCCAAGTGACTTCTGATCAGGCCCAGTAACTGCAAATATCTCAGCGGCTTCAAAATCGGAACCTTTCGGCTTCATTTTCGCCCCCCAAAATTCCATGTCGTGCTCAAAAATCATGGTGAGATTTTTCTCTATGATAAACTCATAGAAATTAATTTTATCCTGAACGGTTTTTCCAGGAGCGATGTCGTAACCCATCACCCAGGGAACTGGAATATGGTGTGAGGTTGGTACGAGATCAGCCATATAAATAAATTTTTCATCGTAAGCATGCATGAGCCATGGGGTGTGGCCAAAAGAGCAGCGGAAATTGATAACATCTTCTCCGTCCCGAAGGATTTCTCCCATTTCGCCATCAATCCAATGAACTTTTTTTAAACCCTCAGCTTTCTCGATTAATACTTTGAAATACTGCGACTGAAAGGAGCCGATGTCACGTGGTGTCGGATTCAAAGAGTATTCATAGTGTTGACGATGAATATGAAGTGTAGCGTTTGAAAAGAGTAACTCGTGTTCGTTTTGTTGACTACCGAGCCCACCGACGTGATCAAAGTGTAAATGAGAGATAATCAAATCCGTGATATCAGCTGGAGAGAGGCCGTGATTTTTTTGGAGAACATCAACCAGAGGATTACGCTCTCCTTTAATACCAAAACGATCATCAAATTTGTTACCGTGATAATCTCCAATACCGGTATCGATTAAAATGTTTTTGTTTTTTGTTTGAATTAACATGACACGCAGACTCAAGAGAATTCGATTTTGTTCATCCGCAGGAATCGCCCGCGACCATAGGGGCTTTGGAATAATTCCGAACATCGCCCCTCCGTCGAGTTTGAAAACAGCAGGATGGAGAACAAAATATTTTTTCATAAAAAATTCCAGAGTGATTTTGACGTTACGCGCTTCTATCATGCCCTCTGTCTCGAGCGTTTTTCAAGACCTTTTCATTGATAGCCTCTCTAAAATGACTATAATGTCTCACATATCTCAATTGGATTTTTTAAGGAGTGATCATGAATGTTCATGAGTACCAGGCCAAGGAATTAATGCGACAGTTTAACATCGCCTGTTTGAAAGGCGGGGTTGCTGATACTCCTGCTAAAGCGGTGGAAGTAGCGAAAACGCTCGACGGTAAAGTTTGGGTTGTGAAAGCTCAGATTCACGCCGGAGGACGCGGGAAAGGCGGCGGAGTCAAACTCGCGAAGTCTCTTGAAGAAGTTGAAAAATACGCCAAAGAAATTTTAGGCATGCAACTTGTGACTCACCAGACTGGGCCTGAAGGTAAAAAAGTTCTCAAGGTTTTGGTTGAACAGGGTTGTGACATTGATCACGAATACTACTGCGGGATCGTTCTCGATCGTACAGTCGGAAAATTGGCCTTCATGGTTTCAATTGAAGGTGGAATGGATATCGAGAAAGTTGCTCACGATACTCCGGAAAAAATTATCAAAGCACACATCGATCCGGCCGCAGGTTTTACGCCAGCAATTGGTCGCAAACTTGGATACGCACTTGGACTCAAAGGTGACACTTTAAATAAAGCGATCAAATTCTTTGAAGGTCTTTATAACCTTTATGTTCAGAAAGACTGCTCAATTGCAGAAATCAACCCTCTCGTTACAACGAAGACTGGTGACGTTCTTGCTCTTGATGGAAAATTGAACTTCGATGACAACGCTCTTTTTCGTCACCCGGAAATCGAAGCGATGAGAGACATCACAGAAGAATCAGCACAAGAGCTTGAGGCCGGAAAATTCGGTCTGTCTTATATATCTCTTGATGGGAATATCGGATGCCTTGTCAACGGTGCGGGTCTTGCGATGGGAACTCTCGATATCTTGAAACTCTACGGTGGGGCTCCTGCCAACTTCCTTGATGTAGGGGGTGGGGCGACAAAAGAGACAGTTCAGAAAGCTTTCACGATCATTCTTCAAGATCAGAACGTTAAAGCCATTCTTGTGAACATCTTTGGTGGGATCATGAAGTGTGACATCATCGCAAATGGTGTTGTCGATGCTGCTCGTGAGTTGGGACTTAAAATTCCACTTATTGTTCGTCTCGAAGGAACTAACGTTGCTTTGGGTAAGAAAATTCTCGCTGAATCTGGTTTGAAAATTACACCGGCCAATGATCTCGCTGATGCTGCTCAAAAAGCAGTTGCAGCTGCGAAGGGAGCATAATTTTATGGCAATCCTCATTAATAGAAACACAAAACTCATCACTGTTGGCCTCACTGGTAAACAGGGAACATTCCACACGCTTCAAAGCCGTGACTACGGTACGAACGTTGTTGGTGGTGTAACTCCCGGCAAGGGCGGAACAGTTCACGAAGGCATTCCTGTTTTCAACACTGTTTATGAAGCCATGAAAGAAACTGGTGCCAATGCTGCCATGATTTTCGTTCCACCTCCTTATGCTGCTGATTCGATCCTTGAGTGTATCGAAGCTGGCATGCCACTTATTATCTGTATCACTGAAGGGATTCCTGTCCTTGATATGATCAAAGTAAAAGGTGCCCTCAGAGGTTCTAAATCTCGCTTGATCGGTCCAAACTGCCCAGGTGTTATCACTCCAGGCGAGTGCAAGATCGGAATTATGCCAGGACATATTCACATGCCAGGAAACGTGGGAGTTATTTCTCGCTCTGGAACTTTGACTTACGAAGCTGTTTACCAGCTCACTCAACGTGAGATCGGGCAATCAACTTGTGTCGGTATCGGTGGAGATCCCGTTAACGGAACAAACTTCATTGACTGTTTAGAGATGTTCGAGAAAGATCCAGACACGAAAGCTGTGATCATGATCGGTGAGATCGGTGGAACAGCTGAAACAGATGCTGCCCGCTGGATTAAGGCCCACATGACTAAGCCAGTGGTGAGCTTCATCGCTGGTGCTGCTGCTCCTAAGGGCAAGCGCATGGGGCACGCTGGGGCGATCATTTCTGGAGAAGACGATTCTGCAGAATCAAAATTCAAAATCCTTCAGGAATGTGGAGTAACGATTGCTCGTTCTCCGGCAGAGCTGGGACAAAAAATTGCCGAAGTATTAAAGAAGTAAAAATTAGTCGATTGAATTTATAGGAGGCACTATGGCCATTGAAAAAACATTCTCTATCGTAAAACCAAACTCAACTCTTGATAACAATATCGGGAACATCATTTCTCACTTTGAGAAAAATGGTCTTCGTATTTCTGCAGCTAGATTTGCAAAACTTTCAAAAGAAAAAGCAGAGGGCTTCTACATCGAGCACAAAGAGCGTCCATTCTTCGGCGAACTCGTAAACTTCATGACTTCTGGTCCAGTGATGTTGCTTGTTCTTGAAGGCGAAAACGCAGTTGCTAAAAACCGCGAGCTCATGGGTGCTACCAACCCAGCAAACGCTGCTGAAGGTACGATCCGTAAGATGTTTGCTAAATCAGTTGGTGAAAACTCTGTTCACGGTTCTGATTCTCAGGCAGCTGCTGAAAGAGAGATTGCTTACTTCTTTGAAAAACATGAAGTTGTTAACCGTTTCTAAAAGAAAATCAATTTGGCGAGAGGGTTTTTCATCCTCTCGCTCATTGAAGTTTTTTTTTCTTAAGTTTGCCTCAACGCTCTCAGCATCAAGCCCTTGAAGTCTTTGAATAATTTTTTTTTCTTATCCTGATTTATTCCAACCTAAATTTATCTCCATTTTAAATAAAAGTAAGGGCCTGATATATTTGCCGCAAGCACGGATTTATCTGAACTAACTTTTCGCTAAGGAGATTTTATGAAAAAGGTTCTCGCTGGATTACTCGCTCTCGTATCAGTTTCTGCATTCGCCCAAGATGGAAGGTCTATGATCACACTTTCTGGCTATGAGAGTTCGCGTTCTTCTGCTCTTGATCGTTCACTTGATATCTATCACACCAATGGTGGTTCTTCAGGTCATTCGGTCACTAACAGCATCGCCTTTAACTATGCGTACGCGCTTACAGATTTCTTCCAACTGGGAGCAACTTTCCGTACTTGGAAACATGAAGGAACCTTGAAGTCTGAAGAGAATGCCGTGAACTACGGAATCTTTGGGATCTATAACTTTGCAGGTAAGTTGAGTAACACAAACTACTTAGCACTCAAGCTCACTAACGGTAATGCCAACGTAAAAGATAATGATGGTGTTAAGACGACAGATAATAAATCACAAGTCATCGATTTTGAATTCGGTCACCGTTTTGGTATCGGAAATCTTTGGGGCATGAATTATAACTGGTCTCCATCGCTTGAACTTGCGTTCTCTCGATTAGACCCAAAACACGGCAATAATTCAGCGCAAACAGATTTCAGATTGAATATACTTAAAGTCGACGTTCTTTTCTAATCATTGTCCCCCAAGGTCTCGGGCTCCTTTTTGGTCCGGGACCTTTTTTTATGAACTTTCCTTATTTCCTGTCTTTAAATGGCCCGTAAGTGCCTGAATAGTATGTAAAATTTTCAAAGCCATGGGTTTTTACCTCGGGTTGCGTTATAACAATAGAGTTATATAGAAATTCTGAGGAGCTTCGCATGTTTGATTTAGGAGATCATGTTGTTTGTCCGGGCCACGGTGTTGGCCAGGTGTGCAGCATAGACACCAAAGAATTGAATGGTGAGCAGAAAAGCTTCTACATCATCAAAGTCGTCACTAATGGAATGAAAGTGATGATCCCAGTTGATAGCAAAGAGGGTGTTCGTGCACTCATTCCTTCAACTGATATCAGTGGAGTGTTTGAACTTCTTGAGAATCAGAACGTGAAAGTTGATATGTCGACTTGGAACCGTCGTCACCGTGAATACACTCTCAAAGTCAAAACCGGATCTCTCCTTGAGATCGCTGATGTTCTTCGCCAACTCTTGCTCTTGAAAATGACTAAAAAGCTCTCTTTTGGTGAGAGAAAAATGTTAGATCAGTGTAAAGAGCTTCTTGTAAAAGAGATCTCCCTCTCAAGTGGCGCGCCGGAAGGCTCGATTTCTGAGAAAATCGACTCTCTCTACCCGTAGTTTCATTCCCAAAATATTAGGTCCTTGGTATCTTTAACCTCATACTTTATGAGGAGTTCCCAATGACCACACAAAACCCAGCTGTTCGCGTGAGATTCGCACCTTCACCAACAGGCTATTTGCATATTGGTGGAGCGAGAACCGCTCTTTATAATTACCTTTATGCGAAGTCGACTGGGGGGACATTTGTCCTTCGAATTGAAGACACTGATTTGGAGCGTTCAAGCTCTGAGTTTGAACAACTGCAAATGGCCGATCTGGCCTGGCTTGGACTCATTCATGATGAAGGTCCTGATAAACCAAATCCTAAATACGCGCCATATCGCCAGTCAGAGCGCGCATCTATTTATCAGAAGTACTCCGATCAATTGATCGAAAAAGACCTCGCGTACTATGATTTTTGTACGGAAGAAGAGCTTGAAGAGATGAAGGCGCTGGCCGAGAAAGAAGGTAGAGATCCAACTTACGATGGTAAGTGGAAAAATCCTGCGATGAAGGCCGAGGCCGCAGCGAGAGTCTCGAAAGGTGAGATGCCTGCCGTTCGTTTTCGTGCTCCTAAAAAAGCTTTTACCTTGAATGATAAAGTAAAAGGTTCTGTCACCTTTCCTGAAAACATGGTGGGAGACTTTGTGATCGTAAGATCCAATGGACTTCCGGTTTATAATTTCTGCTGCGTGATCGATGACATGCTTATGGATATTACTCACGTCATCCGTGGGGAAGATCATTTAAATAATACAGTTCGACAACTGATGATCTACGAAGCTTTGGGTGCGAAGATTCCTGAGTTCGCTCACGTTTCACTTTTGATTGGACATGATCGTCAGAAACTCTCAAAGCGCCATGGAGCGACGTCGGTCAATCTATACCGCAATGATAACTACCTGCCTGAGGCGATGAACAACTACCTTTGTCTCCTTGGTTGGTCACATCCGAAAGAGACGGATATTTTTGATAAGGCCGATATCGTGAGCCTCTTTGACCTCGAGAGATTTTCTTCTCATGCAGCGATGTATGATCTTGAGAAATTTAAATGGGTAAATGGACAACACCTAAAGAAGATGAGCAATGGAGATCTTTTAAAGTTAGTAGAGCTCCTTCCGGAAACGGGTTTCATTGCGAAGCAGACTCCAGAATGGAAAAACGCAGCGATTGAAATCGCTAAGCAGTACTCTCACTTTGTGAATGATATTCCGAACATGATTAACGAGATGATCTTGAAAGAGAATCTTGAGATGACTGATACCCTGAAGGAGATTCTTTCATGGGAAACGACTCCGAAGATTATTGAATACATCAATACGGAAATATCTAAAGTGACGACTGATTTTATCACGGAAGTCGAGCTCAATGGATGGATGGATTACGTGAAGAAAGAAATGGGAGTAAAGGGGAAGCCTCTCTTTCAGGGGATTCGTGCAGCTTTAACTGGCAAGGATCACGGTCCTGAACTTAAAATCATGATTCCACTCACACCAGTGAATGTGATCAAGAAGCGTGTCGCTCAATTAAAGCAATAGGGTAAAGATGAAAGAGATCAAAGTTCATAACAATCTGACTCGTAAGAAAGAAGTGTTCATTCCGGTTGAGGCCGGAAAAGTGAAGTATTATTCCTGCGGGCCCACGACTTATGATTTCCTTCACGTAGGCAATGCTCGTGCATTGGTTGTGGGAGATCTTTTTCACCGTGTTTTGAAGTCTTTTGGTTATAACGTTACTTTTGTTCGCAACTATACAGATGTGGACGACAAAATTATTGAGCGCGCCAAGGAGAAGGGGAAGGATTCTATCGAATACGCCGCCCTCTATGTAAAAGAATGTGAGACGGATATGAATTCTCTGGGCATGATGCCCGCAACTCATACGCCGAAAGTTTCTGAGACGATGCCCGAGATTATTAAAATGATCGAGGATATCATCAATAACAGGAAGGCTTACGTTGTAGACGGTGAGGTCCTCTTCGATGTTCCTTCATTTGCTGACTACGGAAAATTATCTAAAAAAGATCTTGATTCTCTTCAACATGGCATTCGTGTTGAGGTCGATCAAAAGAAACATAACTCAGCCGATTTCGTATTGTGGAAACCTGCGAAGCCGGGAGAGCCTTCGTGGGATTCCCCTTGGGGTAAGGGCCGTCCAGGTTGGCACATTGAGTGCTCGGCGATGGCGAAGAAATTTTTAGGCAACACTCTTGATCTTCACCACGGTGGAGTGGATTTAATGTTCCCTCATCATGAAAATGAAATCGCCCAGAGTGAAGCAGCTAACAAATGCACTTTTTGTCATAACTGGCTTCACAATGAATTTTTAAACTTCGGATCCGAGAAGATGAGTAAATCTCTTGGGAACGTTGTGACGATCAGAAACTTCGTTGAGAAATACTCGGGTCAAGTTTTAAGACACGTTCTTCTTTCTGTTCATTACCGCGCTCGAATGGACTGGACTGATGAGGTGATTCAACGAGCTCTGGACGAAGTTAAACGTATTCATGATTTTGTTGTTGAATTTAAAACTTATAAAGCTTCCGGGAATGTTGAAGAGCCAGAATTTGAAAAGTTACTCGAGAAAATTAAAGATGATCTCGCTAACGATTTTAACTCTGCGGGAGCTCTCGGATCATTCTTTATCATGCTACGTATGGCGAGAAATCAAAAGGATTCGCTTTCAATAAATTCAATATCAAAGATCTCTGAGACAATTCGTTTTGTTCAGGACTCCATGGGTTTTGTGAATGAAAATCCAGAATCAATCCTTGCGGGCCTTCAAAAGAATGATCAGGTCCTGACGGATTCAAGTGTCGATGCTGCTTGGATTGAGAATCTCATAGAAGAACGTAAAGCCGCAAAGGCCTCTAAAAACTGGACCCGAGCTGATGAGATCCGCAAGGAGCTGGCTGCTAAGAATATCGTATTAAAAGATAATCCTGACGGGTCTTCGGATTGGAAAGTTCAGACTTAAAATCTTAGAGCAGATCTTTGTAACTTTGCGCCTTATTAATCGTCGCAAGTTTCTTCTTCTTTGTGATCAAGAGTTCCAATGGGCGCCCGCGAAGATTATAGTTTGAACCCATGCTATAGCCGTAGGCCCCGGTGTCTTCGAGCACTAATAAATCCCCAGCATTCATTCTCGGTAATTTTCGATCTGAACCAAAGAGATCTGAGGTTTCACAGATGGGACCTACGACGTGGCATTTCGTTGTCGCCTTGGCATCTTTAACCGGAGTGAGTCCATGGTAAGCACCATAAAGAGAGGGGCGCATGAAATCATTCATTCCGCCATCAACAATTAAGAAGTGATTGTTCTCAGAGATTTTATTACGAAGAACACTCATCACAAAAATTCCGGCCTTCGCTACTATTCGGCGCCCAGGTTCGAAAACGACTCGCGGAGAGAGAGTTGATTTCTTATAGAATGAATCTTCGAGAGTTTTTGAAACAAGAGACATGTACGCACTGATGGCAGGCATCTTTTTTGTCTCGGATGGATGGTAATTTACACCAAGGCCACCGCCTACATCTAAAAATTCTAAATTGGCCTTACTCTTGAGGGCCACTTCTGAGAGCTTCATGATCGCTTTTTTTGTTGCTTTGAGATCTAAGAGCTGACTTCCGATATGAACTGAAAGTCCAACGAGAGTGGAGTGACTCCAGTATTTTGAATTTCCAAGAGCAGTGTATACGTCTTCCTCGAGGAGTCCAAACTTGTGAGTCTTATTTCCAGTGGAGATATTTTTATGCGTTATGGCCTTCACTACAGGGTTTAGGCGAAAACAAATGCGGGCGTGTCGCTTCACTTTCTTAGCACATTGATTGATGAGGTCTAGTTCTTCCAAAGACTCAACATTAAAGGAATAGATACCTTTTTTGCTAATGGTGAGAGCATAGAGAATTTCTTCTTCCGTTTTACCGACACCAGAAAAAACGATTTTCTCCGACGGGATCCCGGCCTCGAGGGCACGTTTGAGCTCACCACCAGAAACAATATCAGCACCAGAACCAAGACCGGCAAGGATTGAAACAAGCTCCTTGTTAGGATTTGATTTCATGGCAAAACAAACAAGTGGTTTTCGAATTCCTGCAGATTTTGCTCCTTCAAAAAAATCTTCATAATTTTTTGTCAGGATTTCTTCTGAATAAAGGAAAAAGGGTGTTTTGTTTTTTTTGGCAACTTGGGCGATATCAATGTGAGAAAACTGGAGACTCTTATTTTTATAATTGAGATTACTCATGGGAATACGACACCTTTTTTCCATTCGAGGACTTGATCAAGGGTCTTAGCATCCAACATTTTTTCATCACAGGCAAGGTGGGCAAGAGTTTCAAAGTTAGTGAGAGATTTGAAGCTTAAACCTGCTTCTCGAAAGATGGTGTCTACCTCTTGAAAGCCATATGTGAAGATACTCATAACAGTTTCAACTTCGACATCTGCTTCGATGAGTTTTTTGGCGGCAGCGATTGAACTTTTACCAGTAGAGATTAAATCCTCGATCAAGACGGCGCGAGAACCGGGCACGGTAGCTCCCTCAATCGCATTCTGCCTTCCGTGGTCTTTAGTTGAGCTTCTCACATAAACCAGCGGAAGCTTCATTTCCATGGCAATCCAGGCGGCCCAGGGTATTCCTGCGGTCGCTGTCCCCGCAATGAGATTCACATTCAGGGGTTTAATCGCCTCGCAAAAAGCCTTCACGATCACTGAGCGTGACTCAACAGTTGAAATGAGAAGACGATTATCACAGTATACGGGAGATTTGATTCCGGAGGTCCAGGTAAATGGTTCTTGGGGTCTTAAGAAAACGGCTCGCTCTTTAAGAAGAATATCAGCAACCATTCGTTCAGAATTCATTCTTCCTCTTTCAAAATATTCATGAGTGCGAGAAGGGGACTCGAGTGTTGAGTGATGGGCCTTCCAATGACCATGTAATCAGTTCCCATTCGAATCGCGTCCATCGGAGTTGTCACTCGTTGTTGATCGTTCACATCTGTTCCAAGCGGACGAATTCCTGGGGTCACAGTAAGAAAATCCGCTCCACATGAAGCCTTCACCAGACTAATCTCGTGAGGGGAGCACACAACACCATCACACCCACTGAGCTTGGCAAGCTTGGCATAGTTGATGACACTCTCGTGAATCTTACCTGAAATTTTTTGTTCGGTGTTCATCTGAGGCTGAGTCGTACTCGTGAGTTGAGTCACAGCAATGAGCTTGGGTTTGTGCTGAGAATTTTTCACGACTTCAGCTGCTTTTTGCATCATCTCGCTTCCACCAGCTGCATGAATATTGACCATGTCGACGGGATACTTCATCAACGCCGTCAGGGCCTTTTCAACAGTCGTCGGAATATCATGGAGTTTTAGATCGAGGAAAACATTAAAACCAAATGCCTTTGCTTCTTCAATCGCAGAAGGACCCATCGAATAGAAGAGCTCCATGCCAATCTTTACCCAGATCTTTCTTGATTGTAAGGTTTCGAGCATAATTCGAAATGCAATCGGGGCCTGCATATCGAGTGCGACAATAATTTTTTCCTCAGAGATCAAGAGAGGGGCTCCATGGTATAAGTGTTTCTTTCTATGGTCTTCAAAAGTGCCTCAGTGGTATCGAGGGACGTGAGACAGAGAAGACCTCTCTCTACCGCGACCCTTCGCATTTTAAACCCATCGGATTCAACATTTTTCCCTTTCGAGATCGTGTTAATCACCATGGCCACTCGACCTGTTTTGATTTCCTTAATAATATCATTCTCTGCTTGGCCAATTCTGGCAACTGTTCTCACTGAAATACCCGCAGAATTAAGGAGCTTGGCTGTTCCTTCAGTGGCAACGAAATCAAAACCGACTTGATAGAAGCGTTTAAAAAGTTTTAAAGCCTCTTCTTTGTCTTGGTCACTAATGGTCGCAAGGATGGTTCCTGAATCGGGAACATTCATCCCGGCCGCTACGAAGGCCTTATGAAGTGCTTTTTCAAAGACCTTATCTTTACCCATCACTTCACCGGTTGATTTCATTTCTGGACCGAGGGAGATTTCGACATCAGTAAGCTTAGCAAATGAGAAGACAGGTACCTTCACGGCGATGTCATCTTTCGGAGGAAGGGCACCGTGGAAGTAGCCTTGCTTTAGGAGTGATTCACCCATGATTGCTCGGGTGGCGATTCTTGCCATCGGTACTCCAGTCACTTTCGACAGGAAAGGAACTGTTCGTGATGAGCGTGGATTTACTTCAATCACATACACCTCACCATTACTGATCACGAACTGAAGGTTTAATAGACCCTTCACATTAAGTGCTTTTGTAATAGTAAGAGTCGTTGCCGTTAACCGGTCGAGAATGTCTTTGCTTACACTTTGCGGAGGATAAACTGCGATTGAATCTCCAGAATGGACTCCGGCCTTTTCAATATGCTCCATAATGCCTGGGATGAAGACGGTTTCACCGTCACAGATGGCATCCACTTCCATCTCTCGACCGATCATATAACGATCTATAAGCACAGGATGTTCATTGTTCACTTGAACAGCGCGAGTCATGTAACTATTGAGTTCGGTTTCGTTGTACACAATCTCCATCGCGCGCCCACCAAGAACATACGAAGGACGGACCATTACGGGAAATCCTAAGTGCGCCGATTTTTCTACGGCCTCATTGACTGAAGTCACCGTGCAACCGAGTGGCTGAGCAATGTCTAAACTTCTGAGTAGCTCTTCAAACCGTTGGCGATTTTCTGCGCGGTCAATATCATCAACACTTGTCCCGAGAATTTTTACACCGCGCTCTGCGAGTGGTAGGGCCAAGTTAATCGCCGTTTGACCACCAAACTGTACGATGACTCCTACTGGATTTTCTCGATCAATCACGTTCATGACATCTTCTGTCGTGAGTGGCTCAAAGTAGAGGCGATCAGAGATATTGAAGTCTGTCGAAACTGTTTCAGGATTGTTATTGATCACGATGGCTTCATAGCCCATTTCACGAATGGCCGTGATGGCATGTACAGTGGCGTAATCAAACTCGATGCCCTGACCAATTCGAATCGGACCAGAACCTAAAACAACGACTTTCTTCTTCTTACCTTCGATGACTTCATCTTGGCGCTCATAGGTTGAGTAGTAGTAAGGAGTCGTTGATTCAAATTCGCCCGCACAGGTATCGACCATTTTAAAAACGGGAGTGATCTTATGTTTCTTTCTCCAATCGGACACATCAATTTCAGGAGATTTCCAAAGGCGTGCCAGAAATTTATCAGAAAACCCCATGCGTTTACATTCAAGAATGAGAGCCGGATTTTTTGGATCAAGTTCGAGTTTCTTTTCCATGGCGATGATGCGTTCAATTTTGTTTAAGAATAAGAAATCGATTTTTGTGAGATCATTAATTTCTTTTGCCGTGATTCCAGATCGAAGTCCTTCAGCAACAGCAAATAATCTTTCATCATCTTGTTGCATGATTTTTTTTATGATCTCTTGCTTTGATTTTCCTTTAAGACTAGGAAGCTCAATATGAAAAAGTCCGACTTCGAGTGACCGGATCGCTTTCAGGATGGCTTCTTCAAGTGTCCGGCCTAAGGCCATCACTTCTCCCGTCGCTTTCATCTGTGTTCCGAGACGACGATTGGCGGTGATGAATTTATCAAATGGCCATCGTGGAATTTTGCAGATGACATAATCAAGGGCCGGCTCAAAACAGGCATAACTTGTTTTTGTGACGGGGTTCAAAATTTCATCCAGAGTTAGGCCTAAAGAAATTTTGGCAGCGATTTTTGCGATGGGATATCCCGTTGCCTTGCTCGCAAGGGCCGAAGAGCGAGAGACGCGAGGGTTTACCTCGATCACATAATATTGAAACGAGTGAGGATCAAAAGCATATTGAACGTTACAGCCACCTTCAATTTTAAGCGAGCGAATGATCTTCAAAGCAGATGAACGAAGGATTTGATATTCTTTATCGCTGAGTGTTTGGCTTGGGGCGATCACAATCGAGTCACCAGTATGAACTCCGACAGGATCAATATTTTCCATATTACAAACAATGATACAATTATCATTACTGTCTCGGATCACTTCGTATTCAAGCTCTTTAAAACCTGCGATTGATCTTTCAACAAGGCATTGCTGAATCGGCGAAGCCGAGAGGCCTGATGTCGTGATTGTGATGAGCTCTTCTTCAGTGTGAGCGATCCCTCCACCAGTACCACCGAGCGTATAGGCCGGGCGAACGATGAGTGGGAAGCCGATCTTTTTTGCAAACGCAAGAGACTCCTCAAGGACCGTCACAATACAGCTTTCAGGAACGGGCTCACCAATTTCTTTCATTAAGTTCTTAAAAAGTTTTCTATCTTCGGCTTTTTGAATCGTGTCGACTCGGCAACCTAAAAGTTGAACACCGAGACGTTTTAGGTGCCCGCCTTCTTCTAGTTTTACCGCAAGATTTAAGGCCGTCTGTCCGCCGAGAGTCGGAAGAAGTCCATCGGGTTTTTCTTTGTGGATGATTTTAAGAAGAAATTCTACCGTGAGTGGTTCGATGTAAACCTTGTGAGCTGTTTCCTTATCAGTCATGATCGTTGCTGGATTTGAATTCACCAAAACAACTTCCATTCCTTCTTCGATCAACGACTTCACGGCCTGGGTTCCAGAGTAATCAAACTCGGCCGCCTGTCCAATCACAATCGGGCCGCTTCCAATAACCATAATTTTTTTAAGATTCGGATTGAGTCCCATATTAGTTCCTTATGTTCGAAAGAAATTCATCAAAGAGCCAGTTCGTGTCTTCTGGTCCCGGACAGGCTTCCGGATGGTATTGGACCGAGAAAGCAGGAAGTGTCTTATGTGAAAGTCCCTCAACGGATTTATCGTTGATGTTAACTTGTGTGACTTCAAGTTCAGTTCCGTTCACCGATTTTTCTGTGACCGCATAACCGTGGTTCTGCGAGGTCATAAAAACCTTACCAAGGCGAAGATCTTTTACCGGATGGTTCCCACCTCGGTTACCAAACTTCATCTTCTCCGTGTCAGCACCGTTTGCAAGAGCAAAAAGTTGGTGACCCATGCAGATCGAGAACATGGGATAAGTTTTTTGAAGAGAACGGATGACGGGTAAAACTTCCGGAATATCTTTTGGATTTCCTGGCCCATTGGAAAGTAGTACTCCGTGGGGTCGGTAGCTCTGGATCATCTCAACACTTGCGTTCCATGGCACAACCACTACGTCGCATCCGCGCTTCGTGAGAGAGCGAAGAATATTTTTCTTGTAGCCAAAATCCATGAGAACAATTCGTTTTCCTTCACCCGGAAAATGGATGGGATTTTTTGTTGAAACTCTTTGGATCTGATCTGTCGCCATCGGGATCTCGAAAAGGGCGGCGAGATTATTTGTAGGATAATTTTCAGGAACAAGCACCGCTTTCATCACCCCACGATCGCGGATTTTTTTCGTGAGCTCACGGGTATCAAGACCAGCAATGCCCGGGACTTTAAACTTTCTCAGAAATTCGCGGAGTGAATACTCATTTCTCCAGTTAGAACCTTCTTCAGGACATTCTCTAACAACCAGGCCTTTCAGCGCAGGAGTCAAAGATTCAAAATCATCTTTGTTCACACCATAGTTTCCGATGAGCGGGAAGGTCATGACGATAATTTGATCGCAGTACGACGGATCAGAGATGATTTCCTGGTATCCAGTCATACTTGTGTTGAAAACAAGTTCACCCAATGAGTAAACGTTTTCAAGTTCATGACCAATGGATTCGCCGAGAAACTCTTCACCAGTTTCGAGGACGAGCTTAATCATTTTCAATGAAGACCTCCAGTTTGTGACCATTCAAGAATTGCCATTCGTGCAAAGACGCCATTACCCATTTGCTTAAAGATTCGGGACTGCTTGTGTTCGACTATTTCGTCAGATATTTCAACGCCGCGATTAAAAGGACCGGGGTGCATAATGATGGCTTTTGATTTCATGGTAGCAACTCTTTTTGAGTTAAGACCAAATTGTTCGTGATAAGATTTCTGATTAAGTTCTAGATTTTCATGACGCTCTAATTGGATTCTGAGCATCATCACCGCATCGACTTCAGGCAAGATTTCATCGAAATTAGTTCCGGTTTTAGGCAGAAGGGCATCTGGGCCACATAAAAATAGTTCCATTCCAAATTTCTCAGCGCCAATCATTAAAGCACCAGCAACTCTCGAATGTTTTATGTCTCCACATACAGCAACTTTTAAACCTTTCAACTGTCCAAACTCTTGATGAAGCGTCAGAAGATCTAAAAGACCTTGAGAAGGATGCTCGAATTTTCCAGCACCAGCGTTGATCAAAGGAGTTTTAAATTTTTCTGAAAGATCTTCAAATACATGATCATCAGAGTGTCGCATGATGATGGCATCAGCACCGTGGCTTTCAAGACATCTTAATGTGTCGTAAACCGTTTCGCCTTTTTTTACGCTTGAATTCTCTGGACTAAAATTCACAACATCTGCTCCCAGACGTTTTGCCGCCATCTCGAATGAACACCGAGTCCGTGTGCTAGGTTCATAAAAGACATTCGTAAATATTTTGTGTCTTAAGATGTGATGGATTTTATCAGGCTGGCTTTGGTGAAGAAAAAAATACTGTGCCCTCTCAATGAGGGATTGGATGTCAGATGACGTGAACGAACTAAGAGACGTGAAATGCTTGATCATTCTCCTCCTGCAGAGAAACGTTTTGTGAGCTAAAATGAACGGAATTGAGATAGACTAACTGAATGTAAGCGTGGAAAAATGTCATGCGAACTGGCATCAAACCCATACGAAAAACCTCGAATGAAAACTTGATATAAATTTCTTTCAATCACCATTGATTGGCAAGGGAAAATCATGAAAAGTCCTTTCAAATTAGAGTCAAAATTCCAACCGATGGGGGATCAACCCACGGCGATTGAACAATTGACTACGGCCTTCAAAAAAAGTGACAAATTTCAGACGCTTTTGGGGGTCACAGGCTCCGGAAAGACCTTTGCAATGGCCAATGTGATCCAAAATCTTGGTAAGAAAACGCTAATTCTTGCACCTAATAAGACTCTCGCGGCCCAGCTCTTTTCTGAGTTTAGAGAGTTCTTCCCTCATAACGCTGTAGAGTATTTTGTTTCATACTACGATTACTACCAACCCGAGGCCTACGTTCCGGGATCAGATACTTTCATTGAAAAAGATTCTGCGATTAATGATGAGATCGATAAGCTCCGTCACTCGGCCACTCGCTCTCTCTTAGATCGTGATGATGTGATCGTGGTGGCCTCGGTTTCTTGCATTTATGGTATTGGTGCTCCTGAAGAGTACTACAACCAAAGAATTCTTCTTTTTACTCAAGATAAACTTGAGCGAGATGAACTCTTGCGCCGCCTGGTCGAAGTTCAATATCAACGAAATGACGTCGACTTTCACCGAGGTACATTCCGAGTGAGAGGGGATGTCGTTGAAATTTTCCCCGCTTACGAAGAGTCACAGATTGTGCGTATTGAATTTTTCGATGATGTGATCGACGGAATTTATCTCGTTGATCCGTTACGTGGAAAAGTCCTGCAACCGTTAACTCGAATTGATATTTATCCTAAGTCTCACTATGTGGTGGGTAAGGATAAACTTAAGTCTGCGATAGAAAATATTAAGGTAGAACTTCGAGATCGACTAAACGATCTCAAGGATCACGATAAACTCGTTGAAATCCAGAGACTCCAGCAGAGAACCTTACTGGATCTAGAAATGATGGAAGAGATGGGATTCTGTCCCGGAATTGAAAATTACTCACGTCATCTTTCTGGAGCTTTGGCAGGGGAGCCACCCCCCACATTAATTGATTACTTTCAAAAAAATTTTCTGATGATCATCGATGAGTCCCACGTCACGATTCCTCAAGTTGGTGGGATGTATAAGGGGGACCGATCTCGAAAGCAGACACTTGTGGACTATGGTTTTCGCTTACCGAGTGCCCTCGATAACAGGCCACTAAACTTTCCTGAGTTTGAAGGAAAGCTTGATCAAGTCATGTTTGTCTCGGCGACTCCAGCGAATTATGAACTTGAGAAAACTCATGGGGAATATGCCTCTCAAATTATCAGACCAACGGGACTTTTGGATCCATTGATTGAGCTTAAAGATTCGAAGAATCAAGTTGATGACTTGCTGATAGAAGCGAAGAAGACGATCGCGAGGGGCTTCCGCGTTCTTGTCACCGTACTCACAAAACGTCTCGCTGAAGAGCTCACCGCTTTTTATAAAGGTGCAGGGATGCGGATTCGATATCTTCACTCTGATATTGAAACTCTTGAAAGAATGGAGATCCTTCGGGATCTTCGCTTAGGGGAGTTCGACATCCTGGTTGGGATCAATCTGCTTCGAGAGGGCCTTGATATACCTGAGGTATCCCTCGTTGGAATCCTCGATGCTGATAAAGAAGGATTTTTACGGTCCACTCGCTCGCTGATTCAAACCATCGGTCGCGCCGCCCGAAATTCAGAGGGGCGCGTGATTCTTTACGGTACCCGAAAAACTCCATCGATCACTGAGGCCATGAAAATTACGTCCGAAAGACGGGTGAAGCAGGAGGCGTATAATACCGAACACGGGATTACTCCGATCACCATTGCGAAAAGTATTAATGGAGGTGTCATTGAGGTCTTGAGGGGTGCGAAGAAGTCCGACCAAAAAGGTAAGAAGAAGGAAATTATCAATCAAACCCTTTCTCCAGCTGCGATTGATGCTAAAATTTTAGAATTGAAGAAGATGATGAAGGAATCCGCCAGCTCGCTTCAGTTTGAAGAGGCAGCTAGACTTCGCGACGAAGTGAAGAAGCTCTCTGAATTAAGGTTTATGCTATGATCTGGTCTTTTTTATTTTTCCCCCTTATCTCGCTTGCGCAAGTGAAGGTTGAAACATTTGTGATCCAGATCAACGACCGTTCTATGAGTGTCAATTGTCCGGAAAAAAAGAAAGATATTTTTTCGGTCATTGTGGAGAACCGCTCACTGTCTGATCAGGTTGGAAAATTCACGTTAGGCAAAAAACTTTTAAAATATGTGGCCGTGAAGTCCGGCCAGTCAGAAACAGTTGAAATTGAAAACAAGACGGGCAAGGCCCTTTTCTTTGTGCCGGTAAGTCCGGCCTTCCAGGACGTTGAACTAACGTTTGGAAAAAAGGCATATGAAGTCCCATCAAAAGAGTAGTGTTCAGAAAGTTGTTCTTGTTATCTCAGATCTTCATCTGGGAGCGGGAAAGATGTACAAGGGGAAGAGAAATCTTCTCGAGGATTTTCATTACGATAATGAGCTGATTGATTTTTTGAATTATTACTGTTCTGGTGATTACAAAGAGATTGAAGTTGAGCTGATCATCAATGGAGATTTTCTCGACTTCCTTGCTGTTCCGTATGTTGAGTTTTACGATGATGAGTTCTGGAGCGAGCACGCTGCCCTCGCGAAATTGAAGATGATTATGGACGCCCATAAAGGTGTTCTGAATGCTCTTAAAAATTTCCTTGAGGTCCCTCAGAAAAAAATCGTTTATATCATTGGTAACCACGATGCCGAGTTTGTTTTCGATTCAATGAAAGAAACTTTTCTCGCTTTCTTTGGTCCGATGAAAGACAAAATAACTCTCTCAAATTCAATCTCAAATTACACACCAACAAAAGGTGTGAATATCCTTCATGGACATCAGTATGAGCGCGCTCATGATTTTGATCAAGAAAATGCCGTCGTTGAAACTTTGAATGGTGAAAAGTATTTCATTCCTCCATGGGGTTCTTATTACGTCACAAACCTCATCAATAAGTACAAGCAAGAGCGACATTTTATCAATGCTGTAAGACCTATTAAACACTTCATGATTCATGGCCTTATCTTTGATACGTTCTTCACCATCAGATTTATGCTTTCAAATTTTTATTACTTTATGATGGTTCGCTTTTGGCGCTTCTACATGGGAAGAAAAAGCATGAAGCAACTTTTCCAAGATGCTTACCGTGAGCTCGAACTTTTTCAGGATTACGAGTCTCATACTCGGCAATTTTTTGAAGATAATCCCGAGTCTCGAGTACTGATCGTTGGCCATACTCACAATCCAACTTTTAGGATTTTTAACGATGGCACGATCTTTATCAACACCGGAACATGGACTCGTATGGTGAACCTTGACCTCGGTCAGTGGAACAATGGTAATGCCCTTACATACGCGAAGATTTTGGTAAAGAATCCTGATTACTCGATGGATAATTTTGATGAATCAGTGGAAGTTGATCTGAAATATTGGATGGGAATTAACAACTTGCCTTATTCAGAATATCACTGATTCTTAATAATTTTTTCTACCAACTGCTGAGACGAAAATGGAAAGCTTAGTATCTGATGTACTCCCACTTGGGTCGAGAGAATCATAGTTTTTTCAGAGTCAGGTTGAGAGATGAAAATATGTTTCTTCTCACTCTCTTGTAAGGCCCGAACAATGGACCTATCTGCAAGATCCATATGCACAATAGCGAAGAATTTCTTCTCAGTATTCATGAATGAAAAGATCTCTTCAGCATTTCCTGCATCGAGAACGTGAAAAAAACCATGTTTGCTTAGCATTTCACGCAAATGAAATCGAAAATCTTCATTCTGATGGCAGACCAAAATGGGAATAGCGTAGTCCATTGCTAGAGTTTAACTCTAAAAAAGGTGAATGCCCATGCTCTAGAGATATGAATTTACAAAAAATCATGGGCATCTCAGAGTAGAACGATCAGCTTAAGCACTGGAAAATATTTCTCTTTTTCTTCTTAAGTTCGTTTTAGGTGCACCGATTAGATGGTTGTCTGACACAAGAGTGTTCGACATTAACAAATTCACTTAAAGCACGGAAGCTTATCTAGTCTCTCAAGGTTGGGAACTGAACATCAAGGATTTGATGAAAGTATAAACCAAGGAGGATTTCATGGGTTTTCGTATCAACACAAACGTCTCTTCAATTTCGGCGCAGCGTTCACTTGGTGTGAACAATCGCGAAGCTGAGAACAATCTCGCAAAACTATCTTCAGGCTCACGAATTGCTAAGTCTGCTGATGATGCTGCAGGACTCGCAATCTCTGAAAAAATGAAAGCAAGCATTCGTTCTATGAAGCAAGCTGATAGAAACGCCAACGACGGTATCTCGATGGTTCAAACTGCTGAAGGTGGTTTGAATGAAGTGTCTTCGATCTTGACTCGTATGCGCGAACTTTCTATCCAGACTTCTTCTGATACCGTTGGTGATTCTGAAAGAGCGATGACGAATCTTGAATATCAAAACTTGAAGCTTGAACTTGAGCGTATTTCACAAGTGACTGAATTCAACGGTAAGAAACTTCTTAACGGCGAAGGCGACAAGTATGACTTCCAAATTGGTGTGAACAACGACCAATTCCAGGATAGAATTTCATACGACGCTTCAATGGTTAACTCTCGCATGGGAAGCCTTGGTGTGGACGAGCTTGATGTTTCGACAAAAGACGGTTCTCAGCAGGCCCTTTCTTCTCTTGATACGGCGATCGAAAAAGTTTCTGGATCACGCGCTTTCTTGGGTGCGATTCAAAACAGATTAGTATCGACATCGAACAACTTGCAGATCACTTCTGAAAACTTATCAGCAGCTAATTCACGAATCCGTGATGTTGATTACGCTGAAGCTTCAGCGACTAAAGCTAAGAATGATATTCTTGCTTCAGCTGGTACTTCAGTTCTCGCTCAGGCAAACATGAGCGGTCAGAAT
Source organism: Bacteriovoracales bacterium (assembly GCA_038322885.1). GTDB lineage: Bacteria > Bdellovibrionota > Bacteriovoracia > Bacteriovoracales > Bacteriovoracaceae > Peredibacter. Next base: position 31,936 of record JBBQGK010000001.1, on the reverse strand, counting down.
GCTCTTAAACTTATCGGTTAATTTCCCGGTTTCTAGTCTCTGAACAGAGAAGGCCAGTCGTAAGACTGGCCTTTTTTATTGTTAGGAAGTGAGCCAAGCGAACGAGACATGTATACGGCGCTGGCAGAATGCCAGAGAGCCGTTATTTTAAATTGATTTGCTCTTCAAAAAAATCTCTGAGATTCATCCCGGCCGCGATTAACTGCTGTGGAATAAAACTGGCCTTCGACATGCCCGGCAGAGTATTGATTTCCATCATGACTGGGCCATTATCGGTTAGAATCATATCAGTACGTGTATAACCCTGACATCCAACAGCTTTGTGGATTTTAAGAGCGACTTCCTGGCAGGCGTTTTTTTCGGATTCAGTAACTGGGGCAGGAGTGAGTTCCTCGACCCCTTTACCAAGATATTTTCCAGCATAATCAAACTGTCTGCCCTCAATTACTCTGACTTCAGAACATGGAAGGGGGAGAGTCTCGCCTTTTCTTGTTTGATACACACCGACCGTGATTTCCCGGCCAACAATAAAAGGTTCAATAAGATAAGATCCAAATTTGTGTTCTGGAGCTTTTTTCCAAGCGGCTTCGAAAGCTTCCTTAGAATCGATAATAAAAAGTCCTACGCTAGAGCCGTTTGCAAGCGGCTTCATGACAATTTTGCCAGATTTTTCAAAGAGAGTTGTAACCTTCGCTTTCTCGGTGATGTCAAAGCGATGAACAATCATGTCCTCTACTACCTGGATGCCATTTTTCTTTGCGATCTTTTTAGTTTCATATTTATTAAAGGCAGTAGCACTCGCTAGAGAACCGGTGCATGTGAATGCTATTTTATTATCCTCGAATAGCTTTTGGAGAGTTCCGTCTTCGCCTTCCGTTCCATGGAGGGCCACAATAATTGTCATTTTTTTAGCAAGAGGCAGAGCCTCTTTCAAAGTTTTGGCCAGCACAGGAGACTTCGATACAAATTCCTTCATGAAGGCATCCGCGTGGCCATCGAGCTCCTCATGAGTAACCTCGTGCACCTCACCAGTCTTAGTCAAAAACCAAAGTTTTGCCTCTGGGATTTGTTTCGCTATGTTTTGTCCAGAGGCGACAGAAACAAGTCTCTCTTCAGAACTACCGCCCAGCAAAATAATACAATCAGATAATTTTCGCATTCTCTTCCTTAAAAAATAGCATCAAACCAAGGCTTTTTCGCTCGCTCATCGCAATCAGAGATCCAAAGATGTTTTACTTCGAGATAAGATTTTAAACCTTCTTCACCCATCTCACGTCCCACACCAGACTGCTTATAACCACCGAACGGCATTCCTGGATTTAAAAGGTGATATTCGTTGATCCAGACTGTACCCGTCTCAAGTTGTCTTGCGACTTTTTTAGCACGCTCTGGATTTTTTGACCAAACAGCACCGGCCAGACCAAAGATAGATTTATTCGCAAGTGTAATTGCTTCTGCCTCATCCTTAACAGGAGTGATCGCAAGTACAGGTCCAAAAATTTCTTCATTGAAAATCGTTTGATCAGGAGTGACTTCAAAGAGCGTCGGAGCGATGAAGTGACCTTTATCAAATTCCCCACCACTAAGTTTTGTTCCGCCGAAAAGAAGTTTTCCACCTTCTTTTTTGGTTGTCTCAATATAGTTCATAATTCGGTTTGATTGTTTCTCGTTAATGACTGGACCGTAACCGGTAGTCGCGTCCGCAGGATTTCCTACTTTCACGTCCGCGATTCTCTTGATCAGGGCCGCTTTAAATTCCGGATAAATTTTTTGCTCAACAAAGAGGCGAGTCCCTGAATCGCAGGCCTGACCTGAGTGATATAAAAACGCGTAGAGTGCCCCATCTACTGCAATAGAGAGATCAGCATCATCTAAAACAATGTTCGCTGATTTTCCACCAAGTTCAAGCGACAGGTTCTGCAGGTTCTTGCCCGCACCTTGCATGATCTTGCGACCAACATCAGTTGAACCAGTGAAAGCTACTTTTCTCACCTTAGGATTTTGAAGAAGATATTCACCCTCGTGAACACCACCAGTGATGATGTTAACAACTCCTTTTGGAAGACCTGCATCTTTTAAAATTTCGGCCAGGATACTTGCTGTGACAGGAGTTTCCTGAGCAGTTTTTAAAATTGTGGTACATCCTGACGCAATCACGGGACCGATTTTCCATGCGGCCATCACAAGTGGAAAATTCCACGGAATAATCTGCGCACAGACTCCAACCGGTTCATAGATTTTATAGTTTTGTGAGAAACCAGGGCGAGAAGCTGCTTCGTCTTTGACTTCGAAATGAAATTTACGAAGCTGGCCCGCGAGAACCTTGAAGTACGAAGAAGCATTGGCCACATCGGCCTTGGCCTTGCGAAGACTTGATCCCGAGTCTGCCACTTCGAGGTCTGTCAGCTCAGCTCTTCGCTCTTTCATTTTTTCAGCGATAGATTCTAAGATCTCGGCCCGGCGAATCTGATCCATACCTCTCCATTCTTCTGAATGAAAAGCTGTTTCAGCAGCATCCACTGCTGAGTCGATGTCTTTATCGCTTGGAAGGTAAACCTTCGCGACGGCTTCGCCGTTCGCTGGATTGGTTGTGACAAACGATTTCTCACTCGTCTTCATCTCGCCATTGATAAATAATTTAATCTCTTTCATAGGAACTCCTAAATATTCTTAACGCTGAATTTGTAGCTAAATGTTTCTTTTGTCTCATCATCTGTTTTTGATATTTCGCCAGTCATACCATCTTTAAGGATGATCTTACCGCTTGATGCCTTTCGAAGATTATTGGCGTTCCTTTGATCCACTCGGGCATCAATCATATGCACATTTGGGTCCTGTCCTGAAGGTAATTTGACTGTCACGATATAAGCACCCTTCATAAATGAGTAATCCCTGTCATGATCAACTTTCTGATCAATATGAAGAGATTCACCATTAAGATTGATATCTCCAACAAGATTTATACAAGCCCATGATGGAAGAGTGATGAAAAAGCTTAAAATTAATAATTTCATTTGCAGCTCTCCACTGAAATAGCAATTCCCTGACCCACACCAATGCACATCGCTGCTAGACCTTTTTTTAGTTTTGGATCTTTCTGCATTTGATGAATCATCGTTGAAAGAATTCTCGTGCCCGAAGCACCGAGTGGATGACCAATGGCAATTGAGCCACCATTTTTATTCACTTTCGCTGGATCTAATTCGAGGTCTCGCATACAGGCCAGGGCCTGGACCGCAAATGCTTCATTGAGTTCAACCACATCAAAATCAGAAACTTTGTAACCAAATCTCTCGCATAATTTTTTTGTAGCACCAATAGGCCCAAGTCCCATGGTATTTGGGTGAAGACCATGAACCGCACCACCGGTAATCATCGCAAGAGGCTTTAAGTTATGTTTTTTTACGAACTCTTCGGAACAAATCACTGTCATACTCGCTCCATCGTTAATCGATGAGCTATTACCTGCCGTTACTGTCCCATCTTTTCTGAAGGCAGCTTTTAACTTTGAGAGTTTCTCTAAGGACGTATCACCACGTGGTCCTTCATCCTTATCGATAATGACGTCACCTTTTTTAGTGTTCACTGTTATCGAAACGATCTCGTCTTTGAATTTACCTTCGGCCTGGGCCTTCACGGCCTTCTCATGAGACTTAAGTGCGAAGGCGTCCTGATCTTCACGCGAGATAGAATACAATTTCTGAACTTCTTCAGCTGTCTCACCCATACCCAAAAGCGGAAAAATCGCTGCCATTTTAGGATTTTCAAATCTCCAACCTATCGATGTGTCCCACATTTTTTGGGCACGATCAAAGCCACTTCCTGCCTTCGACATGACGTAAGGAGCTCGGCTCATGCTCTCGCCACCACCAGCAATAAAGCAATGACCGATCCCTGCTAGAATTCTGGAGTGAGCATCAATCACAGCATCAAGAGATGATCCACAAAGACGATTGATCGTGGTCCCAGGAACTTCAAAAGGAAATCCAGCGAGGACCAAGGCCATGCGGGCAAGGTTGCGGTTATCTTCGCCGGCCTGATTGGCACATCCAATAATAGTGTCATCAATTTCTTTGAGGTCGAAAGTAGCCGTCGAACTGAAACTCTTCAGTAGCGTCGCCAAAAGGTCATCAATTCTCACCGTTGAAAGTGATCCTCCAAATGAGCCAATCGGTGTGCGTGAAGCCTTCACGATATAAGAGACTTTCCTCATAAATTTCCTTCTTTTAGCTCCCAAAATGGTAGCAGCAAAGGTTTGGAATGAGAAAAGAAACCAACTTAATTATCAACGCCAACTGATCTGTGATTTTTGTAAAAATTTGCAAATTTTCTTCTGAAAGAATGTAATAAATATAGGGAAATGCTTAAGTCTCCCTATGAACCCTATAAACATGACCAGCTTTAGAGTAAGGACTTTGGAAACACAGCATTAAGGTCTAATCTCCGCCAACCATCTACGAACAAGGACTGACTCGATGAAAAAGACCCTACTTCTCACGACCGCTTTGGCCGTTTTCTCATCGGCCCATGCCTATGAAATGCAGTACAGAAAGGGACAGATCACTCCCTCGATGGAGGCCATGCTTGAGAAGGCGGCTAAGGATACAGGGGTTACCTTTGATCCGGAAAACATGTCGTTGATTGAGGACCGAGACCTCGCGACCAGTCACTATTCTTACTACGTTCAAACTCATGAGTTGATTCCAGTGGACGCAACGGCCATCAGGATCTGGACCGATAAAAAAACCGGCGAACTGATCCTTGGTGAAGTTGATCTTGATGAAGCTCAACAGGCGAATAAGGAAGCACTCTCGGCCAAGTATCGTAAAGCGAAATTCACGAAGTCAGCTTTGCAATCGAAACAACTTTCTGCAGCGATTCAAAATATGGTTGAATCTCAAGTTTCTGCTCACGCAACAGATGGAAAAATTCTAGGATTTAAATCTCGTGATAAATGGGTCAAGGGAGATCTCGTTCGTGAAGTTGAAGTCCGTAGTCGTAGAGGGACTCACTTGATCAGCATTTCCCTTCTTCGCAATGCTGTGATTGAAAACTCTTACCGTGAATTCCCACAATCGGACGCTCCAACAACTTCTCTTCAGGCGAACGTGTTCCCAATTTATGAAGAAGTTGAAGCGTCTCATGAAATGCTTAAATACGAAGTTCGCGAATTGAAATATTTGAACACACAAATCCCTGATGGTGGAGATGCTCCACTCGCGGGCCTTGGTGGAACACGCTTCCGTGAAGATCGCTACATGCCGATCCTTGCCGAAACGGAAGTAGGGCGTGTGAATGATATCTGGTCTGAAAACTCAATTAGACGGACGGTTGAAGGACTCGTGGCAAAGTTTCCAGTGGTTCCGAACGCAGTTGAATCCGGTCTGCTTCTTCAGGGTAAGTACGCAACGATTCAACTCCACCCAGATGCTAAAACTAAATTTCCGGGTATGAATTTCCCCGTCAAGTTATCTCCTAACCATATGCTCGCTTGGCAAAAAATTGATGGCCTGTATGAGGCGATTCCACGCTCTGGAATTCTCGGTAAGAGAGTTACTTCAGCGAGTGAGCTCACTGAGCGCATTCCTTTCCGTCTACCGAAGCATGATCCCGTTCAGTACATCAATCAGGGATTTGATGAGCAACAGGTCTACTACGCGATCACAACTTTGATGGATTCACTTGCAGAGATGGGATTCAGGGATCCGAAACTCTCTACGAGCCCGTTCCATGCTTTTTTGTATGACCCGGATCTCGGAATGCGTGACAACGCTTACTACACAAACGACACGATCAACTTCACAACTTATAACGACGACATGCCAAACCTTGCTCGTGATAACTCGACCATCTGGCACGAACTCGGCCACGGAGTAATGGAACGCTTGATGGGATCTTTCCTCGCCTTCGGTGATTCGAAAGGTGGATACGGTGGCCTATCTGAAGGTATGGCAGATTTTGTTGCTAAACTTGTAGTTGAACACCAGACAAATGGTCAGAATTTCCCAGGAAAATTTGATTTCCGAATCATGAACAACACTGGTCTCTACCTCACGAACGAATTCCACGATGAAGGTGAGGCTTACGGAGGTGCGATGGCGGATGCTCTTGCACTCGCAGTTCAAGACAAAGGTCGTGACGGGCTCTTCGGCTTCACTGATTTAACTCTCGAAGCGATGCGCTTAACTCGTAACCATCCTTCATTGACTCCGTACAAATGGTTTGAACACATGTTGATCGCTGATGAGTTTGGTTCTGACCGACGTGCTCCAGGTCAATTTCGTGCGGTTCTTCTTGCTTCATTAGAGAAGAGAAATTTTTCTTTTGATAAGAACTTCAAGCCTGCTTCGATGAAAGTGATGACAAAATTTGGAGAGCTTACATCAGGATCTGAGGCCAGCCGTGAGAAGCCAACGAAAGCTTGTGATGCTTCAGGAACTTTTGGTTACGATGTTCAAGTGAAACTGACTGCAGGGGATGCTGAGTTCATCAAGTTCCCGGCGATTGTTAAAGTTGAATTTAAAAAAGGTGCTCTTCAGGGTGCAATTGCTTGGCAAGGAGAGGAGTCGAATCCAACTGTGCTTGCGATCAACTCTGCGGATGAAATCTTGAATATTCCACTTCGCGGGTCAATGAAGTGTGAAGAGATCAATCAACCGAATGGAACTTGTAAGGACTATGCTTACATTCAGATCTTCAATCAGGGTGGGAAAAAGCCTGTGGCGAAGAAGCGTTTTTATGTAGCGATTGATCCGAAGGCGACTTGTACAAAATAATTAAAAAGAAGAAGGCCCCGAAAAAGGGGCCTTCTTTATTTCTGTAATTTTTTCCATTCTTCTTTTGTCATTTCCCAAGTCTCTGCTTCTATAATTGTTGGATCAACAAATTTCGCCGGTCGATTGCTCAAAAACTTCGCTCCGGTCTTTTCTTTAATTCTTCTGGATTTAATATTGCCGAGAGCATTTGAAAAAATAAGTTTTTCAAATCCCAGTTCATTAAAAGCATGTTCATTCACAGCTTGGGCCGCTTCAACCATGAGACCTTGTCCCCAGAGCTTTCTAGCGAGCCAAAAGCCACGATTCTCGGGAACCCCTGGTCTCCAGAGGCCAATTCCTCCGATGAGCTCTTGAGGTTCTTCTTTTAGAAACAGTCCCCAGTCCCAGCGGTTGATTCCTTGAGCGGGAAAGATTGACAGCTTTAAGTATTGCTCAACTCCATCCTCCGGATAGGGCCAAGGAACTGAAGAAGAGAGATGCTTGATGACTTCGTAATCGACAAAATATTTTTTATAATTGGGAATGTCAGCGCTTGTGATCGCCTTCAATAGTAAACGTTCGGTTATAAGTTTTGGTACAACTATTGGTTGCATAGGAGTTTAGAAGGGCGGTAGCGTAGATCATTTGTTTTTTGATAGAGCTCAGTTAATAAACTTAGCACTATTTCTTCTCGTCCCTTGGACCACTCAAAAGGACCTTTCGGATAATTCACGCCAAACTTCATCGCACGGTCAATGTCATCTTTAGAGGCCACTTTTTCTTCGAGGGCAAAATGAGCTTCATTGATGATCTGAACAATCGTTCGAGGGAAAATAAACCCACAAGAAACGATGGTTGTCTCAACGGGAGAGTAGCCTAGTTCTTGAAGCTTTTTGATCACACTTTCAGATCTTTCTCTAAAGTGAATCTCCATTTTCTTGTCGGTATCACAAAAAAGAGCCGCAAAACACCCTTTCAGTTGAGGGAATTCGGAATAGAACTCTGCAGGATCAAAGCAAGTCAGATCCATATAAATATCTTTGGAGACGTTTTTCTTTAAAAAAGATTTTTTTTCTTCTTTCGAGGAATGCCCAAAACTAAGGATGATGTTATCAAAAAGGACATTAGTCATACTTAAAATATCCACGTTTAGATTTTCGTCCGAATCTCTTCTCATCTACCATTTTCTTCTGAAGAGGATGAGGATCAAAGCGTGGTTCTTTATGGTAGGCTTCCCAGACTGAACAAGTGACGGAGTAATTAATATCAATTCCAATGAGATCCATGAGCTCAAAAGGTCCCATCTTAAATCCACCGACCTCTTTTAAAATCCGGTCTACTTCTCTCATCTTTTTTTCATCGTCTTCATTCACGATTCGTAGGGGTTCGCCGTAAAAATTACGGGCCACCCGGTTCACGATAAACCCGGGAGAGTCCTTACAGAACGCAGGCTTTTTTTCTCTTGAATCAAACCAGCAATAAAGATTGCGGCAAAGTGTTTCATCAGAATGTATACCCTGGATAATTTCGACGAGCTTCATGATCGTGGCCGGATTAAAAAAGTGAAGCCCTACAAATTTATGTTTCCTCATGTCACTAACGGCTTCACTCATAAGAGTGATAGGGAAGCTCGAAGTGTTTGAGGCGATAATCGTATGAGAATCAAAGTATTGATCTAGTTCAGTGAAGAGTTTTTTCTTTATTTCTAAGTCTTCGATGATGGCTTCGATCACAAGATCTGCATCTTTGGAAATATCAGTTTGGGCCTTGGTTGAAATTCTTTTTTTCATGGACGTAACCTGAGAGGCCGAGAGTTTACCTTTCTCAGATAACTTTTCCCACGAGGAATAGATTCCACTCAACGCCCTACTCATCTGCTCCGTAGAATTATCTACGAGCTCCACAACACAGTCTTGCTGAGCAAACCATTGAGCGATGCCGGAACCCATGGTCCCGGCACCTATGACGACAATTTTTTTTAGATTCATTTATTAAGCTGAGTAGACGAGTGGTTGTTCAGCTTCGATGTACTCAGGGACTTTGAGTCCCCATTCCTGGCACTTGTCATTGATCTCTTTAACAAAGGCAGCACGGACATCAGCGTTTGAACGACTCTTAAGTCCTAGGCGCTGATAAATATCATTTCCACTTCCGGTTGATTTCCCAAAAGTATTCATCACCCGAGGCCACCAGAGATTGAGTCTTTGCTGAATAAAGGCTTTCTTCTCAGGATCAGCGGCCATGGTCTTCACGGTCTTATCACCGTGAGCTAGGTGCATGTGTTCTTCTTTTACAATCGCACCGATAGCAGTCTTCCAAGGGAGGTAAGAAGAATTGAGAGTATCCTCAAGCACGTGGCCCGCGGCTCGGTCCATCAGGAAGTTGAAAAGACAAAAGTCTTCCCAGTGAGTGATGTTGTAGTAAAAGATATTTACGCGTTTATCTTTTTTAGCACGAGCAAAACCAATGTTGGCGAGATCTTCCGGAAGTCTCCAGTCAAACTCGTTAGAGAGCATGTGCTCTTGGGTCTTCTGGCCTAGATCATTGAGGATATTATAAATCACAAAAGCGTGGCGCATTTCATCTTTGACGATCTGGGCGACCAGCACTCGCTCATGAGCGTTCGGGGCTTTAGCAATCCAAGGCATGTACCCGAGTCCTCCAGCATACTCCGAATCTGCTTGCATCCAGAGGAGGTTTAAAAGATTCTTGCGGTAGATCTCCGGCATTTCTGAAGTGGCCTCAAAAGTCCGGCCATTTTTAATTTCTTCAAATAGTTTTTCATCTTCTTTCGTGTACTGGCTCATATCGACTCCTATTGACCTTTAAAGACTGGTTTTCTTTTTTCGAGGAAAGCAGTGACGCCTTCTTTATAATCAGCTGAGAAACCAAGAAATCTTTGCGCAAATTTTTCACGCTCTAAAACTTCTGATAAACCTTTCTCAGCCCCGTGCTGGAAATTCTTCTTTATCATTTTCACAGAAAGCGGAGCAAGTTGATTAATGTCATGGGCAAGAGTAAGGGCACGCTCAAGCGGCTTCTCGTTAATCTCATTGATCAAATTATACCCGAGCATGTCCTCTGAGAGAAGAGGCTTGCCCATCAGAGCGAATTCTAAGGCCTTGCTGTTACCCATTTGTCTAACTAGCATGAAGCTCATGCCCGCATCTGGCGCCAGTCCAATTTGACAAAACCCTGAAATAAAACGAACTCCGGGGGCCGCAACTTTCAAGTCGCAAGCAAGAGCAACTGATAGGCCTGCTCCAGCGGCAACCCCTTGGATGGCGCCAATCACGAGTTTTTCAGAAGAGCGAATCGCTTCAATTAAAGGATTCCATTCCGTTTCAATGGTGTGGCCAATATCGACCAGGCCTTTACTTGCGTCTACGGTTCGATCATTTAAATCTTGCCCTGAGCAGAAAGCTTTTCCTTCAGCTGCAAGAACAATTGAGCGAATGGAAGAATCTTTATTCGCCTCTTTAATGCCGGAAATAATATCGAGTTTTCCTTGCACATTGAGAGCGTTGTAAACTTGGGGGCGGTTGATCGTGATGATCGCGGTGCCATCTTCTTTTTCAAACTTGATGGTTTCAAAATGATTCATCATTTCTCCCGTAAAAAATGAAACGGCTGGATCACATCAGATGAGGCCATCTGGCGCGGATGCTGGGTGTGACGGATGACATTTAAGATACATTCATCAAAAGTTGTTTCTGAAATAGCGTTCTCAACAATCTTCGGATTCAGAGTCTGGCCCTCTTGAGAAATCGTAAACGAAATTTTAACGATCCCTTCCTTTCCGTCTTTCATCGCCTGACTCTTTTCATAACAAGCTCTCATCTGGGGACTCAAGGGTTCGAGTCCTCTCTCATGAAGATGATGAGATGAACACGCAAGTGACAGGAGGATCAGACTAATTACCTTCATATTTTGGCTCTCTTTTTTCCATAAATGCTCTCATGCCTTCTTTTTGATCTTTGGATGAGAAAGTGAGATAAAAATTTCTGCGCTCGAACTCCATCCCATCTTTGAGAGAAGTTTCAAACGACATATTGACGGCTTCCTTAGCAAGCTTTACCGCTACTGGAGCACGGTTGGAAATCACTTTCGCAATTTCAAAAGTTTCCTGCATGAGAGTTTCGGAAGGTACAACTTTTGCGACCAGTCCGGATCTCTCAGCTTCGTAGGCACTCATGTTATCCCCGGTGAGAATAGCTAGCATGGCCTTTGATTTTCCAATGGCCTTTGTCAGGCGCTGAGTCCCACTTGCTCCAGGGATGGTTCCGATCTTAATTTCCGGTTGTCCAAACTGGGCCTTGTCACCTGCGATGATGAAGTCGCAAGTCATCGCCAGTTCACAACCACCACCAAGGGCAAAACCATTCACGGCCGCGATGATGGGTTTAGTTATCAACGGAAACTGTTTCCAAGTACGGAAACGATTATCATTAATCTGATCGATCGGAGTCGCCTCCATCATCTGGCCTATGTCAGCTCCGGCCGCAAAAGCACGGTCATTCCCTGTGAGTATAATGACCCGTACATTTTTATCGTCATCAAGCAGAAACAAGGCCTCCATCACTTCTCGCATGAGATCAGTTGAGAGAGCATTCAAGACTTTTGGACGATTGAGTTGGATGAGAGCAATGTGCTCATGATTTCGGTAGTTTTTTTCAACCAAAATATTTTCGAAAATTTTCATGCTTTTGTGATCAGCTCTTCAGCAAAATGAACAGAAACCAGATCTCCCGCAAATTTCATAGCGTCTTTTCCTGACTCCATCATCTCCGCAGTTTTCATCGCAGCTTTCCATGCATCTTTATTTTCAAAACACATTTCTGTCACCATCGAGAGGTTCGAAGTTCCAGTTGGGCCTCCGAAAATTTTATTCGTGCGCACTTCTTTGATGCCGGGAACTTTGAGGCAGATTGGAGTGTGGATGTTTTTGTAGTGATCTTCGAACTGAGCGCGGGCCGCTTCGTCAGCAGGGACTCTGTAAACTGCGATAACTTTAAACATATTAACCTCGTGCGTTGTGTGATTGAATGAATTCGAAATCACGATAACGCCCGGCCGGTAAAGATGTCAAAAAGTAACGGTTTTTAGCCGAATCGACCTTCGATATAGGCGGCGGTACGCGCTTCAGAAGGATTTTCAAAAATTTTTTTTGTACTTCCGACTTCTACCAGCTCACCTAAGTACATAAACATGGTGTCATCCGAGACGCGTTTTGCCTGACTCATGGAGTGAGTCACGATAATGATGGAGTAGTCGCGTTTGAGGTCTCTGATCAGGGTTTCAATCGCCTCAATTCCACTTGGGTCAAGGGCCGAACAAGGCTCATCTAAAAGAAGCAATTTGGGTTTTAGTGGAAGCAGGCGAGCGATGCAAAGTCTTTGTTGCTTCTCAAGACTTAAAGTTAAGGCCGGTCGATTGAGTTGATCTTTAAGATCTTCCCATAAATCTACACGACGAAGTGAGGTCTCAACCATCTCATCGAGCTGCTTTGTATTTACTTTTTTTAGGTGAGTACGGGCACCGAAGACTACGTTTTCATAAATTGAAAGCGGCAAAGGATTTGGTTTTTGGAAAACCATGCCCACTTGTTTGCGTAGTTCCTGTAAGGCGACAGATGGGTGATAGATATCGTAACCAAATACTTGCATACTGCCGTCATGGGAAACCACACTACCGCGCTCGTTGATGCGATTGAGGCACTTTAAGAAGGTACTCTTTCCACATCCTGACGGGCCAATAAGAGCTGTGATCTTTCCCGCAGGAATATTGAGAGTGAGACCTTTAAGTGCTTGAAAATTTCCATACCAAAAACTAAAATCGTTCGTGTTAACGGCATAATCTCTCATCCGAAAACTCCTTCGATATAATCTTTCGTACGTTTATCATTGATCTCTCCGCTGAAGATCTTATCGTTAGTATTAAGATCGATTATTTCCCCATGAAGCATCATCGCAGTCCGGTCCCCCAGGCGCTTGGCCTGATTGATCACGTTCGTTACCATGATAATTGTCATATTCTTTTTAAGTTCTTGCAGAACGGCTTCAATTTTCATCGTTGTCACTGGATCAATCGCAATTGAGAATTCATCCAGGCATAAAACTTCAGGATGGTGAGAAAGTGCGCGCGCAATAGTCAGGCGCTGTTGCTGGCCACCGGAAAGTTTTGTCGCAAGACCATTTAAACGATCTTTTACTTCATCCCAAAGTGACGCTTTCTTCAAGCAGTCTTCCATGATGGCATCCAGTTCGGCTTGGTCTTTACAGCCGGCCATTCTCGGAGCAAAAGTCACATTATCTTTGATCGACATAGGAAGTCCCACCGGCAGTGGTGAAACCATCCCAATGCGGCGGCGGATAAAAGTCGAGTCTTCATCGGCGTAAATATTTTCCCCATCAAGCAAGATCTCACCAGAGACGCGGGCACTTGGGTTGAACTCAGTCATGCGGTTCATGCACCTAAGAAGTGAGCTCTTGCCAGAATTCGCGGGCCCAATAATAGCTAGGACCTCATTTTGATAAATATCAAGATTGAGTTTTTTGATCACATCACGCTGACCGTAATTTACTGAGAGATTTTTAATTTCAATTTTTTTCTTCATACTACCACTTTCTCCGTGTCCGGAAATAAGTGCGCAGAACAACAGCGACCGAGTTCACTGATAAAATAAGAAGAATCAAGACGAGAGCAGTGGCATAGGGATAAGCATCGGGAACACCCACCACTTGAGTGGAGATGGTAAAAAGATGCATGGAAAGGGACATACATTGATCAAATACTGATTTTGGAAGAAACGGAAGATAAAAAGCGACACCTGTAAACAGGATGGCCGCCGTCTCACCCGCTGAACGTCCAACGGAGAAAACGATACCGGTCAAAATCCCCGGCAAAGAGTTAGGCAGCACGATGTATCTGATGGTTTGGAGCTTACTCGCTCCAACGTTCCATGAGGCTTCACGGTACGATTGAGGAACTGATTTCAAAGATTCAAGAGTGGAAGTGATAATCACTGGAAGGTTCATCACGGCGAGTGTGAAGGATGCTGCCAGAATACTTGTCCCCATTCGCATGAAGAGAACGAATGCACCAAGACCAAAAAGAGCATGAACAATACTAGGCACACCCGCGAGATTTAAAATCGCGAGACGAATGAGCCGCGTGAGCCTGTTGTCTTCAGCGTATTCAGAAAGATAAATAGCGGCCACAACTCCCAGGGGGCAAGAAACCAGAACACTTATGATGACTAGCCAGATCGTTCCCACAACTGCAGGAAAAATCCCTCCGGCGGTCATTCCATTGGTTGGATCCTGAAAAATAAAATTCCAAGAAAGAGCAGAATGGCCTTTGATGAAGAGCCAGAAAATAATAATGAGTGCGGGAAGAAATAAAAAGAACGTGATCATGCTCAGGAGATTCTTGAAATGCTTCTCCTTGATTTCTTTATTTAATAAGTGGCTTGTTGGGCTAAACATTATTGTTTCCTCCCACGGATAAGCTTGTCAGCAGTGAGGTTCACCGCAAATGAAATAAGAAAGAGAACAAGACCGATCGTGAAAAGGGCCTGGTAGTGCTCTCCCCCTTTTGGTGATTCTCCGAGCTCGGCTGCGATGGTGGCCGTTAGTGTTCTACCGGGTTCAAAAATACTGTGAGGAATTTGGATTGAGTGCCCTGTCGCCATGAGGACTGCCATGGTTTCACCAAGTGCTCGACCAACTCCTAAAAGAGCAGCTGCGAGAAGACCGTGCTTCGCGGCCGGAAGGAGAACGCGGGTAGCGATTTCCCATTTCGTTGCTCCCAGGGCTTCGGCAGCTTCACGGTAGGGCTCAGGCACTGCACGAAGAGCATCTTCACCCACAGAAATAATAAGGGGGAGAGACATGAGGGCGAGAATTAAAGAAGCATTGAGAATGTTAAGACCAATGGGTTCGTTGAAAATATTAATAATCATCGGATTGATCATCATGATCGCAATGAAGCCCCAAACCACTGATGGAATGGCTGCGAGAAACTCGATCAAAACTTTATAGAGTTCTTTTTGTTTTGGTGTGCAGAACTCAGAGATATAAAAAGCACACGCAATCCCGAGAGGAACGGCGATCAGCATCGAAAGAACTGTGACCATAACGGTTCCAACTAAAAGGGCAAGGATCCCGTATCGTACCTTGACCACCGAAGCTGGGTACCATTCCGGAGAAAAGAAAAATTCTTTAAAATTGAAAGCTCCGACAAGAAATGGAAAGGATTCTTTTAGGATGAAAAAAAGAATCGCAATGATCAATATGATAGAAGAAAGGCCACCGGCCTTGATGAGGAATTCAATGATTTTTTCGCTGGTTGGCTTTTTCGATTTCTTATTTCGCCAGTCCATTGAAAGCTGAGCTGTTTTTATCATTTTCATTTCCATATTTACCTTTTTGGGGCCGGTACGTAACCAGCTTTTATGGTAATTTTTTTTGCCTCTTCACTCTGCGTCCAATCCATGTAGGCCTTCACTTCTGCCGAAGGTGAGCCCTTGGTATACATATAAAGTTCGCGCGAGATTGGGTAACTCTTATCAATGGCATTGGCCATGGTCGGTTTGATGCAAGGAGCGTTAGTTTCTTTTGAAATACAAATAGCTCGAACGTTTGGATTTAAATAGCCCATGCCAGAGTAACCAATGGCACAAGGAGTTTTCTCAACGAGATCAATGGACTCTCTAGATCCGTTAAGATCCATTGAACCCAATTTTAAATCGCGTTTTTTTCCAAGAATGGCCTCGCGAAAATACTGATAAGTTCCCGAGTTCGATTGGCGAGAAACACGGATAATTTTGTTGTCCTTGCATCCAGGAACAATTGTTCCCCGTACATCGCTCCAGCGAATGCATTTTCCGCCTTCACCATAAATGCAGGCAAGCTCTTCAAGAGTCATGCCTTCAATAGGATTTTTGGGATGAATAAATACAGCAAGCGCATCCATTCCAACGATGAACTCTGATACATCAGATCCGTTATTTTTCTTGGCCTCATCACGCTCTTCTGGTTTCATCGCCCGTGAAGAGTTTGCGATGTCGACCGTGCCATTGATGAGAGCTGCGAGCCCAGTTCCAGAACCACCACCAGAAACAGCGATAGCGACGGTTGGTTTTACGTCTTTATATTTTTCGGCCCAGGCCTGAGCAAGGTTAACAAGTGTATCGGATCCCTTATTTTGAATGAGTAATACCGACTCATCTTTTGAGCAGCCAACCAAAGCAAAAAGAAGCATAATAACAATGCGTGCCATTTGAGATTCCTTATTTGGGTGGATCATAGCTAAGAAGGTGCCTTTTTATTAGTGGCCCGACCATTCTTAACAGAGTCCTAACAATGGCCATTTCATTCACAAAAAGGGCTGAAAAGTATCATGGAATTTTCAATGCTTACTGCCGATTTAGGCTTTCTGTGTTTGGCCGCATTTGGGGCAGGGTTTGTGGATTCTATTGTAGGTGGGGGTGGGTTGATCCAACTCCCTGCCGTATTGTCGGTATTGTCAGCTCATCCCATCGTCAGTTTGCTCGCCACCAATAAGCTTGTTTCAATATCAGGGACGGCCTTTTCGACTTATCGCTATTCCAAACAAGTGAAGTTTGTTGGCCGAATTTGTGCTCCAGCGATGGTGTCTGCTTTTTTATTTTCTGGCCTCGGTGCCTATGTAGTCACCCTTGTCAGTAGTGACGTCCTAAAACCAATATTCATGGTGATGATGTTTCTGGTTTTTCTTTTTACGATTCGAAATAAAGACTTTGGCATGGTCAATCACGACAGTGGAATTCATTTTCCTATCTGGAAACCTATTGCGATTGGTTCTGTTCTTGGTTTTTACGATGGTTTTTTTGGACCAGGAACTGGAACTTTTTTGATTTTTTCATTTGTAGGTTTGCTTGGAATGACTTTTGTTGAAGGCTCAGCTTACGCTAAATTAATAAATCTCACGACCAATGCTGCTGCCTTATTACTGTTCTCGCTTAAGACAAATTTTCTCTTCCAATTCGCATTGCCAATGATGATTTTCAATATGCTCGGGGCCTACCTCGGAGTCAGACTTGCCCTCTTAAAAGGTAGTACATTTGTGCGAGCACTTTTAAGAGTTGTCGTGTTCGCATCGATCACCAAAATGGCCTTCGATTATTATAAATAGCCGCGTTTCATCTGATCGCGTTCGATGGCATCAAACAAGGCCTGGAAATTTCCATTTCCAAATCCCCAATGATTTTTTCTCTGAATGTACTCAAAGAAAAGTGGGCCTATAGCGGTATCTGAAAAAATTTGAAGAAGATATCCTTCTGGATCGCCGTCGACGAGCACTCGAAGTTGTTCGAGAATTAAAACATCCTCAGTTACCTTGAACGGTCTATTGGGAATTGCTTCATAATAAGTTTTTGGAACATCCAGGAATTTCAAATCTCTCGAGCGAAGTTCTCCTACTGTTGAAATTATATCCGGAGTCATGAGGGCGATGTGTTGAACCCCTGGTCCTTTATGAACGTCCAGAAATTCCTGAATTTGAGATTTTCCATTCTCTTTTTCTGGTTCATTAATGGGAATGATGATTGAGTTGTCGGCGAGCTGAACAACTTTAGAATTGAGGCCAGTTTTTGAGCCCTTAATGTCGAAGTAACGAGTTTCCACAAAACCGTAAGTTCGTTTATAAAACTCTACCCAGTGTTCCATCTGACCTTTCGGTACATTGTTGGTGAGGTGATCAATACGGGAGACTCTCGTCTTAAGGGGATTTGCTGTGGAGTCGCTTTCCAGGTTTTTAAAACCCGGACGAAATTCGGAACTTGGACGTTCAACAAACTCATTGATCACATCGCCAAAACCCTGGATCGATGCCGTCTTAGTAACGCCCTGAGGCGTTTGCTGAATTTTAAGATCGTGGATAAGTTTGGCACCGTTTCCTAACGTTGTCTCAAGAGCGCGTTCAACACTTTCTACTTGAAATGAAATTTTACTTACGCCTTCGCCGTGAGCCTTGTAGTATTTGTGGGAAAGTTCGTTTGAGTCATTTGAACCTTTGACTAAAAATCTCACTTGCCCTTGAGTGAAAAGTTTCGAGTCACTGTTTTGGGCCGTCTGGGTGAAGCCCATCGTTGTGAATAATTTAAGAGTTGAAGAGTTGAGATCCGGAACTGTGAATTCTAAGTGATCAATGCTCTTGAGCCCGGCTGGATTAACAACTGTCATTAGCTTCTCCTGTGAATGGAACTATCTTTGAACTAAAGTTTTCGATTGTCAAAAATAAGGAGTCCGTATGCTTAAATTCGTTCTTGGTTTTATTGTCTTACTAAATTTTGCAAATGCTTTTGCACTCGAGGGTGCTTCTGGAGACAGTTTAGGTGAAGGTTTGAGTCTCAGAAAAAAAACTTTCACAGAAAAGATGCCCAAAGAAGTGGTAGATCTTTTTGAAAAAAATATTAAAGAACAAAAAGCATCAGGAATTGAAAGTCAATCTCTGAAGGTGGGAGATAAGGTCCCTGATGTTTTGGTCGACCTTGGTGGAAAAAAAGTTCAGTTGAGCCGGATCTATGCTGAAGGTCCTGTCGTCCTTAAATTTTATCGCGGTGGATGGTGTCCGTATTGCTTGATGGAGCTTAAGCACTATCAAAAAATGAACGCTGAATTTAAGAAGGCCGGAGCGCAAATATTAGCGATCGCACCCGATAATGCTGAACAAATCCGTGAAACAAAGACAAAAAATTCTCTCAGCTACGACGTGGTTAGTGATCATCACCAAGCCATTGCAAAACAGTTTAAGCTTGTTTACAAAGTGCATCCCAAAATTGCGGAAGTACTTAAGAAGAGTGGGATTGATTTGTCTGTCTATCACGGTGACAACGAAAACGAATTATCTATACCCGGAACATTCTTGGTCGGCAAAGATGGAATCGTCGCCTTCGCTTATGTCGATGCAGATTATCGCCAAAGAGCGGAGCCTTCAATCGTTCTTCAGGCTGTAAAGGCGCTTAAGTAATTTAGCGCTTCGAAGATTTCTTTTTACTCGAGCCTTGGTTAAGGGAGAAACTATCTTCCTTAACGATGGCATGAAAGTAATCGGCTTCTTCGCGTAAAACACCTGCTGTTGTTGATTCAACGGCACAAATTTCTACCCGCACGCCTTCCGATTTTAAATGCCTCACAAGCTCTACGTAATCGGAGTCTCCAGAAAGAATAATGATGGCGTCGATCTTACTGGCGAGTTGAGTTGCATTGATACTCAGGGGAATATCAGCTGATTTATGGCAGGGTCTCACTGAACCGTGATATTTTTCGTGCAACCTTTCTGCAAGCTTACTAGAAATATTTTTCCCTTCACGAAAATAGATTAAGCGATTGAGTCCGCGGCCTTTCAAAAGGCGGGGAATCAAAACATCGAAATTGATCATGATGTGGGGACTATTATGTTCTGATTCTAAAGAGCGTTCGATGTTATTTCCATCGACCAAAATAGCAACAGATTGTGAGATTAAAATATTATTTTCTACCATGATAAACCCTTGTAAATGGCCAAGCTGAAATGGCCCGTGTATAACGGTAAAACAATGAGCTATAAGATTCTTAATGGCAATGAATTACTCGTCCAAGGTGCTCTAGAAGCAGGTTTCCATCTGTACACTGGATACCCTGGTTCTCCTCTAGCGGATTTCTTTAATATTCTCTACGAACAAAAATCTGCTCTTCACCAAAAAGGTGTTCGAGTAGTTATCGCTAACTCCGAGGCCAATGCTGCTGCCATGGCATCGGGTGCAAAGATGGCGGGACAAAATGTTCTTGTGGCGATGAAGTCTATGGGTCTTCATGTGGCTTCAGATGCATTGTCTGTAGGGAACTTCGCCAATCCTGGAAAAATGCTCGACGGAAAAACATCTGGCGTGGTTGTCGCAGTTGGTGATGATCCATGGTCGATCTCAACCTCTACTCCGGCCGATTCTCGATACCTTTTTAAGCATCTTCACATGCCTTATCTTGAGCCTTCGACCCCACAAGAATTAAAGGACTGGATGGGCAAGGCGCTCAAGCTGTCTCAAGATAGTACGGTTTACGTAGGGATTCTTCTCACAACCTATATGGCCGAGGGGGGAGGACGAGTCGAAGTTTTTGAGGAGAAAAAACTCTCAAATGAGCTTGTCACTCTTGATCCGAAAGAATTTAACCTCTCAAAGCATGTCATGGTTCCACCCAACTCACTTCTCGCTGATCGAGAGATGATCATCCACCGGTTTCCGAAAGTCTTAGACGTCTTAGCAGAGCTCAACCTTGATGAAATTTTCGGAAACTTAAATTCAGAAATTGGTGTGATGGGAAGTGGGGGAGCTTTCGAAACTCTCAAGCAGGTTATGGAAGAAGCAGAAATTCTCGAGAAGTTATCTCTCTACAAGGCCGCAAGCTCTTATCCTTTTAACGAAGCTCAACTTGTTCCTTACCTTTCAAAAATTAAAACGTTAATTGTCGTTGAAGAAAAGCGCGGTTTCATGGAAGCCGAGGTTAAAAATCTCATCCAGAAGCTTGGACTGAATATAAATGTTTTCGGTAAAGAATTTGGGTCTCAGGGAAAATTCCTAGAAGGTTTTCCTGCGTTCGGTGGCCTGTCGTATGAAATAATCTATAAAAAGCTTAGCCACGTTTTAGATATCATCGAATGGAAAAATGGTGAGGATACGTGCCTTAAGGAATTAGCGGCTCCTTTGAAACTTGATCTACTGGTTCCCAAGCGTCTCCCTACTTTCTGCCCTGGTTGTCCTCACCGAGAAACCTTGAGCATTATGAAAGATGTTCGCGCAAGCCTTGCTGGAAAAGACATCGATCTCATTTCTCACGGGGACGTAGGATGCTACTCACTTTCATTTCTTGAACCCTTTAAAGAGATGCACGATCTCTCGGCTATGGGACAAGGTGGGGCACTAGGTGCTGGAACTGATTTATTTACGACCAATCCTTCTGTTGTTCTCATGGGAGATTCGACATTCTTCCATTCAGGAATGACGGCCATTTCGAACTCAGTTCAAATGAACCATAACATTACTTATATTCTTCTCGATAATGATAATACGGCGATGACAGGCCACCAAGTGACTCCAAGATCAGGTGAGTCGGTTGAGGGAACCATTCGCCCACGTCAGAGTATGCTTGATGTTGCTCGCTCACTGCAGGTTTCAGAAGCTCTCGAAATTAATCCCTCAGACAGATTTTTCTATAAAAACCTACTTCTAGAGTTAGTTCAAAAACCAGGTGTGAAAGTTGTAGTCTCAAATAAAGAGTGCGCCCTCACTTTCCATGGTCGAAAGAAAAGAGATGAGCGCAAGCTCTTCGCCCAAGGAAAAACGGAAAAAGAACGACATTTTTATCAGATCAACACTCTCGCCTGTGAGGATTGTCGTGCATGCGTTGAGATGACTGGTTGTCCGTGTCTTTCTCAATCATATGAAGCCTATGGAACTAATGTCATCATAGATCCTCAAATTTGCGTCTCTGATTCTTACTGTACCAAGATCAAGGCCTGTCCGAGTTTTGAACTGGTTAAAGTCTACGACTACCACCCAACAAAATATAAAAAAGCTTCTCCGACTATATCTGAGACTTCTGAGATCGCAGTTCCAGCTCCTCATAAAAATCTTCAGCAAATTGCAGAGGGCGATGACTTCCGCCTCATCGTGATTGGAGTGGGAGGCTCAGGAGTAACAACCATATCACGAGTTCTTGCTGAAGCTGCCACCGGCATGGGTGGAAGAGACGATCTCGATTTCAAATTCGTTGATCAGAAAGGCCTCGCACAAAGAAACGGCTCTGTGATGAGTCACTTGAGCATTTATGGGAAAAATAAATCACAAGGCCCTGTTGTTCCGATTGGTTCATCAGATCTCATCCTTTCACCTGATCTTTTGGAAGGTGCCCGAGCTGTGGAATATCTCTCAACTAAGGGCCTGATGATTGTCGATTCTGACTACCAGGTTCCCCTCTCCATTCTTCTCGATCGTGGGATTGAATCTGATGTCATGAGTGCTGAAAAAATGCAAAATGAGCTCCGCTCAAAACTTGGTGAACGCCTTATCATGGCCCCCTTAAAGAAAATGTGTTTTGAAAAATTCCAGCGCCCGGTTTATGCCTCTTCTATGATCATGGGAATTGCCTTTCAGGCATCACGCCTTCCTTTCTCTCTAGAGGATATTAAGGCGGCCATCATGAGTGCAGTTCCGAGAGCTGAGTTTGAAAATAACTGGCTTGCTTTTGAAATGGGACGATCTTGGTTTGAGAAAAAATTAAGAAATGAACCAGTTGAAATTCTTCAGGATGATTCTTATGAATTGGCCTTGATGGAGAGAAGTGTCGCTCTTGGAACATATCCTTGGCAATCAAAAGCTAAGCTCACCAATCTTTGGCAATCATACCTGAAACTCTTTCATGAAAAATTTCCTTCAATCCCTGAACTCCATTTAGGACAGTATATTCACGATCTGCTGATCTATGACCAGGGTTTAAATCTTCCTGGCCTTTACGAGGATGCCCTCAATTTAAAAAAACTCTATCCTGAAGAAGATCAGGCAATTGCTCTCAGGGCCCTTGCAAAAACATATTGGGTGAAAGATGAGGTTTTTGTATCTCACCTGATGATTTCTCCGATGAAAACTCAGAAAGATCAAGAACTCTACGCTGATCTTGGGACTGGCTTTGAAGTGGTTCACATCAACCGTCCTGGATTTGATATTGGAAAAAAGAAAATTGAATTTGATTTTTCTCCTAAGCCTTGGATGCTCAAGATCATGAGACACTTGCGGATCCTGCGAATTATGATGCCTAATTGGCATAAAAAAGAGCGATCCATTGCGAATAAAATTCGTTCTGAGATTTTAAAAGGCGTCAGTCGCAAAAGACTTAAAGAGCTTGATTCGATTAAAGGGTATCGAGAAATTCGATATGCTGCTGCCGAAAAATATTTGGGTATCATTGTATGAGTTCGGTCATCGACGCTGTTTCAATCGTTCTGACTTGTGGCGATGAAATATTTGCCATTCAAAGACAAAATTTTCTTAAGGCCTTTCCCGGGTACTGGGCCTTCCCCGGTGGCAAGGTCGAAATTGGAGATGATAAAATTGCTGGCAACCATGCCTTGATCAAAGACCTTGATCAAAGACTTTGGGGTACTGTCGTACGTGAAGCTGAGGAAGAGCTGGGAGTAAACTTAAACAAAGTCTTGGCCTCTGGTGGTATTCAAAAAATTAATTTCTTAGGCCTTGCCGTGACTCCCGACTTTAATCCATACCGTTTCGCTACTTACTTTTTTAAAATCCAACTCTCGACCAAACTCGATTTTGTCATCGATCGTAACGAAGCCAAAATAGCTAAATGGATGAGTGCTGAAGAACTCTTACGTCAATACGATAAAGGTTTTATCCTCGCCGTTCCTCCGGTCATCAAAGTGATCGAGAAGCTTGGAGAGAATCCACATACGGAATCGATCCCTGATCTTAACTTTCAATACGATTCCGAGAAATTTGTTCCTTATATCGAGTCTCTAAAATCTGTCAGACAGATTATGCCACTCTCGCATACTCTTCCTCCCGCGGTGAGAACCAATGCCTTTCTTCTTGGTGACGGTAAAAGCCCTAAAATCTTAATCGATCCCTCTCCTCAAGATGATCACGAATATGAAAAGTTCCTAAGGACCATAAATCTTTTTGGTGTGGATCAGATTCTCATCACTCACCATCATCCAGATCACTATGAGCGATCTAATAAATTAGCACTTGAACTCAATGTACCTATTCTTTTAAGTTCCTATACCTTTGATAAAATCCTTAAAAAAGATCCTTCATATTTCAACGGAGTCAAAACATCATTTCTCAAAGAAGGTGATGTTGTGACCCAATGGCTCGGAAGGGATGTAAAGATTATTGAAGTTCCTGGACATGATGAAGGACAGCTGGCCGTTGCACCTGAAGATATGAGCTGGTTTCTTGCCGGTGATCTTTTTCAGGGAATAGGAACTGTTGTTATCGGTGGGGATGAGGGTGACATGTCGAAATATTTCAAGACTCTCGAGAGAGTGATTGGTCTCTCACCTAAAGTCGTGTTCCCTTCGCATGGAATTGGCCTTGGAGGAGTTTCCATCATTGAGAAGACTCTGGAACACAGAAAAATGCGCGAAGCTCAGATCAAAGAATATCACCTTCAGGGCATGGGTCCTGAAGCCATGCTACAGAAGATCTATGCAGATGTGCCACAGAAGCTCTGGCCCTATGCCATGGAGAATATCCAAAAGCATCTCATTAAACTCAAGTCCGAAAACCTTATCTAAGCCGGACATTCTCTAAGCGGTTCATGATTTTTAAGAAGTATTCTTCGGACTCTCGATCATTGTCGGGAAGGGCCGTTTTTAAACTCTCTAACTTATCACTATAGACAAGACTCGCCAGAGAGCGATTTAGACTTTTTTCCTGATCTTCTGTGAGTGGTTTCTTGTCATATTTTTTTTCAAGATCTTGGGTAAACACCTTATCGATTTTATAGCGCTTCAAAAAATGATACTGAAGATAACAAACATAAAAAAATCGAAGCTTCTTTTCGTCCGAAAGCAAGGATGAGACAAATTCATCCGTCATCGTCCCATTCAGGCTTGTGAGTGCTACGTAATTTTTTGCGTTATCAAATTCTTCAGACTTGAACGTCGTAATGGCTTCCGCATCTGAATCCAGATCTGCGAAAGCTGAGAGAGAAAATAATAAAAGCATCAGGATAAAAATTTTCATAAAAAAAAAGAGGAGCATAGCTCCTCTTTTTAAATCTCTTAGTTCAAATAGGTCTGATGAATGTAGAGTCTGAAAATTTTGTCCTTCGTACGTCGAATGGAAAAATTTCCTGTCTCTTTCTGCTCAATCAGGAACTGGTAAAAGTCAGGCTTCGTGTCAGCGATTTCGAGGACAGATTTCCCTTCGAACTCACCAAAATCGATAACGACTTTGTCTTCTTCAATGATACCTGTCAGTGGACTCTGTTCCTGCGCCATTATTCCCTCCTTAGAATTTCTGGACTCAGATTCAAAATAAATCTTAGTATATTTAGTTTGAGAAAATTTAGACGCTTTGGAAAGATTAGATTTTGTAAAACTGCTTAAGAAAGACAACGAGTGCTCGGAACTCTTGAGGGTAATCATCGGCCATCATCTTCTTGATAATCTCAAGCGCCTGAAAGAGTGTAAGTGCCTTTCTATAGGGGCGAGGAGTGGTCATAGCAACGATAATATCAAAGACTCCGACTAGAGTGCTTTCAATTCCTAAGACAACGTCCTGATCTTTTTTCTCTTCCGTTCTCTCCGCTCCAGCGAGATCCTTGAGCTTATCGTTCAGGAAATGGTGATGGCGAACGATGGTGAGATAGTTCTTAGATAAAGGAATTCTTCCCTCTAGAAGATCGAAAGAAAAATCAGAGTGACTTGCAAAGAGATCCTTGTCTCGAGAATCAAGATTCTTAATATCAAGCCTGTCCTCTGGAATCATCGAAAGCCCGATGTCTTTTAGGTAGCTCGCAAGAAAAAGATTCTCAACTTCCTTTTCATGAAATAAATGGATCGTTTGCATGAAAGACAAAAGCATCAAGGAAGAAAGCATGGGCTGAGCGAGCGTGAAGTGAAAATTTTCTCGGATCAAGGATTGGTAGTAGTAAGGAAGAAATTTTTTATTCTCCATCAAAAATTTTCCAAGGTTCTGAGAACTCTGGAACTGAAGCATGAGAACGTTATCATCATGTGGATTCTGGTAGAGACCACCCATATTGAGACACAGAAGTTTTAAGTCTTTTGTTCCATTCTCAAGAGGATCACCCACGGACAAGGAACGCGTGACTTTGATCAATGCAGTTTCGAGATTGCTTTTGATTTCAGCGATGTCGTCTGGGTAAAGATAAACTTCGCGGTAAGAATTACGAATCAATGTCGTGATGACATCCTTAGTAGGCAGGGTCCCCTCACTAATGATGGGATAAAACATTCCATTTTTAAAAATATAAACTGGGTGCTTTAGTTTTCGACAAAGATAAAGTTCACCAACAAGGACGGGCTTCAAGTGAAGCCCCAGCTTGTGATAATCAACGTAAGAAGAAATGTCCGGTTGAATGGCCATGAGCTAGTTTAGCCCCAAAGCCCGTTAATCCGAAGATCTGTCTATTTTGCCTACCCGACCGACTTCAAAACTCAGATGATTACTTGCCCCTTAGAGGTGCAGGAATTTTTTCCAAATCGAGAGTCGCGAAATGTGAAAAGAGCTCAGATTCACTCATTGTGTCTGACTTCATCTCTCCGTATTTTCTCACACTCACTGATTTTGTTTCGATCTCTTTATCACCCAAAACAAGCATGAAAGGAATTTTTCCTGTCTGCGCCTGACGGGTTTTAAGTCCCATCGATTCATTCCTCTCATCCACACGAACGCGAAACCCTTTCTGCTTAAGCTCGAACGCCAAAGTCTTACAGGCCTCAAGGTGGAGCTCATTTTTGATCGGAATAATCACCGCATGCTCAGGTGCAATCCAGAAAGGAAATGCTCCCGCCACGTGCTCTATGTAGACACCAATGAATCTCTCAAGGGATCCAAGCAGGGCCCGATGAATCACAACCGGTCTCTCCATTTCACCTTTGTCGTTGGTGAATTTTAAATCAAATCGCTCTGGTAATTGGAAGTCTAGCTGAATGGTTCCAAGCTGAAAAAAGCGCCCGAGTGCGTCTGCCACTTGAATGTCAATTTTTGGGCCATAGAATGCGCCATCACCTTCATTAATAAAATATTCTCTCCCAGACGAATCAAGCGCGGCCTTCAAGGCAGCTTCCGCCTGATCCCAAACCTCATCTGAACCCACGCGCTTTTCTGGACGAGTGGAAAAACCAATCTTGATTTTTTTAAATCCAAAATGCTCGTAGCCGATAAAGAACATATCCATCAACGTTTTGATTTCAGCTTGAATACCTTCAGTCTGGATAAAAATATGAGCATCGTCTTGGCAGAAGGTCCGAACTCGAGTGAGTCCAGAAACGACACCCGATTTTTCGTAGCGATGGAGTCTTCCAAAGTCCGCGAAACGCAGAGGAAGATCACGATACGAATATCTGTGATGAGAAAACATGAGCATGTGACATGGGCAGTTCATCGGCTTTAAGGCAAACTCGCGCTCATCGATCTGTGTGAAGTACATGTTCTCGTGATATTTCTCATAGTGACCAGAAGTGTGCCAAAGGTCTACATCTAGAACCTGGGGAGTGATGACTTCCTGGTAATCATAAACTTTATAAATGCGTCTCATGAAGTCTACGAGGCCATTATAAATAATGGCACCTTTTGGCATAAAAAAAGGCGAAGCAGGTGCCACCGGATCAAAGATAAAAAGTTCGAGCTCTTTACCCAGCTTACGGTGATCGCGCTTCTTAGCTTCTTCAATTTGCGTGAGATATTCTCTCAGTTCTTCTTTTGAGTTGAACGAGGCCGCATAAATTCGCTGAAGCATCGGGCGAGTTTGATCTCCTCTCCAGTAAGCTCCGGCGGTATGAAGAAGCTTGAACCAGAAATTGAGTTCAGAAGTTTTCTCAACATGGGGACCCGTACAAAGATCAAAGAATGCGTCGCCTTGAGTGTAGTAGGAGATAACCTCACCATCCGGAATATCGCGGATAAGCTCCGTTTTAAGAATCTGCCCTCGGTCTGCAAAAAGTTTTATCGCGTCCGCACGGCTGACCTCATGACGAACAATCGGAAGATTTCTTTTGATGATCTCTTTCATTTTCTCTTCGATGCCCTTCAGGTCTTCATCGGTGAGTTTTTTTTGCATATCGATGTCGTAATAAAATCCATTTTCAATGACGGGCCCAATCCCCAATTGAACTTTATCATTTGGATAAAGTTCCATAATAGCCTGGGCCATTAAATGAGCAGTTGAGTGTCTAAGAGTATCGAGATCGTACTTGGCCATGAGTTCCTCACAAAATTTTATTGGGAAACCTTATCAACGGCTTTCCGTTTTATCAATGAGTTAGACTAATTACCCAAGCTTTCCATCACGCGATGTAAGAAACATTTCTTCAACTTGGTCTTTGGCTAAGTAAAAAAGAGGTGCCAATTTGTCTCCACCACCACGACTCTTACAGGGTCTAAGATTACAAAATGATTGAAATAAGGGTATTTGAAAACATGTTTCTAACAAGCATATTGCCAATTCATTTTGGATGGGGTTTAAAGCTCATACTATTGGATTGTAAGATCGACTCTTACGTCATTCTTCAGGAGGACTTTTATGGACACCATTCAAACGCCATCAATTGATACGTTGATGAGTAGGGCCGTGGTGGATCTAGCAAAAGACGACAGATTCTTGGCCCATCTGCCTATCGATTCGAGCCGAATCGAAGGACAGGCCCATTATCGTCTAGCTAAAATCTTTTACGATAAAGCAGATTTTGAAAAAGCTGAAGAACACTTCCTTTTAGCTCTCACTCGCACCGAACTTCCCCAAGACGCTTTTGCGATTTTCAAAATCTATGGGTTCTTGATCCGCATTTATTCTGAAAGTTTGAATGAGAGAGAAGCAAACAAATACATTCAGCTATCTGCTGATTTGCTCGATCAGACCGTTTCTACACTTCCCTCATTAAATGCTGAATATTTTTATAACGCTGCCGTAGTGAACACTTATAAAGGTGAATTCCAGGAAGCTCATAAGAATTTCAACCAAGCTTACCGCAAGGCCCAGACTGAGAATGAACCTGAGCTGATGGCTAAATCTCTTTATGCGATGGCGACCAACGCTTATCAGATGAAGTCATTTCAGGACGCTCTCCAACACTTAATCCAATTAAACGAACTTTTGAACATCCTCAAAAAAGGATATTTGAAAGGTAGCATGCACCTTCTCTGGGGTAACACTCTGAGAGAACTGGGCGATTATGCAGGGGCCTTGCCTCAATACGATCTTGCTATGAAGCTTCTCCACTCGAAACGCTGCTGGAACATGCATAACTATGTTCTCTTGAATAAAGGGATCGCACTCAAGAAAATGGGCGAATTTTCTAAGTCACTGATGCTCTTTGGTCTTGCTCAAAACTCTCTGGACGATGAATACTTCAAACGTCTCGAGCAGCTCATTATGATGGAAGTTGAAGATGTGAACGATTCAAGTGTTGATCTCTACCTTGACCGTCATAACAGAGTGATTCATGAGAAAGCACTCGGTGTCATCGATTTCAAACACCGTTTTGTTCTCCTCGAGATCCTTTTCTTGTTGGCGCAAACTCCAGGCACTTACTATAATAAAGAAGACCTCGCGAAGATGATCTGGAAAGATGAGTATAATCCTCTTATCCACGATAAGTTGATTTACACATCAATCAGCCGTCTCCGTAAGCTCATTGAACCGAAAGGAATCAAGCGTCAGTACATTCTCCGTGGGAAAGATGGATATACCTTCAACCCTCGCGTGAACGCTCGTTTCCACAAAGAGAACGAAGTTGTTAAACAAAAAAATATCGGAAATATCGAAATCAGTTCTCCTGTTTAGTCTGATCTCTGTGGAGGCGAGTGCCGCAAAACTCATCTCCACAGACCGGTTTCTCTTTAAAATCATAGACCGCACAATTTCTCTTCAAGATATAAACTACCAGTACAGAAATTTATCCGCTCTACATTGCCTCTACAGTGATGCATTACTTATTCAGTATTTTCACCCTCAATTTTTAAAAGACCTCGATGATTTTCTAAAAAAAATGCCAACTGATGATACCAAAGTTGGCGGTTACCTCCGAGAGCATGAAGGGTTAATGATTCACCTTCGGCAATTTTTCAAAATGATCCGTTATTCAGAAGATCAAAAAAGTAAAGTTACTCCCGAGCTGGCCAAACTCATTCGTGAAGGGACAAAAGAAAGTAAGTGCGAAACAGCTGTTCTTTATAAAGATTCACTCAAAAGTAATTTCATTATTTTGCTTCAAACTGAAATTTATCTTCGAACTCGATATGGGGCACAGGTTAAGTCCGGAGGCAGAAGCTTTGAATCCATTCGCTCTTCAGTGGATCTGTTTGTCGATTCCTTAGACAAACAATTTAGTCATGAATACTACTGGTAAGCTTGAATCAGTCGACCTGAAAAGTGAAACCGGTATTCTCCTTCAAAAATGGGATATTCAGTTTTTTCGACGACCCTGGACAAGGTTGGGATGGGAGAGTCTTGATCCAAAAAGCAATCATCTTTTTGTCTGGAAAAAAAATCAGCAACCTTTAGGATTTGCCTTGCTAGCAACAGTCGAGGGAGATGAGGCAGCGCAGCTTCATAAGATTATGCTTCTTTCCGAGCACCAAGGAACGGGAGAGTCGTTGCCATTTTTAAAATCAATAGGTGATTGGCTTTTATCGCGTGAATTTTCTAGGATCTATTTGGAAGTAGAGATCACCAATCTCAGAGCAATTGGATTTTACAAAAAAGCCGGGTTTCGTGAGCTGCGAATCATCAAGGGATACTATAGTGACGGGACTGACGGGATCACAATGGAGTTACCGCTTTGAGTTAGAGAAGAGTTTAAATTGCTCTTTTGATTGAACTTTGTTAAAAAGAACCCCTACCGTTTTAGGCTTGTAGGGGAAAAGGGTGGGAAAGTTTTCCACCCTTTTTTATTTTATGGATATAAATTCTGAGCGAATTGGCATGGAGAAAAAGTTTTTTCACATGTGCGAACCAGTCGTTCTGGAAGCCGGTTTCCGGTTGTATGACATAGAATATCTCGCTAACCAAAAACTTCTTCGCTTGTACATCCAAGACCCTCGCACGGGCTCAGCGATAATCGAAGATTGTGTGAAAGTTGATCATGCACTTTCTCCTATCTTTGAATCTGAGACTTGGATTCCAGATGATGTTGTTCTCGAAGTTTCATCTCCGGGAGTCTTTCGTCATCTTGCTAATCTCGAACATTTCAAGATGAGCATAGGGGAGACCCTCATGGTGGTGATCATGGGGATTCTTAGCGAAGAGCAAACAGTAGGTGCTCCCAAAAGCATCAAGGCCGATAAGAAAATACGCGGCAAGCTTGTGAGTATTGATAAAGATGATTTTGTTTTAGATGTAGCGGGCTTTAACTTAAAGCTCACTTATAAACAGGTGAAGAAAGTAAATTTAGACCCCGATTTAAAATCGGTGAAAGCATAAGGAGAGTACTGTGAACTTTTCAGAATTAAGCCGAGTGATTGAACAATTAGGCAAAGACCGCGGAATCAAAAAAGAATTCATCGTGGGTGCTATTGAGCAAGCCTTCCTTGTTACAGCTCGTAAGAAGTTCGGTATTCAAGGTGAGTACGAAGCTCGTTACAATGAAGAAGATGGCGAAGTAGAAATCTACCAATATAAAAACGTTGTTGAAAAAGTCCGCGATGGAATCAAAGAGATCGAATTTGAAGCGGCTAAAAAACTTGATGAGGGTTGCGAGATCGGAGATCAGCTCGGTCTTAAAATCGAAAACCCAGGTTTTTCTCGCGTTGACATTCAGACAGCAAAACAAATCATTTTCCAAAAAGTTCGCGACGCTGAAAGAGACATTCTTTTCTCTGAATTCAAGCACCGTGAAGGAGATCTTGTTACAGGTATCGCTCGCCGTTTCGAAAAAGGGAACGTTGTGATCGATCTTGGTAAGTCTGATGCCATTCTTCCGAAGAAAGAAATCATCTTCGGCGAATCGTTCAAGCCAGGAGATCGTATCCAGGCCTACCTTTCTGAAGTTGTCATGACTAACCGTGGACCTGAAATCCGCCTAAGCCGCACATCGCCAATGTTCCTCGTTAAACTTTTCGAAGTTGAGGTTCCAGAAATCGCTGATGGAACAATCGAAGTTAAAGCAGCTGCTCGTGAGCCAGGTCACCGTGCTAAAATAGCTGTTGCATCTCAGGACCGAGACATTGATCCAGTTGGAGCATGTGTTGGTATGAAGGGATCACGCGTTCAAAACATCGTGAATGAACTTCAAGGTGAGAAAATTGATATCGTTCGTTGGAACGAAGACATTGAAACCTTCGCTCGTGCAGCTCTTGCACCAGCTGACATTCAATCTGTTTCTTTGAACCACGCTGACCATACTCTTGATGTTAACGTAGAACATGATCAACTCTCTATTGCACTCGGTAAGCGCGG